>NZ_JANFAK020000017.1 GCF_024721315.2 Streptomyces sp. Isolate_45
CCCTGGTACGGGTCCCGCCCGGGAGCGGGGCCGCGCTGGCCGCCGCCCTCAAGGCGGCGCAGGCCGCCCGGATGGCGCGCGGGGTGCCGGTGGCGGAGGCGGTCCGGGTCCGCATCGACCCGTCGGACATCGGCTGACGGGGGCGTCGGGCGCCGCCGGGGCCACGGGATCCCGCAGCGGCCCGGATACGCCGACGCCCCGGCGGGGCGACCGGTGTGGTCACTCCGCCAGGGCGGGTGGTGCGGAGTCGGGCCCCGTCCGTCGGGAGTCGGCGACCCGGCGGCGGGCTCCGGGTCAGCCGTTGCGCGGGCCGGGGAAGGCCGGGGTCCGCGCGGCCGACGCGGTGGAGGCCCCGGCCACGGAGTCCTCGCGGACGGGCTGGGGCGGGACCGAGCGGGCCGCCGGGATCGTGGGCAGGGGGCCCAGGGTCCGGGTGGTGGTGCCCTCGGCGGGCTGCTCCGCGGACTCGGCGGTCTGCGCGCGGCGGGCCCCGTAGCGGCGGTGCACCGCCTGCTTGGTCACGCCGAGCGCCGAGCCGACGGCGTCCCACGAGAATCCGAGGGAGCGATCGAAGTCCACGGCCGCGGTGACCAGAGTCTCGACGCTGTCCCGGAGTTCCTGCGCGAGGCGGACGGTGGGTGCCGGTGCCCTGCCGTAGACGACGAAGCCCGTGGAGGGCCCGGAGCGGCGCGGGCGGTACACGTTGCCGAGCTGGGCGGTGAGCGTACGCAGAGCGTCCACTTGCCGGCGAACCCGCTCGATGTCCCGTACCAGGAGGTGCAGGCTGGCCCGTGCTTGGGCGTCATGGGTGGCGTGGTCGGCCATGGAGAAGCCTCTCGAACCGGTGCTGAAGAGCGGATGGGGCCGCAGACACCGTTCTCAATTCGCGGCCCGTTTCGGTCAATCTCTCTTGACCAACGCGTCACCCGGCGCCCAGGTCACGCACTGGGGGCGTGTCGGCATATGCGAGAGGCGCGCGGGTGTGCGTACGCCCCCTCGGGACCGCAGGTGGGCGGCCTCGCGGGGGCCCCATAGACTGGTGTGCTGCTGACAGCCCGGATAGCGAGGTAGGACCCAAGTGAAGCTGGTCTTCGCAGGCACCCCCGAGGTCGCCGTGCCCGCCCTGGACGCCCTCCTCGCCTCCGGGCGGCACGAGGTCGCCGCCGTCGTCACACGGCCCGACGCCCCGGCCGGACGCGGTCGCCGACTGGTCGCCAGCCCCGTCGCGCAGCGCGCGGAGGAGGCCGGGATCGAGATCCTCCGGCCCGCCCGCCCGCGCGACGAGGAGTTCCAGGCCCGGCTGCGCGAGATCGCCCCCGACTGCTGCCCCGTCGTGGCCTACGGCGCGCTGCTCCCCAAGAGCGCCCTGGAGATCCCCCGCCACGGATGGGTCAACCTGCACTTCTCCCTGCTGCCCGCCTGGCGCGGCGCGGCGCCCGTGCAGCACTCCGTCATGGCCGGCGACCAGGTCACAGGCGCCTCCACCTTCCGCATCGAGGAAGGGCTGGACACCGGCCCGGTCTTCGGGATCCTCACCGAGGACGTCCGTCCGACCGACACCAGCGGCGACCTGCTGACCCGGCTCGCCTTCGCCGGCGCCGGACTGCTCGCCGCGACCATGGACGGCATCGAGGACGGCACCCTGCGCGCCGTGCAGCAGCCCGCCGACGGGGTGTCCCACGCGTCGAAGATCACCGTCGAGGACGCCCGGATCGACTGGGCCGCGCCCGCGCTGCGCGTCGACCGGGTCGTCCGCGGCTGCACCCCGGCCCCGGGCGCGTGGACCGTCTTCCGCGGCGAGCGGCTCAAGCTGATCTCCGTCGGCCTGGTCCCGGACCGCACGGACCTGGCGCCCGGCGTCCTCGCCCCGGCCAAGAACAACGTCCACGTCGGCACCGGCTCGCACGCCGTCGAGCTGCTGTGGGTCCAGCCGCAGGGCAAGAAGCCGATGAAGGCCGCCGACTGGGCGCGCGGGGTGCGGATCGCGCCCGGCGAGCGCCTCGGCGGGGCCGACGTAGGCTGAACCCGGCGGTGACGCCCCCGCCGGCGCGTGCCCGCGCACCCCGCCGGTCCGGCCCCTCCGCACCCCCCTCCGCACATTCGCAGCACTCGTACCTCCGGAGCACCTTTCACGTGAGCGAACAGCCTCGTCAGCCCGCCCGGCGTCCCGCCGGCGGCGGCAAGCCGTCCGGCAAGCAGGCCAAGCCCTACCGCCGGCCGCAGAAGGACCCCGTCCGCATGCTGGCCTTCGAAGTGCTCCGGGCGGTGGACGAGCGCGACGCGTACGCGAACCTCGTCCTGCCCCCGCTGCTGCGCAAGGCCCGCCAGGACGAGAGCTTCCAGGCACGGGACGCGGCACTGGCCACCGAGCTCGTCTACGGGACGCTGCGCCGCCAGGGCACCTACGACGCGGTGATCAAGGCCTGTATCGACCGGCCCCTGCGGGAGGTGGACCCGCCGGTGCTGGACGTGCTCTCGCTCGGCGCGCACCAGCTCCTGGGCACCCGCATCCCCACGCACGCCGCCGTGTCGGCGAGCGTCGAGTTGGCCCGGGTCGTCCTCGGTGACGGCCGGGCCAAGTTCGTGAACGCGGTGCTCCGCAAGATCGCCGCACACGACCTGGACGGCTGGCTGGAGCGGGTGGCCCCGCCGTACGAGGACGACGCCGAGGAACACCTCGCCGTGTACCACTCCCACCCCCGCTGGGTGGTCAGCGCGCTGTGGGACGCGCTGGGCGGCGGGCGCGCCGGGATCGAGGACCTCCTCGAGGCAGACAACGAGCGTCCCGAGGTGACGCTGGTGGCCCGGCCGGGCCGGTCCACCCCCGAGGAACTGCTGGAGGCGGTCGGCGAGGACTCGGCGCTGCCGGGTCGCTGGTCCCCGTACGCCGTGCGGATGGCCGAGGGCGGCGAGCCGGGCGCGCTGGAGGCGGTCCGCGACGGCCGCGCCGGTGTGCAGGACGAGGGCAGCCAGCTGGTGGCCATGGCCCTGGCGGCGGTGCCGATCGAGGGCCGCGACGCGCGCTGGCTCGACGGCTGCGCCGGCCCCGGCGGCAAGGCGGCCCTGCTGGGCGCGCTGGCCGCGCGGCGCGGGGCGTTCCTGCTGGCCTCCGAGAAGCAACCGCACCGGGCGAGGCTCGTGGGGCAGGCGCTGGCCGGCAACCCCGGCCCGTACCAGGTCATCGCGGCCGACGGCACGCGGCCCCCGTGGCTGCCGGGCTCCTTCGACCGGGTCCTGGTGGACGTCCCCTGCTCCGGCCTGGGCGCGCTCCGGCGCCGCCCGGAGGCCCGCTGGCGGCGCCGCCCCGAGGACCTTGAGGGCTTCGCGCCGCTCCAGCGCGGGTTGCTCCGGCAGGCGCTGGCCGCGGTGCGGGTCGGTGGCGTCGTCGGCTACGCGACCTGCTCCCCGCACCTGGCGGAGACCCGGGTGGTCGTGGAGGACGTCCTGAAGGGCCGGGGCGCCGCGGCGGCGCCGGTGGCGGCCGAACTGATCGACGCCCGCCCGTACATGGCGGGCGTACCGGCGCTGGGCGACGGCCCGGACGTCCAGCTGTGGCCGCACCTGCACGGCACGGACGCCATGTACCTGGCGCTGCTGCGGCGCACGGCGTAACGGCCGGCGTGGCCGCGGGCCCGAGCCCGCGGCCGGCCGGTCAGTGGTTCCCGGGCGGAGCCGATCCCGGCCCGGTGGGCCCCGCCGCGTCGGTCGGGACCTCGCCCGCCGCCTCCGGAGTCCAGATCATCAACTTCTCGGGGTCCGGGAAGGGGACGAAGCCGACCTTGGCGTAGACGTCGTGGGCGTCGAGGGTGGAGAGCAGGACGCGCTTGAGCCTGTGGGGGGCCAGGTGGTCGAGCGCGGCGCCGGCCAGCCGGGTGCCGAGGCCCCTGCCGCGGTGCGCGGGTGCCACGTAGACGTCGCAGAGCCAGGCGAAGGTGGCCAGGTCGGTGACGACGCGCGCGTAGGCGACCTGGGCACCGGCGGCGTCGTAGGCGCCGAAGTTGAGCGAGCCGCGCACCGACCGCTCCACCGTTTCGCGACTGCGCCCCAACGCCCAGAACGCGTCGGTCGAGAGCCAGCGGTGGACCGAGTCGATGTCGAGGCGGTCCGGGTCGGTCGAGACCTCGTAGTCGTCCTTGCTACTGGTGATCATGCCGAGGCATGGTACCGACGCGGCTCCCGCGGGCGGATGGGCGCGGGTCAGGAGTAGAAGTTGCGCTCCCAGCGGTGCTTCGCCAGGACCGCGAGCTGCTCGGGGGAGAGGGGCCGGCCGTCGCCGACCGCGGCGTTGCGTTCCACGTTGCGCACGGTGCGCATGCCGGGGATGACCGTGGAGACGGCGGGGGCGCTGAGGACGAAGCGCAGGGCGGTCTCCGCGAGGTCGTCGGTGGTGATGCCCAGGTCGGCGGTGATGGCCTCGACGTGCCGCTGGACCCGCGCGGGCCGGTCGTCGCGGAAGTAGCGGGCGCGGAAGTCCCCTTCGGGGAAGGTGGTTCCGGCGGTGACGCGGCCGGTGAGGCCGCCCTCGTCGAGCGCCACCCGGACGATGACGCCGACGCCGTGCTCCTCGCAGGCGGGGAACAGGGCGTCGGCCGGTGACTGGTCGAAGATGTTGTGGATGACCTGGACGGTGTCCACCACGCCGCTGCGGACGAGGGCGAGGGCGCTCTCGGGTCGGTGGTCGTTGACGGAAACGCCGAACAGCCGGATCAACCCCCGCTGCTTCAGGTCGGCGACCGTCTCCAACCAGTCGCCGCGGCCGACCCACTCGTCGCTCCAGATGTGGAACTGCAGGACGTCGAAGTGGTCCAGGCCGGAGGCCGACAGGCTGGTCTCCAGGCTCGCGCGGATGTGCGCGCCGGGGAAGGTCTCGGCGGGGTCGATGCCCCCGGGAGCGGGCCAGACGCCGTTCTTCGGGGGCACTTTGGTCGCCACGTACACCTGGTCGCCGGAGCGTTCGCGGACCACGCGGCCGACGATCCGTTCGCTCTCCCCGTAACCGCGTGCGGTGTCGACGAAGTTCACGCCGAGGTCGACGGCCCGGTGCAGGGCGCGCACCGACTCGTCCTCGGTGGCCCCCGACCAGCCGGCGGCGCCGATGCCCCAGGCGCCGTAGCCGATCTCGGAGACGGACAGGTCACTGCGTCCCAGCGGGCGGTTGTGCATGGCGGTCGTCCTCCGTGTTCGTGGTGCGGAAGTGGTGGGCGTCCCGACCCCGGACCGTCCCCTGCGGGCCCGTCCGGCGGTCGCGTAGCGGTGACAGGAGCATCGGGACGCAGGAGAGGGACAGGACGGCTGCGCCGGCCCACAGGGCCGTGTGGAGGGTGGTGAGTTCCGCGAGGAGGCCCGAGGCGGCGGAGCCGAGGGCGAGGGCGCCGGTCAGGATGAAGCGGAAGGTGGCGTTCATGCGGCCCAGGAGCGGGTCCGGGGTGAGGTGCTGGCGCAGGCTCACGCCCAGGACGTTGTCGCAGCCGATCTTCGCCATGCACAGCAGCCACCCGGCTCCGGGGAGCCAGAGCCAGGCGCCCCGGTCCAGCAGGGGCACCAGCAGGGCCGCCGGGGTCAGGGTCAGTACGAGGGCGCGGCCGTAGCCGACCCTGGCGGAGAGCGGGCGGGCGAGGCGGGCGCCGAGGAGCAGCCCGGCACCGCCGGCGGCCCAGAACAACCCGAGGGCGGCGGGGGAGAGCCCGAGCTCCCGTACGAACAGCACGGGGAGCATGGCGTTGAGCACGGCCCCGCCCAGGTTGTTCAGGCCCGCGGCCAGGGCCAGGGCACGCAGCTCCGGGTGGCCCAGTACGTGTCGCAGCCCCTCGGCGATCCGGGTGTGCAGCGGGGTCCGCCCGGCGGCGGGCGGCGCCGGGGCGGGCCGGATCCGCAGCAGGCCGAGCGCGGAGACGAGGTAGCAGGCGGCCGAGCAGGCCAGGGCGACGGGTGCGGTCAGGACGGCGATCAGGGCCCCGCCGACGCCCCGCCCGGCGATGTTCGCGACGGCCATGAGGGTCACGACGGCCGCGTTCGCCCGGACCAGGCCGTCCCGGCCGACGAGCCGGGGGAGCACGCTCTGGGCCCCGACGTCGGAGAAGACGGTGGCGCAGCCGGTGAGCAGGACGACCGCGTACAGCTGGGGGAGGGCCAGTGCGCCCAGCCACCAGGACAGCGGGAGGGAGGCCAGGAGCACGGCGCGGGCGAGGTCGGCGGCCACGAGGACCTCGCGGGTGCGCAGGCGGTCCACCCAGGCGCCGGCCGGCAGGCCGATGAGGAGGAAGGCGGCGGTGGAGAGCGCCGCGAGGGCGCCGACCTGGCCGGCGCTCGCGTCCAGCGCGGTCAGGGCCAGGAGCGGGACGGCGACGTGGCCGGCGTTGGCGGCGAACTGGTTGAGGGTCGTGGCGCCGAAGAGGGTGCGGAAGTCCTTGCTGTGCCAGGGACCGCCGGTCGGTGGGGCGGGGGCGGCCGTGCCGGTGGTGCCGGGGGCCGTGCCGCCGGGTGCGGCGGGGGTGCCGCCGGCGGCCGGTGAGGGAGCGGATGCCATGCCGGGTGCGACTCCTCCTGGGTGGCCTGCGCCGCCGGGTGGCGACTGTCATGGACATAACGTTGGACTGGTGTCACACCGAAGGGCAAGTGAAAAATCCTTCATGATCACTTAAGCGCCGCTACCACGACGGCGAGTTCCGGGGCCATGGCCGGAAGTGGCCGAGGGCATGGCAGGCTTGGGTCATGGCCGTTCAGATCAATCCCAGCATCCTGTCCGCCGACTTCGCCCGACTCGCCGACGAGGCGAGGGCCGTGGAGGGGGCCGACTGGCTGCACGTCGACGTCATGGACAACCATTTCGTCCCCAACCTGACCCTCGGCATGCCGATCGTGGAGTCGCTCAGCCGCGCCACGGACATCCCGCTGGACCTGCACCTCATGATCGAGGACCCGGACCGCTGGGCCCCGCAGTACGTGGAGGCCGGCGCCGGCTCGGTGACCTTCCACGCCGAGGCCGCCGCCGCGCCGGTCCGCCTCGCGCGCGAGATCCGGGCCAAGGGCGCCCGGGCGGCCATGGCGCTCAAGCCGGGCACCCCGATCGAGCAGTACGAGGACATCCTCCCCGAGCTCGACATGGTGCTGATCATGACGGTCGAACCGGGTTTCGGCGGGCAGTCGTTCCTGGACATCATGCTGCCCAAGGTGCGCCGCACCCGTGAGCTGATCGCCAAGCACGGTCTGGACCTGTGGCTCCAGGTCGACGGCGGGGTCTCGGCCTCGACCATCGAGCGGGTCGCGGAGGCCGGCGCGGACGTCTTCGTGGCCGGTAGCGCGGTCTACGGGGCGGTCGATCCCGCCGCCGCCGTACGGACCCTGCGCGAGCAGGCGGGCGCGGCGATCGCCGCCGCACCATGGGGTTGCGACCACTGAGTCGAGCGTTGGTGAACGGCTCGGTGAACGGAAGCCGTCCGGGCTGATCAACGGCCGTCGGATCTGACAGGATGAACGGCGAGTCGAGAGTGTGAACACGACAGTGTGAACAGCAGTGAGGAGAACGCGGTGTCTGCAATGTCGGCGGGACGGTCAGCCCTGCGGATGGGACCCGCGGAGCTGGTGCAGGCGGCGGCCATGGCGCGCCGCTTCTACCTGGAGGGCAAGTCCAAGATCCAGATCGCCGAGGAGTTCGGCGTGAGCCGCTTCAAGGTGGCCCGGGTCCTGGAGACCGCCCTCGAACGTGACCTCGTACGCATCGAGATCCGGGTGCCGGCGGAACTGGACGCGGAGCGCTCCGACGCGCTCCGCGCCCGGTACGGGCTGCGGCACGCCGTCGTGGTGGAATCGCCGGCCGACGCCACCGAGGACGCCCCGGACCCGGAGAACCTCGGCGCGGTCGCGGCCGACCTGCTGGGCGAGCTCGTCAACGAGGGCGACGTACTGGGGCTGGCGTGGGGGCGCTCCACCATCCACATGGCCGCCTCCCTGCACCGGCTGCCCCCGTGCACCGTCGTCCAGCTGACCGGCGTGTACGACGCGGGCACCGCCGAGCGCGGGTCCGTGGAGGCCGTGCGCAGGGCCGCGCAGGTGTCCGGCGGCGACGCGCACCCCATCTACGCGCCGATGCTGCTGCCCGATCCCGCGACCGCGGCCGCTCTGCGCGGTCAGACCGGGATCGCGCGGGCCTTCGAGTACTTCGACAAGGTGACCGTCGCGGCCGTGTCGATCGGCTCCTGGGAGCCGGGCATCTCGACCGTCCACGACATGCTGACCGACGAGGAGCGGGCGCACTACGCCTCGCTGGGCGTCGCGGCCGAAATGTCCGCCCATCTGTTCGATGCCGACGGGCGCCGGGTGGGGCGGGACCTGGGCGAGCGGTGCATCACCGTGGAGGCGGACCGGCTGCGTCGGATCCCCGAGGTCGTGGCCATCGCGGGCGGGCTGCGCAAGGCTTCCGCGATCGGCGCGGTGCTCCGCTCGGGCCTGGTGACCAGCCTCGTCACGGACACGGCGGTCGCCGACTACCTGCTGACCGAGTCCGCTCCGGGGCTCCGGCCGGCGCTGGACCGGGCCGACCCCGACGACTGACCGGGTCGGCCGCGGCCGCTTCCCGGTTCCGTGATCGGGATGGTGCCGGAATCGAGACCCGAACAGCGGACCGCGAGGCGCCCCCGGGGGCGCATACTGGATTCAATGACTAAGTCAGCAGTACCTCGCCGCCATTTGCCGTCCAGCCCGTTCAAGGCCCCCGTGGAACCGCCGCTCCGGCAGTTCAGCGTCGGCGACCGGGTGACTCACGACGAGCACGGCCTCGGCCGTGTCGTCGGTGTTGAGGAGGGAATCGCCGTTCTCGTCGACTTCGGTTCGATCCAGTGCCGCGTCCTGAGTCCGTACACCAAGATGGCCGCTCTCTGAGGCGACCGGGCGATTCGCGAGCGAATCGGATATTTGGCACGATCGGTGCATGATCTTTCGGAGCGTGCCCCGATCACTGCTGCGCGTGCTGGGGGCGCTGTTCCTCTGTGCCGCGCTGGCCGGTGTGGTGGGCTGCGGCGGTGACTCCGCCCCGGCCCCGCCCGCCACCGCCGAGGCCTCCTCCGGAGGCGAGCCCACGGGACGCCCCGCGCTGCCCGGGTGGGCGAAGGGGATGGCCACCGTACGCGCGGACGCGCTGCCGCCACAGGCGCGCGAGGTGCTCGCCCTGATCGACAAGGGCGGACCGTACGCGTACCGGCAGGACGGCACCGTCTTCGGGAACTTCGAGAAGGTCCTGCCACGGCAGAAGCGCGGCTACTACCACGAGTTCACCGTGAGGACACCGGGGGAACGCGACCGCGGGGCCCGACGGATCGTGACGGGGCAGGGCGGGGAGTTCTACTACACGGACGACCACTACGAGACCTTCAAGGCGGTTCTCCGATGACCCTGGACCCGCAGCCTCTCGCCCCCGCCCTCGCGGCCGCCGAGGAGGCGGGCTGGACGACCGTACGGCTCGACCTGGAGGGCGTCCGGAGCAAGACCGCGCTGATGCGCCGCTGCGGGCGCGCGCTGCGGGCCCCCGAATGGTTCGGCGCCAACTGGGACGCCCTCGCGGACGTGCTGACAGACCTCTCCTGGCTGCCGCCCGCCCCCGGCCGGCTGCTCGCCGTCACGTCCTGGCGGGAGTACGCCGAAGCCCGCCCGGCGGACTGGGAGACCCTGCGGGAGGTCCTGGAGGAGGCCGTCGACTTCTGGCGGCAGGACGACGACGGCCGCCCGCCGCTCACCGTGCTGCTCGCGGGACCCGCGACGACCTCCCCGGGCCGGACGCGCCCCGGCGGCGCCGGCAGCTGACGGGCGGGACGTGCGCGGGGGCGGGCCGGCCGCCCCCACACGGTCACCAGGGGTCGGTGAGGCGGATCACTGTCCGGATCACCGTCTCTTCGCCGCCCACCCGGTCGTGGTCGTGGGCGTGCCGCTCATGACCGGTCGGCGGCCTTTCCGGGACCCACCACGCCGGTCACGAGGTAGTGCTGCATCTCCTCGATGGCCGTGACGTACGGACGGATCGCGCTGAAGAACGCGGGGAAGTGCTCGCCCTTGCGGAAGCCGTTGAGGTGGGCGTCGATCGACGTCCAACGGATCCGCAGGATGTAGCGCTCCGGTTCCTCCTCGCAGCGGGCCAGCTCGTAGTCGACGCACTCGGGTGACGCGGCCAGGGCCCCGGCCCCGCGGGCGTACGCCTGCTCGAACGCCTCCTGGTCGGCCGGGGCGATCCGGTAGCGGATGTACTCGACGGTGGTGGTCATGGTGTGCGTGCCTCTCCCCGATGTCAGGTGGTCCCGGCCACCCTCCCGTGGATCACGGGCGCCCGGTAGGCACCCGGGCCGCGCGGATCCGGACTTCGCGATGTCCGGGCCCCGCGCGGACCGGGCTTTGTGGGTAGCGTGTGCGGGGAGGGCGGACGGTACGGGCTCGTAGCCGTCGGCGGCCCCGGGAGCGGCCGCCGTGGCGCAAGCCGTTCCCGACGGGCAAGTGGGGCGAAGGATCCAGCTGGTCGCGGGGGAGGCCCGGATGGCTCGCGCAGTCCTGTCGGAGGATTCCGCAAAGGAGATCTCCGAGGTCATCGACGTGTTCGTCTCGCTGTTCTTCGAGTCCTTACCCAGGCGGGATCAGCGGAACTGGGCCCGCGTCTATCTGAACGGACTGCTCCGGACCGGCGGGAAGAAGACGATCCGCAACATCGCCGGAACCGGAGGCGGTTCCGTGGAACAGAGCCTCCAGCAGTTCATCAGCAAATCCCCCTGGGACTGGACGCCGGTCCGCCGCTCCCTCGCCCAGTACCTGGACCGCGGCGCCCGACGCCCCCTGGCCTGGGTCGTGCGGCCCATGGTCGTCGAGAAGGCCGGCGACCGGTCGGTGGGCGTCGGCCGGCAGTTCGTCCCACAGCTCGGCCGCACCGCCAACTGCCAGCAGGCCGGCGGCATCTGGCTCGTCTCCGGCGACGCCGGCTTCCCCGTCGAATGGACCCTCACCCTCCCCGGACCGTGGACCGGCGAACCGCTGCGCCGTCGGCGGGCCGGCGTTCCCGACACCGCACGCTCCCTCACCCCCGCGCAGGACGCGGTGCTCGCCGTGCGGCGGATGGCCGCCGGATGGCAGCTCCAGCGCCGGCCGGTGGTGATGGAGGTCTCCAACAGCGACCTCCCGTGGACCGTCGAGGCCTTCGCCCTCCAGGACATCCCCTTCGTCCTCAAGGTCGACGGCTCGCTGCCCGTCTCCTTCGGCGGAGCCGGCCGTCACGGACCCGGGACGCGCACCGCGCCCGCCCGCGAACTCATCGACTCGCTGCGCCACCGGCGCCGGGGCGTCGAATGGCACCACGGCCGTACCGCGGGAGCGGTGACCCTGCTGACCTCGGCCCCCGTCCTCGCCACCCCCGGGGAGGACCGGCCCGTGACCGCACCGCCCACCCCGCTGCTCCTGGTCGGCGCCCGGGCCGAGACCGCCCCGCTGCCCGCCGAGTTCTGGATCACCAACATCGGGGACCGGCCCCTCGCCCAGCTCTTCCTGCTGGCCAAGCTCACCGACCGGGTCTCCCTGGACTTCGCCGGGACCTGCGAGCCCGTCGGGATCCGCGACTTCGAGGGCCGTTCCTTCCGGGGCTGGCACCACCACGTCACCCTCGCCGGCGTGGCCCACGCGGCCCGGCTGCTCGCCGCCCCCGGACACCACGCCCCCGTGCCCCCCACCACCCCGTGGCCCGCGCCCCGGGCCCGCCCGGCCGCCGCGCCGCCGCACGCCCGGAGGCCCGCCCTCGCCCACGGGACCAAGGTCCCGTAGGAAAGGACCAGCCGGTCCGTAATGTCCTGGACGATCGGCCCGGACGGCGTGAACCCGCGGTCATGGGAGAATGAAGTACGTGCGTTTCCTCGACTGCCCTGTCGAGGCCATAGAAGGATCCTTCGAACGACTGGGATGTTCAGCACGTGCGTTTCCTCAATGACCTGAAGCCGCCGTACGACCTGACGTACGACGATGTGTTCATGGTGCCGAGCCGCTCCGCGGTCGGTTCCCGCCAGGGCGTCGACCTGTCCTCGCCCGACGGCACCGGCACCACCATTCCACTTGTCGTGGCCAACATGACCGCCATCGCGGGCCGCCGGATGGCCGAGACCGTCGCCCGTCGCGGCGGAATCGTCGTCATCCCGCAGGACATCCCGATCGAGGTCGTCACCGACGTCATCTCCTGGGTGAAGACCCGCCACCTCGTGCTCGACACCCCGATCACGCTGGCACCCACCCAGACCGTCGCCGACGCGATCTCCCTGCTGCCCAAGCGCGCCCACGGCGCCGGCGTCGTCGTCGACGACGAGGGCCGCCCGCTCGGTGTCGTCACGGACCACGACCTGACCGGCGTCGACCGCTTCACCCAGCTCTCCGAGGTCATGTCGAAGGAGCTGCTGCTCATCGACGCCGACATGGACCCCCGCGACGCCTTCAACCAGCTCGACGCGGGCCACCGCAAGCTGGCCCCGGCCGTCGACAAGGACGGCAAGCTGGTCGGCATCCTGACCCGCAAGGGCGCCCTGCGCGCCACCCTCTACACCCCGGCCACCGACGCCAACGGCAAGCTGCGCATCGCCGCGGCCGTCGGCATCAACGGCGACTTCGTCGCCAAGGCCAAGCAGCTGCTCGACGCCGGCGCGGACACCATCGTCATCGACACCGCGCACGGCCACCAGGAATCGATGATCAACGCGATCAAGGCCGTCCGCGCGCTGGACCCGCAGGTCCCGATCGTCGCCGGCAACATCGTTGCCGCCGAGGGCGTCAAGGACCTCATCGACGCCGGCGCCGACATCATCAAGGTCGGTGTGGGCCCCGGCGCCATGTGCACCACCCGCATGATGACCGGTGTGGGCCGCCCGCAGTTCTCCGCGGTCCTGGAGTGCGCCGCCGAGGCGAAGAAGTACGGCAAGCACGTCTGGGCCGACGGCGGCGTCCGTCACCCGCGCGACGTGGCGATGGCCCTGGCCGCCGGCGCGTCCAACGTCATGATCGGCTCCTGGTTCGCCGGTACGTACGAGTCCCCGGGCGACCTCCAGCAGTCCGCCGACGGGCGCTTCTACAAGGAGTCCTTCGGCATGGCCTCGGCCCGCGCCGTGCGCAACCGCACCTCCGAGGAGTCCGCCTACGACCGCGCCCGCAAGGCGCTGTTCGAGGAGGGCATCTCCACCTCGCGCATGTTCCTCGACCCGACCCGCCCGGGCGTCGAGGACCTGATCGACTCGATCATCGCCGGTGTCCGCTCCTCCTGCACCTACGCGGGCGCGGGCTCCCTCGCGGAGTTCGAGGAGAAGGCCGTCGTCGGCATCCAGTCCGCGGCCGGCTACGCCGAGGGCAAGCCGCTCCACGCCAGCTGGAGCTAGTCCCACCCGTACCGCCGTGGCCCCGGGCCCACCCCTCGCGGGGCGGGCCCGGGGCCACCGGCGTACGCGATCAGGCCGACCCGCGTCGCCCGTCGTCGGGGCGCCCCGCCGGCCCACCGCCTCGTCCGGGTCCCGAACTGTGTACGCCCGCACGGTACTTGGGGATCCGTACGGTGATCTTCATGCCGGCGCCGACGGCCGTCTCGATGACGAGCCCGTAGTCGTCCCCGTAGACCTGCCGCATCCGTTCGTCGACGTTGGGCAGCCCGATCCCGACCGGGCCGGGACACTCCCCGGCCAGGATCCGTCGCAGCAGACCCGGATCCATCCCGACGCCGTTGTCCTCGATGGTCAGGACCGCCTCCGAGCCCGCGTCCCGGGCGGCGATCGTGATCCGGCACTCCCCGGTCGAATCCTCCAGCCCGTGCTTCACCGCGTTCTCCACCAGCGGCTGGACGCACAGGAACGGCAGCGCCACCGGCAGCACCTCCGGCGCCACCTGCAAGGTGACCTTCAGCCGGTCCCCGAAGCGGGCCCCCGCCAGCGCCAGGTACTGCTCGGTCGAACGCAGCTCGTCCGCCAGCGTCGTGAAGTCCCCGTGCCGCCGGAACGAGTACCGGGTGAAGTCCGCGAACTCCAACAGCAGCTCCCGGGCCCGCTCCGGATCCGTCCGCACGAACGAGGCGATGGCGGCGAGGGAGTTGAAGATGAAGTGCGGGGAGATCTGCGCCCGCAGCGCCTTGATCTCCGCCTCCATCAGGCGGGTCCGCGCCCGGTCCAGCTCCGACAGCTCCAACTGGACCGACACCCAGCGCGCCACCTCCGTCGCGGCCCGTTGCAACACCGCCGACTCCCGCGACCCGTAGGCGACGAGCGCCCCCAACGTCCCGTCCTCACCGGTGAGCGGCGCGAACACCGCCCACTTCAAGGGGCATTCCAGCCGCTGACAGTCCGTCCGCACGCTCTGGCTGCGCCCCGACTCCAGCACCTGCGCGACCCGGTCCATCGCCCGTCGCTCGTGGTGGTCGGCGCCCGGCCCGTCCCAGGCCAGCACCGACTCCCGGTCCGTCAGGCACAAGGCCTCCGTGCCCAGCAGGGACCGCAGCCTCCGGGCCGCCTTGCGGGCGGCGTCCTCCGTGAGGCCGGCGCGCAGCGGGGGAGCGGCCAGCGAGGCGGTGTGCAGGGTGTGGAAGGTGGCCCGCTCGACGGGCGTGCCCAGGTCGAGCCCGGCGGCCCGCTCCCCGCGCACCGCGTGCCACCGGCCGGCGGTCCATCCCAGGCCCAGGAGCAGCGCCCCGCCCGCCACGGTCAGCACCGCGAGCACCGCCCCGGTCACCGCACGCCCCCCGCGCCCCGGTCCACGGCCACGGCCTCCGGCAGGTGCAGCCGGGCCAGGGACGCCGCCGTACCCGCCGGGATCCGGGACCGGGTCATCAGCGACACCAGCACCATCGTGAGGAACCCCAGCGGCACCGACCACACCGCCGGCCAGGCCAGCAGGGCGTGCGCCCAGCCGGTCGGGGCCAGCCCGACCCGGGTCGCCAGGACCGCGCCGAGCGCCGCCCCGCCCCCGGTGAGCAGACCGGCGACGGCACCCGGCGGCGTCAGTCCCCGCCACCAGATGCCCAGCACCAGCAGGGGGCAGAACGAGGACGCCGAAACGGCGAAGGCGAGCCCCACCGCGTCCGCCACCGGCACCTGGGTGGCCGCCACCGAGCCGGCCAGCGGCACCGCCATCGCGACCACCACGGCGCAGCGGAACGTTCCCACCCCGCGCCACGGCAGCACGTCCTGGTGCAGGACCCCGGCCACGGCCATGGTCAGCCCCGAGGCCGTCGACAGGAACGCGGCGAAGGCACCCCCGGCCAGCAGCGCCCCCAGCAGCTCACCGAGCAGCCCGCCCAGCATCCGCTCGGGCAGCACCAGGACCGCCGCGTCCGCGTCCCCGGTCAGGGCCAGCTCGGGCGCGTAGATCCGGCCCAGGGCCCCGTACACCTGGGGCAGCAGGTAGAACACCCCGAGCAGGCCGAGGACGACCAGGGTGGTGCGCCGGGCGGCCCGCCCGTCCGGGCTGGTGTAGAAGCGCACGGCGACGTGCGGCAGGCCCATCGTGCCGAGGAACGTGGCCAGGATCAGCCCGTACGTGGCGTACAGCCGGTGCTCGCGCCGCTCCCCGGACAGCGGCGCCGACCAACCGGGCTCGGTGTCGCTGTCGGTGCCCGCGCGGGCCCCGGGGACCACGCTGCCCGGGACGAACTCCAGGCGGGTGCGGGCTTCGGCGGTGTGACCGCCGGCCGACAGGGTCACCGGGGCGGCCGCGTACGGGGTGCCGTCGATCCGGCCCGTCACCGTCACGGTCAACGGCGCGTCCAGCGACAGTCTGACGTCCTCGGCGAGCGTGACGGAGGTGTGCTCGCGGAACACCGCCGGGGCGTCGAAGGAGGCGCGCGGCGCACCGTCCCCGGCCCACGCGGCGATGAGGAAGAACGCGGGCACCAACAACGCGGTGAGCTTGAGCCAGTACTGGAAGGCCTGGACGAAGGTGATGCTGCGCATGCCGCCCGCGGCGACCGCCGCCGTCACCACGAAGGCGACGACGACCCCGCCGGCCCAGTGCGGGGCGCCGGTCAGGATCTCCAGGGTCAGCCCGGCCCCCTGCAACTGCGGGAGCAGGTACAGCCAGCCGACGCCGAGCACGAACAGCACCGCGATCCGCCGTACCGCCCGCGACTGGAGCCGGTCCTCGGCGAAGTCGGGCAGCGTGTAGGCGCCCGAACGCCGCAGCGGGGCCGCGACCAGCACCAGGAGCACCAGGTAGCCGGCGGTGTAGCCGACGGGGTACCAGAGCATCTCCGGTCCCTGGAGCAGCACCAGCCCCGCGACGCCGAGGAAGGAGGCGGCGGACAGGTACTCCCCGCTGATGGCCGCCGCGTTGAGGCGGGGGCCGACGGTGCGCGAGGCGACGTAGAAGTCCGAGGTGGTCCGCGATATGCGCAGCCCCAGCGCCCCGACGAGGACGGTGACCAGGACGACGACGGTGACCGCGGTCAGCGCGTAGGTCTGGTTCACCGGTTTTCCTTCGACGGGGGAGGGGTGACCGGATTCTATGTACCGCCCCGCGCCGGGCGACAGGCACGATCCGGCACGATGCGGCGACCGCGCCGGGGCGGACCGTCCGCCGGCCGGGGGTCTCAGAGGGCCGGGTCGCGGTGCTCCGAGCAGTCCCGCAGCGCGATCTCCAACTCGACGTACGACTCCTCCGCGCGCCGGAACGCCAGCGTCAGGGCCGCCTCCGCGCGGGGCGGCAACTGCTGACGGGTGCCCTCGCGGGCCTCGTACAGGACGTCGGCCCAGCGGGCGGCCGCGCTGCGCAGCCGGGCCAGCAGGGCCTCGGCCTCGGCGGGGCCGGCCGCCCGGGTCCTGGGCAGTCCGGTCAGCGCGTCCAGCAGCGCCTCGATCTCGGACATGTCGCTCCTCCCGGCCCGGAAGATCCACGATACGCGCGGCCCGGCGCGGATCCGGCGCTGCGCGGGGGCCGTGCGGCCGACGGGCCCGGCGGATCGCCGTACGCCCGTCCCGGCGCGACGAACGGCGCCCTGGCACGCCGGACGGTCGTACGGGCACCGGGGGTGGAGGGGGTGGAGTGGGCGGAGGGGGTGGCGGGGATGCCGGGGAGCCGCGGCGCCGGGGTGCCGAAGCCGGTCAGCCCGTCGCGTGGCGCATCAGCAGGTCCCGTAGCTCGCGCGCATGCCGTCGGCTGACCTGGAGCTCCGCCGACCCGACCCGGACGCTCGTGGTGCCGGAGTCCAGGCGCAGTTCGTCGATGCGGCCCAGCGCCACCAGGTGCCGCCGGTGGATCCGGACGAACCCCCGGGCCGCCCAGCGTTCCTCCAGCGTCGACAGCGGGATCCGGACGAGATGGCTGCCGCCGTCGGTGTGCAGCCGGGCGTAGTCACCCTGGGCCTCGACGTAGGCGATGTCCGCGATGGCGACGAACCGGGTGACCCCGCCCAGTTCGACGGCGATCTGGTCCGGCGTGCGGTCGGCGACGGTCACCTCGGGGCCCGGCCTGCGCGTCCCCGGCGCGGCCGGGGCCCCGATGGCCGCGACGGCGAGGGGAGCGGGAGGGGGAACGCGGGTCGAGGCCGCCGGTACGGGGTCCGGGAGCGCCGGGCATGCCGTGGGATCCGCCTGCGGCGGGGGATCGCCGAGCCGGGCACGGGCCCGGCGGACGGCCTCGGCGAGCCGCTCCGGGCGCACCGGCTTGAGCACGTAGTCGATGGCCTTGAGGTCGAAGGCCTGTACGGCGAAGCCCTCGTGGGCGGTGACGAACACGATGAGCGGCGGCCGGGCGAACCCGGACAGCAGCCGGGCGATGTCCAGGCCGGTCAGTCCGGCCATCTGGATGTCCAGGAACACCACGTCGATGCCGTCGGGGCCCTCCGGACCGCTCTCCAGGGCGCGGGTGATGCGGCGCAACGCCTCGGTGGCGTCGGAGGCGCCCTCCGCGCTGCTGACCCGGGGGTCCGAGCGCAGCAGGTAGAGGAGTTCCTCCAGCAGGGGCTTCTCGTCGTCGACGGCCAGGGCGCGCAGCATGCGCCGATTCTACGGTCGGGCCCCTCCCGCGGGCCGGGTCGAGCGGGGCCGCGGCGCACGGCCGGCCGGGCGGGAACGGTGCGCGGCCCCGGCCCAGGGGGGAGGTGGGCGGGGCCGCGCGGTCCGGGGTAGGGCTACTTGACGGTGATGAGCTTGCCGTCGGGGGAGACGGCGTACCAGGTGCCGCCGACGCCCTGCCCGTTGGTGTCACCGGGGTTCTTGTCACCGGTGAAGGTGTAGACGGGCCAGCAGTCGACGGTCTGCTGCTTCACGCCGTCCGGCCGGTCGAGCACCAGGTAGTTCTTCTCGATGATGCCCTTGGCGTTGCCCTTCTCCACCGGGGGCACGGCCGGCCACTTGGCGAGGCAGTCGCCGGTGCACTTGGAGACCATCGGCCAGGCGGAGTCCGGCTTGAAGCGGTAGACGGTCATGCCCTTGCCATCGACGATGTGGTCACCGAGCTTGGGGTCCTTGGCGACGGTCAGGGCGCCCGTGGCGGCGGCCGGGGCGGGAGCGGCGGAGGCGCCCTTCGCGGCCTTCTTGCCGTCGGGGGCGAGGGCGAACCAGGTGCCGCCGACGCCCTGTCCGTTGAGGTCGCCGGGCTTGGTGTCCTTGGCGAAGCGGTACGCGGGCCAGCCGCCCACCGTCAGCTGCTTGCCACCGTCCTTGCGGACCACCTCGCCGAGCAGGGACGCGTCCATGCCCGACGCGGCCGTGGCGTCGCCCGCGGGCACCACCGGCCAGGCCTTGGCGCAGTCGCCGTCGCAGTTCGAGGCCGGCGGCTTGGCGGTGTCCTTGTCGAACCGGTAGAGGGTGAAGCCGGCGCTGTCGGTGAGGACGGAGCCGAGCGTCTCGGTCGTGGAGGAGTTCAGCTGGCCGGCGGGCTTGGCGTCGTTGGCGGGGGCGTCCTGGGCGGGCTGCTCGCCGTACGGGTCCGACGCGGGAGCCGGGGCCGCGGCGGCGGCTCCGGCCGGCTTGGTGTTGTCGGACGCCTTGTCGGCCCCGCCGCAGGCCGTCGCCGTGAGGGTGACGACGATCGCGACCGCAGCCAGGGAAGTTCCGCGCTTGATGCCCATGTTGATCTCTCCCACGTGTCGTGTCTGCCGGGTGTCCGTCGCCGGACCGCGGCAACTTGTGGAGGACACGGGGCCGGGGGAGGGATCCGTTCAGCCCGATCCGTATGACCTGTTTCACTCACCCGCCGTCGAACCCGGCCCGCCGCAGGGCCGTGACCACAGCGAGGCCGAGGACCTGGTGTCCGGCGTCATTGGGGTGCAGGCCGTCCGCGAGGTGCTCGGATCCCAGCAGGTCACGGCCCGGCAGCAGGGCCAGCCGGCCGTCCCCGGCGGCGATCCGGTCGCGGGTGGCCCGCTCCATCGCGTCGCGCAGGGCGCCCAGGGTGGCGCCGAGGCGGTTCGGGGTGCGTTCGGCGTCGGGGCGCAGCAGGGGGGAGACGAGGAGCAGGGGGGTCCGGGGGTGGCCCTGGCGGATGAGGTCGAGGAAGGCGCGGGTGGTCTCGTACAGCAGCGGGGCCGAGTAGGGCACGCGGGACCAGCAGTTGGTGCCGAAGGCGAGGGTCAGGACGTCGGCGGGGAGGGCGGAGAGCTGCTCGGCGGTGGCGAGTTCTCCCCGGGCGGCTCCCGCGTACCCGAGGTTGACGGCGTCCCAGCCGAGGATCCGACCGGTGACGGCCGGCCAGCCGTGGGCGGGTCGGGTGGACCACCAGCCCTCGGTGATGGAGTCGCCGTGGACGACCCAGCGGGGGGTGGCGGGGGCGGGCGCGAGGGGGCCTCCGACGCCGCGCAGGCCCAGGATCAGCGGGGACTGCGTCTCGGGCGGATGAAGGGTGAAGGGGCCGCTGCCGCGCGGGAGTTCGAGGCGTACGACGGACTCCGCCGCCGGCTCGGTGAAGACCTCGCCGAGCAGCCCGTGCCGGTTCCACAGGGCGAAGCCGTGCGCGAGGTCGCGCAGCGCGTCGGTGGGGCCGGGGACGGTCGCCCGGTAGCGGACCTCCACGGCGTGTGCGGAGCGGGTGGTGAACTCCAGGCGCACCCCTATGGGGAGCGTGGCCCGTTCTCCGGTGTCCCAGGGCAGCCGCATGGTGTCCGCGGGGTCGGCGCGCACGGGCCGACCCTTGTCCAGCCAGGCGACCCCGCGCAGGAAGGGCTCGGGGTCCTGCCACGGGGCGTCGGGGCCCGGGCTCGGTTCGCTCACTCTTCGCCTCCGGTCGGCGGGTACGGATGGGGTTCGGGTTCGGGTGTGGGTTCAGGTTCGGGATCGGCTTCGTCTTCGGCTTCGGGTGCGGGTGCGGGTGCGGGTGCGGTGCGCGGTGGCGCCGAGGCCGGCCGGGGGGCCGGGGCCATCCGTTGACCCGTACCCCGGACTGGCCCGTTCCGACCCCGGCGTGGGGACCGGCCGGGTCGGGGCGGGTGCGTCCGGCGGCACGTTCCGACAGATCTGACGAGGTGTCAAGAAACGACGCCGAAGTCCCTCGCGCAGTGATCGATCATCCGCGCGCAACAAAGGGCCATCCCGGACAGATCCGCGCAACGATCGTTCGCCAATGTGCAAGGATGGTGCATTACGGGCGGTATCACTCAGCTCGTAGGCTCACTCGCTGTACGTGGAGTGGCGTGGACCGCCTGCTCGGCGGTCCCCCATGCCCAGACCGGCTCGCCGCCGGCCTGCTCCTGCTCCGGACCGCTGCGGTCGACGCCTGAATCCCCACCCGCAGCATCGAAGGAGTCCCCCGTGCTCGAAACCGGCCAGGCGCCACCGCTCACCTCCGGGCCGCGCAAGCCTGCCCATCCCTTGCTGCGCCGCAAGCCGGTCGAGCAGCTGGTCGCCGAGGGCGGACAGGGCGAGGGCGGCTCGCTCCGCCGCTCCCTCACCATGTGGCAGCTGACGATGATCAGCATCGGCGCCACCCTGGGCACCGGCATCTTCGTCGTCCTCGGCACCGCCGCGCCCAAGGCGGGCCCCGCGGTGACGATCTCCTTCGTCATCGCGGGCCTGACCGCGCTCTTCTCCGCCCTGTCCTACGCGGAGCTGGCCGGATCGGTCCCGGTCTCCGGGTCCTCCTACTCGTACTCCTACGCCACCATGGGCGAGCTCGTCGCCTGGATCTGCGGCTGGTGCCTGGTCCTGGAGTACGGCGTGTCCGTCGCGGCGGTCGCCGTCGGCTGGGGCGAGTACCTCAACGAGCTCCTCGACGGCACGATAGGCGTCACCATCCCCGAGGCGGTCTCGGCGCCGCTGGGTGAGGGCGGCTTCATCAACCTGCCCGCGCTGGTCGTCGTCCTCCTCGCCATGGTCTTCCTGATGCGCGGCGCCAAGGAGAGCGCCCGGATCAACACGATCATGGTCGCGGTGAAGATCGTCACCCTGCTGCTCTTCATCGGCATCGGCTTCCTGGGCATCAAGGCCGGCAACTACGCCCCCCTCGCCCCGCTCGGCATCACCGGCATCAGCGCCGGCGCGGCCACGCTGTTCTTCTCGTACATCGGCTTCGACGCCGCCTCCACCGCCGGTGAAGAGGCCAAGAACCCCAAGCGCGACCTGCCCCGCGCGATCATGCTCTCGCTGCTGATCGTCACCGTGCTCTACGTCCTCGTCGCCTTCGTCGCCGTCGGCGCCATGCCCTGGCAGGACTTCGAGGGCACCGAGGCCGCGCTCGCCCGGATCATGACCGACGTCTCCGGCCACACCTTCTGGGGCGTCGTCCTCGCCGCCGGCGCCGTCGTCGCCATCGCGTCCGTCGTCTTCGCCGTGCTCTACGGCCAGACCCGCATCCTCTTCGCGATGTCCCGCGACGGCCTCGTCCCCAAGGTCTTCGCCAAGGTCAACCCGAAGACCGGCGCCCCCCGCGCGAACGTCGTGATCGTCTCCCTCTTCTGCGGGACGCTCGCCGCCTTCATCCCCCTGGGCAAGCTCGCCGACGCCACCAGCATCGGCACCCTCTTCGCCTTCGGCCTCGTCAACGTCGCCGTCGTCATCCTGCGCTACACCCGCCCGGACATGCCGCGCACCTTCAAGGTCGCGCTGTTCCCCGTCACCCCGATCCTGGGCCTCATCACCTGCGGCTTCATGATGTTCAGCCTGGACACCCCGACGTGGGTCGTCTTCGGTGGCTGGATGGTAGCGGGCCTCGTGTTCTACTTCCTGTACGGCATCCGCCGCTCCCGACTGGCCACAGCAGAGAAGTGATCCACCCGCAGTGCGACTGAACGATCTCGACGAACGCATCGTGCACGCCCTCGCCGAGGACGCCCGCCGTTCCTACGCGGACATCGGCTCCGAGGTCGGACTCTCCGCCCCCGCCGTCAAGCGCCGCGTCGACCGGCTGCGGGCCGAAGGCGCCATCACCGGCTTCACGGTCCGCGTGGACCCCGCCGCGATGGGCTGGGAGACCGAGGGCTTCATCGAGATCTACTGCCGCCACAACACCTCGCCGGACGACATCCGGCGGGGGTTGGAGCGGTACCCCGAGGTGGTGTCCGCGTCGACCGTCACCGGCGACGCGGACGCCCTCGTCCAGGTCTTCGCCTCCGACATGAGGCACTTCGAACGCGTCCTGGAACGCATCGCGGGTGAACCCTTCGTGGAACGCACCAAGTCCGTCCTCGTCCTCTCCCCGCTGCTGCGCCGCTTCACCTCGGGCGCCCCGGCCTGATCCGCCGGCGCCGGCCCGCCGCCCGCCACCGGCCCCGCCCCCTCGGGCCGGGGCCTGTCACCGGGCCGTGTCAGGATCGGCGGCATGAAGATCCAGATCCCGCTGCCGGCCCTTCCGCTCACCTCGGTCCTCTACACCGACTGGGCCCGCGCGCACGACCCGGCGGCCGAAGCGGCCGCCGTCGCGCTGCTCGACGAGGCCCTCGGCGGCTTCCACGTCGCCCATGAGAAGCCCGGCCGCTTCCTGGACGGCCTGGAGCGGCGCGTACGGACCCTGGATCCCGCCCACCTGCCCTGGTTCTGGGACACCATCGGCCACCGGCTCATCGCCTGGCACCCGCGCTCCGCCGCCCGCGCCTACGCCCTGGCCCGCACGGCCGAACGCACCCACGCGCTCCCCGTCGACCCGGACCACCACCGCGCCAACCTGCTCCTCTTCGCCCGCGCCGGCGCCCTGCCCGCCGCCGAGCTGAGCGGCCACCAGGCCTGGCTCACCGCCACCCTGGACGGCCCC
Source organism: Streptomyces sp. Isolate_45 (assembly GCF_024721315.2). GTDB lineage: Bacteria > Actinomycetota > Actinomycetes > Streptomycetales > Streptomycetaceae > Streptomyces. Next base: position 23,155 of record NZ_JANFAK020000017.1, read on the forward strand.
GCCGCGCACGAGGAGTACGTACGCGTCCTCACCGCCTGGGCCGCCTCGCCGGCCGGACTCCCCGCCGACCTGGCCCGCCGCGTCCGACTCTCCGCCCGCGCCGCCGGAGCGGACCCCGCCGAGGAGGCCCGGGTCCTGGGCCTGGTCCTGGGCGCCGCCCGCGGCAAGGACGTCCCCGACCGGCTCCTCGACGCCGCCCGGGACCTGCTCGCCGCGCACCCCCCGGGCGACGACGTCAACGCCCTCCTCCTCGACCTGTTCCCCGAGACCCGGGGCGACGCCTCCGGCTGGCTGCGGCTCCTGGTGGCCTGCGGCGCCGCCGACGCCGCGACCGCCGGACGCATCACCCCCGAGGGCGGCTTCGCCGCCTGGTTCGGGCAGTACACCCGCCGCTACTCGCACCGCCCCGCGGGCGGCGGTGGCGTCAGGCGGCAGCCGATGCCGCCCGAACTGTTCGACCTGCTGACCCGCTTCGCCCCCCGCACGCGCGCGGCCGCCACGCCCCTGCGCCTCCACGAGGACCGCTACCAGTGGCCCGGCCTGGACGCCGAACTGCTGGACGCCTGCCTCGCGGAGAACCTCCCCGTCGAGGACCCCGGCAGCGCCGTCGAGCTCGTGTTCCGCGACCCCGGACCGCTGCGCGACCTGCGGGCCCTCGCCGCCGACCCCGTGTTCGGTCCCCGCCTCGAAGGCACCGTCCACGCCGGGCTGCGCACCGGCGGCACCGCCATCACCCGGCTCCCGGAGAACCCCGGCATCGCCGGCGAGGTCCGCGGCCGCGTCGAGGCCCTGCTCACCGCCCTGCGCGGCGGCGGCCTCGCGGCGGCCGACGAAGCCATGGACGAGCTGCGCACCCTGCTCGACCGGCCCACCGCCCGCGCCCTCGACGGCATCGACGAAGCCCTCGGCGCCCTCGACCTGACCGGCCCCCTCGCCCGCGCCCTGCGGGCCGGACTGCCCGAGGAATGGGGTTGGCCCGCCCTGGAGGACGCCGTGGCGGAACTCGGCGGACCGGACCGGGTCACCGGAGTCACCAGCACCTGGCCCCTGCTCACCGTCTACGGACCCGACCGGGCCGTCACCGTCGACCACGCCGGCCCCCGCCACCGCTGCGCCTTCCGCCTCCCCGACGGCGCGACCTCGCACACCGTCCACCACGTCGGCGGACAGTTCCTCGTCGCCTGGAGCACCACCCCCAAGGGCGGCTTCGGCGAGCACGCCTTCTGGACCGACCGCCCCGACGAGGTCTTCGAACCCGAGGACAAGCTCGGCCTGCGCCGCTACGGCGGCATGATCCAGGGCGGCCTCGGCTACCACTTCGCCACCCCCGACGGCACCGGCCGCCACGACGGAACCCGAGTCCTGCGCCCCGGGGACCGCGACGGGATCGGCTCCACCGACGTCCAGATGGGCGACGGCCGACGGTTCTGGGGCTCCGACGTCTTCAAGGGCTGGAGCGGCTGGGCCCGCCTCGACCCCGTCACCGGCGCCCGCACCACCGACCGCGTCCCGCCCGCCTTCCACACCGCCACCGAACCGCCGCCCGGCACCGAACTCTTCGGTGACCTCCAGACCCTCGCCGCCCTGCCCCCGGACGCCCCCGCCTCCCCCCTCGGACAGGACGGCGCCCTCGTCGGGTTCCGCGTCCTCAACCGCACCCCCCACCCCGGGCCCTCCCCCCGCGAGTTCCTCCTCGAAGGCGTCGACGGCCGCACCGCCGGGTACCGCACCGCGCGCTACGGCCGCCGGCCCTGGGCGATCGTCCGCATGCCCCGGGGCGGCGAGGACGCCGTGCTCGCCGGTCAGGAGACCGTCCGCGCCCACGCCGCCGAGGACAACTCGCTGCTCTGGCAGGTCCACGGCTTCCCCGGCTCCGACCGGCGCCGCACCCCCGGCTTCGGCGAGGCGGCCGGCCCCGTCCCGCCGCCCGCCTTCTGGCACTTCCTGACCCCGCGCGACGAAGCCTCCTCCAAGACCCTGCGCACCGTCGACGACACCGCCGTACGGGCCCTGCTCGACGCCGCCCTGCGCGGCGACCCGGCGCCCGCGCTGCCCGGCGCACTCGAACCCCGCGTCGCCGAAGGCGTGGCCCGCGCCGCCCGACTCGCCGCCGATCTCCTGCGCCGCCGCCGCGAACTGACCCGGCGCGTCGCCCTGATGCGCGCCGAACCCGCCGTCACGCTCCGCGCCGAAATCCCGGACACCGTCCTCACGCCCGCCCTGTACGGGCTGCTCGCCGAACACCGCCGCTACCAGGGCCCCGTGCCCCAGCCGCAGCCCGCACTGCTCACCGCGGTCGCCGCCGACGGACGCCACCTGCGCGGGGAGATCGACGACGACACCCGCGCCCTCGCCCGGCCCGCCGACCCCGACGACTGGGAGGTCCTCGTCGGCGGCATCGGGGCCGTCGCGTGGCGGGCCGCCGTCGACACCACCCCCACCGAGGAACGGGAGGCCCTCGCCGCCCTGCTGGACACCTGGAGCGGACAGCCCTTCGCCGAGGCGGGCGGCGCCTGGCGCACCGGCCGGGCCGACCCGGCGGCCCTGGCCGCCCACCGCGCCGCCGGCCACACCCTGGCCTCCGGCGCCGTCCGCGACGGGACGGCCCGGTTCCTCCAGCGCGCCGCCGACCCGGCACCCGAGGGCGCCGAGGACTGCCGCGGCTCCGCCGTCACCGAGGACGACACCACCCGCCTGCCCCGCCTGCTGGAACTCCTCGCCACCCGCGGCCCGGTCCCGGTCCCGCCCGCCGCGGTGGACACCTTCACCCGCCTGACCGGCGTACGGGCCGCCGTGGCCGTCCTGGTCCTCGCCGGGTTCCCGGGCCGCGACCACCACGGCGAACACCTCACCCTGCTCGGCGCGGCCCCCTACAAGGTCAAGAAGCCCCTGATAGAGCGGTACGACTCCCTCTGCCGCGGCCTCGGCGACACCGGGCGTCGCACGGTCCTCGCGGCGGGCGTGCCGCAGGACCCCACCGCACTGTGGGAACCGGAGGGGGTCGTCGCGGCGGCCGCCCGGATGGCCGCCGCCTGGACCGGGCTGCTGGGCGCCGAGGAACACGCCGACGAGGAGCTGGCCGCCGCACTGGACGCGGAGCTTGGCCTCGGCGACGGCTGGGCCCGCAGCCTGCCCGCCGGCCGGGCCCCCGCCGAGGAGCCCTTCGGCGAGGCCGGCTTCGTCCTCGTCGGCGACCGCGTCGGCGGCCTCGGCCTGCACCACGCGGGCCCCGACGACGCTGTGGGCCGGGAGGTCCGGTCCACCGAGCCCGCCCACCGCACGGCCGCCTCCGTCATCACCTGGGCCCTGACGGAGCGACCCGTCGCGGACGCGGCCGCCACGGGCGCGCTCGCCCTGTACGAGCGGCTACGGACCCACCTCGACGGTCCCGACGCCCTCGTCCCCCTCGGCAGCTTCAAGGACCTTGCCCGTACGGCCGCCGCCGACCCGCTCTTCACCCCGTACCGCGGCCCGGTGCTGCCCTGCCCGCACCCGCTGGGGGAGCACGTCACCGAGACCTCCACGGCCGTCGACGACGGGCTGTTCGTGGTCGCCGTACCCGCCGGAAGCACCTTCGTCCGGCCCCTGGCCCTCGCCGAACCCGAGCGGCTGCTCCGGGCGGAGCGGCTGGCCGCCGGCGTGGACCGGCCCTGGCTGCTCACGGACCTGCGCGCACTGCGCGGGCTCCTCCACGGACTCGGCCGGCTCGCCGACCGCGCGGCCGGCACACCCGTACCGCCGGGCGGTTACGAGAACGACCCCGCGCTCAGCGTCCCCGATCTGGTCGCGAGGGCCGCGCGGACGCTCGGTACCGGCTCGGACGCCGCCGCCCTGTACCTCCAGTTGCTGACCCTCGCCCGGCCCACCGACCGCAACGTCCGCCGCTGGAACGGCTGGACGGCCGCCCGGCACAAGGCCGCGCAGGCGGAGCTGTCGGCCACGGGGGCGGTCGAGACCGCCAAGCGGGCCCGAGCGGGCCGCACGCTGTTCCTGCCGGGGCAGTGGACGGATCTCAAGGCCCCGCACCTTCCGCTGGAGAGCGCCAAACTGGCGGACCACGGGGTCTCGGCCTCACTGAAGGACCTGCACGCCCCGCTCCTGCGGTTGTTGCCGCCGGTGCCGGTGCACGAGCTGTTCGCCCGCGCCTGGGACCGGGCGCACCCGTAGGTCACACGAGGGAGGGGCGGGCGGGGCGGCCGAGCAGCGCGCGGCGCTCCTCCTCCGTCAATCCGCCCCACACCCCGAACGGTTCGCGGGTCTGCAGCGCGTGTTCCAGGCAGGCCGTCCGCACCGGGCAGGTCCCGCAGATCCGCTTCGCGGCCTCGTCCCGCTCCTCGCGCTCCTCGCCGCGCTCGCCCGCGGGGTGGAAGAAGGGCGCGGACCCCAGCTCCCGGCAGGCGGCGCGGGACTGCCAGTCCCAGTTGTGGTGCGCGGGTCCGGGCAGCCGGTGGGCGTCGTTCATGACGGGGTTTCCTTTCCGTGGGTTGTCCTCCCGCGTGTGACCACTGGGAACCCACTGAAACCCGCTGCCGGGAGGCGCCGTCCGATCGGGCGAGCCGCAGTCGTACGGCCGGACCGGTCCGCGTGCCGCGAGTACGGGAGCGGGGCGGACGGACGAACGGCCTCTGATCTGCTGGGTGTTCACCGCCCCGACCGGCCGTCCGCCGCCCACGCTCCCGTCCCGTCCGACGCTATGCCAGGGTCCCGCGGCACTCAATGAAGGCCGTGTTAAGCCTTCGTTTCCGGATCGAGGGGGCCGGGGGAGCCCGGCGTGCGCACCCCGATGAAGACCGGCTCGCGGCGCAGGACGAAGCCCATCGACCGGTACAGCCGGACGGCGCCGGTGTTGGCCGCGGCCGCGTGCAGGAAGGGGCTGTCCCCGCGCTCGCGGACGACGGCCGCGACCGCCCGCACCAGGCGCCCCGCCAGGCCCCCGCCGCGGTGCTCGGGGTGCGTGCACACCGCGCTGATCTCCGCCCAGCCGGGCGGCCGCAGGCGTTCCCCCGCCATCGCCACGAGCCGGCCCTCGTGCCGGATCCCGAGGTACGTGCCCAGCTCCACGGTGCGCGGCAGGAACGGCCCCGGCTCGGTCAGCCGCACCAGCTCCAGCATCTCCGGGACGTCGGCGGGCCCGAGCCGCACCGCCTCGGGCGCGGACTCGGCCGCCACCGCCCGGCCGTCCAGCTGCACGCCCGGTATCGACGCGACGGTCTCCCAGCCCGGCGGCGGGGTCGGCAGCCCGGTCAGCCACACGACCTCGCCGGGACCGGCCAGCTCGGCCAGCGCCGCCCAGGAACGGGGGTCGTCCGGGTCGGAGAGAGCCGAGAACGGGTTCGCGTCGGGGAGGTAGCGGGCGGCCAGCCCGCCCGCCGGGCCCGGCGCGCCGGACGGGTCGCCGGCGCCGGACGGGTCGGCCCCGGCGAACTGGGCGAACCGGCGGTGCGTGCCGGTCAGAGCCGCCCAGACCGGATTGTCCAGCGGGGAAGGGGAGTTGTCGGTGGGCATGGGGTGCGGGGATCCTTCCGTCGGAGCGTGGGCCGCTGCGTCCGCCTTCTTGACGGCCCCCGCACGACGCCTGGACACTGCGGGGGACGGCCGTTGCCGTCAGCGCCCGCCACGGGCAGGTTATGCCCGGGCCCCGAGGAGCAGGTGACATGCGAGCGGTGGAGACGACCGGCACACCCGGCGCGGGGTCGCGGACCCTGCGGCGCTGGTGGCTGACCCGGCGCCTCCACATCGACCTGCTGCGGGTCTGCAGCGCCTTCGCCGCTCCGCGTCGCTGACCGACCGCACCCCTTCTCCGGCTTCCGCCGGGCTCCCGGGCCACACCCCCCTTCCGGCTCCCGCCGGTTCCGGGGCCGCCCGCGCCCGGCGCGGGGCCGCCTCACGCCCCGGCCCACCGGCGCGCCCGACCCCGTACCGGCAACCCCGACACGCACGCCCACCCGTCCGGGCCCCGGGACACAGGGGCGCGCCGCGAGGGCGGTCCCGGGGCGCGCCGCCGTCCTTCGGGGTCACCACCGCCCCGACCCGCCCGCGCCCGCCCGTGTCCGTCCCGCCACGTCCAGGTCCCCGCCCCGGTCAGGGGAAGGGCAACAGGAGATGTCGTCATGGTTCCGATGCTCATGCCCCGCACCGCCCCCGTGCCGGCCCCGCGAGGCCGGATCGGAGCCGGGTTCTCCCCGGCCCCGCACCGCTACCACCTGTACCTCTCCACCGGCTGTCCCCGCTCCCTGCGGGTGCGCACCGCCCTCGCCCTGCTGGGCCTGACCGGCTGCGTCGGCACCACCCTGCTGGGCCCACCCGCCACCCACGCCGCGCTGCGCCGGGCCTACGAGGCCGCCGGGCACCACTACGACGGCGCCCTCGCCGTGCCCGCCCTGTGCGACACCTGGAGCGGCCGCGTCGTCAGCAACCACACCCCCGACATCCTCGACGACCTCGCCGTCCGTCTCGCCGGCCGCCCGGACCTGAGCCCGCCCGTCCCCGCCCGGCACGCCGCGGCCGTCCGGGCCCTCCTCGACGGGGCCGCGCCGCACGCCGAGCGGTCCGCCGCCCTGGACTTCCTGGACCGCCTGCTCGCCCTGCGCCCGTACGCTCTGGGGGACCGGCCGACCCTCGCCGACGTGGACCTGTGGGTCGCCCTCCTCGACCCGACCGTCCTGCCCGCCGCCGGGCCGCACGCCCGGTCCTACGTACGCCGGCTGCGGGCCCACCCGGCCTTCGGCGCGGCCGCCTGACCGGGGGTCGCGGGCCCCGCCCGCCGCCCCGGGAGGGGGTCGCGCAACGAATCGCCGTACGGGCCGCGGAACGCGCAACGAATCGATGCGCCCAGCGCAACGGTGACGGCTTGTCGCGGTCGAACGCGCGAACGTACCGTGTTACGACCCCACCCCACCTGTCACAGAGGTACGCCCATGCCCCCGCTGCGCACCGCCCTCCTCCAGAGCTCCGGACGGCTCGGCGACACCGCCGAGAACCTCAAGCAGCTCGACGAGGCCGCGGCGCGCGCCGCACAGGGCGGGGCCGGGCTCCTCGTGACCTCGGAGATGTTCCTGACCGGCTACGCGCTGGACCTCCAGGACGTCCCCGGTCTCGCCGAAGCGGCCGACGGCCCGTCCGCCGTCGCCGTCGGCGAGATCGCCCGCCGGTACGGGCTGGCCGTCCTGTACGGCTACCCGGAGCTGGCGGCCGACGGGGCGGTCTTCAACGCGGCGCAGCTCATCGGCCCCGACGGGACCACGCTCGCGAACTACCGCAAGACCCACCTCTTCGGCGGCTTCGAGCGGGACGCCTTCACCCCCGGCGACACCCCCGTCGTCCAGGCGGACCTGAACGGCCTCCGCGTCGGCATCATGATCTGCTACGACGTGGAGTTCCCCGAGAACGTCCGGGCGCACGCGCTCGCCGGAACCGACCTCCTCCTGGTTCCGACCGCGCAGATGCACCCGTTCCAGTTCGTCGCCGAGCAGCTGGTCCCCGTCCGGGCCTTCGAGAACCAGATGTACATCGCGTACGTCAACCGGACGGGCCCCGAGGGCGAGTTCGAGTTCGTCGGCCTCAGCTGCCTCGCGAGCCCCGACGGAGTCACCCGCACCCGGGCCGGCCGCGGCGAGGAGCTCGCGTTCGCGGAGGTCGACCCCGAGCTGCTGGCAGCCTCGCGCGAGACCAACCCGTACCTGCGCGACCGCCGCCCCGGGCTCTACGCCTCCCTCGCCTGACACCCCCCGTTCCCCGCCCTGCCTGCTCTGCCCGCAAGGAGACGTACCCCCATGACGTCCACGGTGCCCACCACCGCCGTCCCGCACAGCGACGGTCAGCCCCCGATCACCATGTTCGGGCCGGACTTCCCGTACGCCTACGACGACTTCCTCGCCCACCCGGCGGGCCTGGGTCAGATACCGGCGACCGAGCTCGGCACCGAGGTCGCCGTCATCGGCGGCGGGCTGTCCGGCATCATCTCCGCCTACGAGCTGATGAAGATGGGCCTCAAGCCCGTCGTGTACGAGGCCGACCAGATCGGCGGCCGGCTGCGCACCGTCGGCTTCGAGGGCGCCGGCACCGAGGAGCTGACCGCGGAGATGGGCGCCATGCGCTTCCCGCCGTCCTCCACCGCGCTCCAGCACTACATCGACCTCGTCGGCCTCGTCACCGAGCCCTTCCCGAACCCGCTCGCCGAGGCCACCCCCTCGACGGTCGTCGACCTCAAGGGCGAGACCCACTACGCCGAGACCATCGCCGACCTCCCGCAGGTCTACCGCGACGTGGCCGCCGCGTGGAACGCCTGCCTCGACGAGGGCGCGGACTTCTCCGACATGAACACGGCGATGCGCGAGCGGGACGTCCCGCGCATCCGTGAGATCTGGGCGAAGCTCGTCGAGAAGCTCGACGACGAGACCTTCTACGGGTTCCTCTGCAAGTCCGAGGCCTTCCAGTCCTTCCGCAAGCGCGAGATCTTCGGCCAGGTCGGCTTCGGCACCGGCGGCTGGGACACCGACTTCCCGAACTCCATCCTGGAGATCCTCCGCGTCGTCTACACCGAGGCGGACGACCACCACCGCGGCATCGTCGGCGGCTCGCAGCAGCTCCCGCTGCGTCTGTGGGAGCGCGAGCCGGAGAAGATCGTCCACTGGGCCCAGGGCACCTCGCTGTCCACGCTGCACGACGGCACCCCGCGCCCGGCGGTCACCCGCCTGCACCGCACCGCGGGCAACCGCATCACGGTCACGGACGCGTCCGGCGACATCCGCACCTACCGCGCCGCGATCTTCACGGCCCAGTCCTGGATGCTGCTCTCCAAGATCGCCTGTGACGACACGCTGTTCCCGATCGACCACTGGACGGCGATCGAGCGCACCCACTACATGGAGTCCAGCAAGCTCTTCATCCCGGTCGACCGCCCCTTCTGGCTCGACAAGGCCGTCGACGACGCCGGGAACCCGACCGGTCGCGACGTCATGTCGATGACCCTGACGGACCGCATGACCCGCGGCACCTACCTGCTGGACAACGGCCCGGACAAGCCCGCCGTCATCTGCCTCTCGTACACCTGGTGCGACGACAGCCTGAAGTGGCTGCCGCTGTCCGCGAACGAGCGGATGGAGGTCATGCTGAAGTCCCTCGGCGAGATCTACCCCAAGGTCGACATCCGCCGCCACATCATCGGCAACCCGGTCACCGTGTCCTGGGAGAACGAGCCCTACTTCATGGGCGCGTTCAAGGCCAACCTCCCGGGCCACTACCGCTACCAGCGGCGCCTGTTCACCCACTTCATGCAGGACCGCCTCCCCGAGGACAAGCGCGGCATCTTCCTCGCGGGCGACGACATCTCCTGGACGGCCGGCTGGGCCGAGGGCGCCGTCCAGACCGCCCTCAACGCGGTGTGGGGCGTCATGCACCACCTCGGCGGTTCCACCGACGCCACGAACCCGGGCCCGGGCGACGTCTACGACGAGATCTCCCCGGTCGAACTCCCGGAGGACTGAGCGTCCCCGCCCCACGACGACGGGCCGTTTCCGCGACAACAGCGCGGGGACGGCCCGTTCCCACGCACCGGCGGTGTGCGGCGGAGACGGTCACCGGCTCAACGCAGGGCGGGAACCCCCACGGTTCGCGCCGGGATCCGCCCTCCCGTCGGCGTCAGCAGGCAGCGGCCCACCAGACCGACGCCCGCGTCGAGGGACTCGCGGAACTCCTCGGCAAGGTCCGGGGCGCGGCGCAGCGTCCACAGCAGCCGGGCGGCCGACCAGGCTCCGGCGCGGGCGCGCTCCAGGCTCCAGGAGCCGAGCAGGTGCGTCAGCGGGTCGGCGACCTCCAGCAGGTCCGGGCCGGGCATCAGGTCCTCCCGGATCTGCTCCTCCAGGGCCACCAGGGTGTCCCCGACCCGGTCGAAGTCTGCCTCCAGGGCGGCCGGCGGGCAGTCCAGCGCCCGGCACGTCGACACCACCGCCAGCGCCAGGTCGTGGCCGATGTGCGCGTTGATCCCGGCCAGCGCGTACTGGAGCGGACGCACCCCCGGGTGGCGGCGGTACTGGAGCAGCGGCCGCCAGCAGGCCGGCGCCCGGTCCGCCTCCACCGCCGTCAGGTAGCGCTCGGCGAACCGTACGCTCAGGGTCCGCGCGGTCCGGGGTGCGGGGAACTCCCCGCGTTCGATGCGGTGGTGCAGGGTCTGCGTCACCGTCAGGTAGACCCGGTTGAAGACGGCGACGCCGTCCTGCGCGGGGAGCCGCTCGTCGAGGGCGCGCATCCGCGCGAGTACCGCTTCCACTGCTCTCCCTGAATCGTCTCCGGGCCCGCTGCGGCGCAGTGAGCTGAGCGCCTGCTCTTCAGCAGCGGTCAGGGCTTGGCCGTCACGAGGCTCGCTGTAGCCAAGTGAGAAGCCACCCCATTCGTGGGGTGGAGGAGTCACGGGAGGCAGCGTCGCAGACTGCGGTGCGGTTCTGGGTGGCTTGACCTCAACCTTCGCCGGATTGGGCGAACGGCGCTCAAGGCCGCGTGTCCTGGTCGCCCAGCCCCGTCTCGCCCTCGTCGTACGCCGAGGTGCCCGAGTCCAGCAGCGGTTCCCGCGCCTTGAGGTGGGCGGGGGCGAAGTGGCGCAGTACGTGGTAGCCGGTGATCACCACGATGGTGCCGAGGGCGATGCCGCCGAGCTCGAAGCTGTCGGTGATCTGCAACTTGACCCCGCCGATACCGATGATGATGCCCGCGGCGGCCGGCACCAGGTTCAGCGGATTGCGCAGGTCGACCCGGCCGTTGAGCCAGATCTGGGCGCCGAGCAGGCCGATCATGCCGTAGAGGATCACGGTGATCCCGCCCAGCACCCCGCCCGGGATCGCGGCGACGACCGCGCCGAACTTGGGGCACAGGCCGAAGAGCAGCGCGAATCCGGCCGCCGCCCAGTAGGCCGCGGTGGAGTAGACGCGGGTGGCCGCCATGACCCCGATGTTCTCGGAGTAGGTGGTGTTCGGCGGGCCGCCGACCGCCGTGGACAGCATCGACGCCGCGCCGTCCGCCGCGATGGCGGTGCCGAGCTTGTCGTCGAGCGGGTCGCCGGTCATCTCGCCGACGGCCTTGATGTGCCCGGCGTTCTCGGCGATGAGCGCGATCACGACCGGTAGCGCGATCAGGATCGCCGACCACTCGAAGGCGGGGGCGTGGAAGGACGGCAGCCCGATCCACTCGGCCTTGCCGACGCCGGAGAGGTCGAGCCGCCAGTGGTCGACGGCCTCCGGCCCGCCCATCGGCGAGTGGATCCGGCCGAAGAGCAGGTCGAAGAGCCAGGAGATCGTGTACCCGAAGACCAGCCCGAGGAAGATCGCGATGCGCGACCAGAAACCGGGCAGGCACACCACCGCGAGACCGGTGAACAGCATGGTCAAGAGCGCCGTCCACTGGTCCTGCGGCCAGTACGTGGCGGCGGTGACCGGCGCCAGGTTGAAGCCGATCAGCATCACGACCGCGCCCGTCACCACGGGGGGCATGGCCGCGTGGATGATCCGCGCGCCGAACCGCTGGACGGCCACGCCCGCGAGGAACAGCGCGGCGCCGACCACGAACACCGCGCCCGTGACGACGGCGCTGTCACCGCCGCCCGCCCGGATGGCCGCCGCGACGCCCACGAAGGACAGTGAGCAGCCGAGGTAGGAGGGGACCCGGCCGCGCGTGGCGAGCAGGAAGATGGCCGTCGCGACGCCGGACATCATGATGGCCAGGTTGGGATCCAGGCCCATCAGGACCGGGGCGACGAAGCTCGCACCGAACATCGCGACGACGTGCTGGGCCCCGAGCCCGGCGGTGCGCGGCCACGACAGCCGCTCGTCCGGCCGCACCACCGCGCCGGGGGCGGGGGTCCGCCCGTCTCCGTGCAGGGTCCAGCGCACGCCGAAGCCCATGTTCCACCACTTCCGTTCCCGCAGCCCGTCAAGCATCCTGGCGGTCCGCCGCTCGCTCACCACGGCGCGCCCGCCGCCATATTACGGGCCGATAGGTGCGGGTTCGTCCCGATTGACGGGACCGGCCGGGCCCGCCGCCCGCTTCGTACGCAGGACGCCGGCCCCCAGGACCAGGGCGAAAGCCAGCAGCGTGACCAGCCCGAACGACACCACCAGCGAGGTCGCGTCGGCCACCGCGCCGATCGCCGACGGCGCGATCAGGCCCGAGGTGTAGGTGATCGTGGCGACGCCCGCGATCGCCTGGGCCGGGGCCGGCCCGCTGCGGCCCGCCGCGGCGAAGGCCAACGGAACCACCACCGCGATGCCGAGCCCGATCAGCGCGAAGCCGGCCAGGGCCCCCGCCGGATGCCGGACCGCGACCACCAACACCCCGCCCAGGGTGGCCAGTACGCCGCCCGCCCGGACGGTGCGCACCGCCCCGAACCGGTCCACGACCCGGTCGCCGACGAGTCGAGCCAGGGCCATGGTCAGCGCGAAGGCCGTGGTGGAGGCGGCGGCCAGGCCCGCGTCCGAGTGCAGCACGTCCCGCAGGTACACCGCCGACCAGTCCAGGCTCGCCCCCTCGGCGAACACCGCGCAGAAGCCGATGGCGCCGATCAGCAGGGCGGACCGCGGCGGCAGTGTGAAGTGCGGCGGCGCCTGCGCCTCCTGATCGCCCTTCAGGTCCAGCACGCCCCGGACGGCGACCAGCCCGGCCGCGGTCAGGGCGAGCGCGGCCACCGCGTGGTGCGGCCGGGCGTCGGCCCCCAGGTGCGCGGCGACCGTTCCGGCGGCCGAACCGAGCAGCGCGCCCACGCTCCACATGCCGTGCAGCGAGGACATGATCGAGCGGCCGATCCGGTTCTCGGTCTCCACGCCGAGCGCGTTCATCGCCACGTCCGACATGCCCGCGGTGGCCCCGTACACGAAGAGCGCCGCGCACAGCGCGACCAGGTTCGGGGCCAGGGCGGGCAGGATGAGGGACAGGGTCCACAGGCAGAGCAGCCCGCGCAGGGCGGTGCGCGCGCCGAAGCGGTGGTTGATCCGCCCGGCCAGCGGCATCGCCAGCGCCGCGCCCAGGGCGGGGAAGGCGAGGGCGAGGCCCAGGGTGCCCGAGTCGAGTCGGGCGTGGTCCTGGATCCACGGGATGCGGGTGGCGAAGGAGCCGGTCACGGCGCCGTGCGTGCAGAAGACGGCGGCGATCGCGAAGCGGGCGTGGCGCAGTCGCGCCGGGCTGAGGTCGGTGTCCCCGGTCATGGACGTAAACTATCAGGGACCCTTCCTGATGGTTAGTGCCGTGAACCTCCCTAAGATGGGCGCCGTGACCCCTGCCAAGGTGCTGACGACCGCCGCCGCCCCGTCCCCCGCCTCGCCGAGCACGGCCCGGGCCATGAACGACCGGCTCGCGCTGGAACTCCTCCAGGCCGAGGGGCCGCTGACGGCCGCCCAGCTCAAGCAGCTGACCGGCCTGTCCCGGCCCTCCGTCGCCGACCTCGTCGAGCGGCTCGCCGGCGCGGGACTGATCGAGGTCGTGGGGGAGTCGGGCGAACAGCGGCGCGGCCCGAACGCCCGCCTGTACGGGATCGTCGCCCGCCGGGCCCACCTGGCCGCGCTGGACGTACGGACGGACAGCGCGACGGCGGTGGTCACCGACCTGCTCGGGCGCCCCCTGGCCCGGGCCGCCCTGCCGGTCGACGCCGTCGAGGAGGCGGTGGAGCGGCTGGAGGCGCTGACCCGCGAGGCGGGCGCCGAGCGGCTCCACACCGTCGTCGTCGGCGCGCCCGGCCTGGTGGCGCCGGCCAGCGGTGAGCTCGGCGACACCATCGGGCTGCCGTCCTGGCACCGGGACCTCGTGACCGCGCTCCAGCGGCGGCTGCCCGCCAAGGTGGTGGTGGAGAACGAGACCAACCTGGCGGCCCTGGCGGAACAGCGCGTCGGCGCCGCCCGCGACCTGGACTCCTTCGTCCTGCTGTGGCTCGGCGCCGGGGTGGGCGCCGCCGTCGTCCTGGACGGACGGCTGCGGCGGGGCGCGTCCGGAGGGGCCGGCGAGATCGGGTTCCTCCCGGTCCCCGGAACCGCCGGGCTGCCCTCCGCCGCCGACTGCGGCGGTGGCTTCCACGCCCTGGCGGGGCGCGCGGGCGTGGCGGCCCTCGCCGCGGAACACGGCTTCACCGGCCCGGTGGAGGAAGCCGTCGCCGGGGCGGCGGGCGAGCCCTTCCTCGACGCCCTCGCCGAACGGCTCGCGCTCGGGGCGGCGGCCGTCGCCGCGATCCTCGACCCGGGCTGCGTGGTGCTCGGCGGCGAGCTGGGCCGGGCGGGCGGCGCCCCCCTCGCCGCTCGCGTCGAGCGCCGCCTCACGACCCTGACCCCCGTCCCGACGACGGTCCGCGCCACGGCCCTCGGCGGACCGGCGGTCATGGAGGGCGCCCTGCTGGCCGCGCGCGAAGCCGCCCAGTCGGTACTCTTCGGGACCTGATGGGCCCGGCGCGGCCCTGCCGACGGAAGTCCGCGGTGGCCCTGCCGACGGAGGTCCGCCGCGGTGGGGCCGACGGAAGTCCGCCGCAGCCGGGTCGACGGAGTCCGCCGCGGTCCGGCCGGCCGACTCCGCCCGGCCCGCAGACGGACTCGGGCCCGGCCCTGTAGTCCGCCCCCGCTCAGCCCCGCCCGCCCAGGAGGTACTCGGCGAAGGTGGTGCGCCCCACCGCGTGCGCCGGGGCGAGGTTGCCGCCGTCGCGGAAGGCGGCGTACGTCCTCCCGGCGAGCGGGACCGTGACCACCCGGCGGCGGCGCCCGGTCGCCGTGAGGCGGGCGCGGCCCAGCTCCGCCAGGCCGCGGACCTCGGGGCCGCCCATGTCCGGGACCCGGCCCGCCGGGAGGGGGACCGCCAGTTCCGCGAGCCGGTCCGCGACCTCCGCGGCGGAGATCGGCTGCACCCGTACGCCCCTCGGCAGCACCACCACCGGCAGCTTCGCCGCCGCGTCCACCAGCTGCGCCACCAGGTCGTGGAACTGGGTGGTGCGCAGGATCGTGACCCCGAGCCCGGATTCCTCCAGCAGCCGTTCCACCGCCAGCTTGGAGCGGTAGTAGCCGAGCGGCACCTCGTCCACCCCGACGATCGAGATGTACACGAGGTTGGTGACGCGGCCCGCCCGCCGGGCCGCCGCGATCAGATGCCGGGCGGCCGTCCCGTCGCCCCCGCGCGGGCTGCTCGCGCAGTGGACGACCACTTCGACGCCGGCCATCGCCGCGTCCAGTCCCTTGCCATCCCGCAGGTCGACCGGGAAGTCCCGCGCGTGCCGGCTCAGCACCCGGACCTCGTGGCCCCGGTCCCGGAGCCGCTCGACGACGAGGGCTCCGAGGTTCCCGGTGCCTCCGGTGACGAGGATCGTGCTCATGGTGTGTCCGTCCTTTCCACGGGGGTGCGTACACCAGTGGGACAGAACGGGCCCGCGGAACGTGACAGCCCCGCGGTGGAAACCCGAAAAAGGTGCCCCGCACGCACGAGGACCCGGTGGCCGCCGGGCCACCGGGTCTCATGCTTGGCGTTCAGCGGCGCTCACGCACCGGGTGTCAGCAGGCGCCCTGGTCCTTCCAGACGCCCCACTCGCCGGTGGTGCCGGGAGCTTCGTTCTGCGTCCACCACTGGGCCTTCCAGTTGCGGCCGTTGTGCGAGACGACGTTGCCGGTGTTGTACACCTGGCCGGCCACGTAGGCCGGGTTGGTGCACGTGCCGCCCGGCGGGGTCGTCGGAGGCGTGGTCGGCGGGGTCGTCGGCGGGGTGGTGGGCGGCGTGGTCGGGGGAGTGGTCGGCGGCTGGGTGCCGCCGGGCTCCACGACCGTGGTGCCGCGGGCCAGGTCACCGGCGAAGGCGTACGTCGTGCCGGAGATGTTCACCGTCCAGTTGGACGGCGTGGACACCGGCAGGTAGTAGTTGAAGGCCAGGTCGACCGAGGCGCCCGGGGCGAGCGACTGCCATGCCGGGAGCTTCAGCGAGACCCGGTGGAAGTCGCCCTTCAGACCGCCCACGTTGCTGCCGGTGTGGTCGCTCTTGATCACCTTGGTGCCGAAGCCGGACTGGTCCGAGGCGTTGCTCGGGGCCGACGTCGAGTAGTCGAACTGGAACTCGGTGCCGCCGGGCAGCGCCGACTTCGTGTTGTTGGTGATCTTGACCTTCGGGGTGAGCGGGTAGTTGGAGTCGCCGAGCTTGAACTCGGTGAACTCCGCCTTCACGTCCACGGCCTGGGTCGGCAGCGCGGTGTTGGACTTCTTCGCGCCGTACGGCGCGGCCGCCTTGAACTTGTCGTACATCAGCGTGGTGAGCGTGTCACCGATCTCGTACTGGCCCTTGGCGGCGTTCCAGCCGTAGTCGCCCGCCATCTCCCAGACCATGGTGCCGCCGATGCCGCGGTCGACCACGTAGTCGGCCTTCGCCGCGACCGACTGCTCGTCCTCGGTGGAGAGGAAGACCTTCTTCTGCGCGTTCCACAGCCACGGGGCGACCAGAGTCGAGTCGTACTTGCGGGCGTAGGTGCCGGTCAGCGTGGTGTTCGCGGGGAAGCCGTACTTGGTGACGTAGTCGCCGACGATCCCCTTCTCCAGGTTCTTGGCGTGCCACATCGGGTTGGAGCCCGCCGGGGACTCGACCCCGTTGGTGTCCTTGTCGTGCCACAGGTTGTCGATGCCGGTCGCGCCGTCACCGCACTTGGTCAGACCCGCGCCGGCCGGGCAGGTGGTCGCGGAGGCCTTGCCCCACAGCCCGTCGGTGCCGCCCTGGACGTTCTTGTGGCCGCGGGTGTAGTACGGCAGGCCGATGTTGATGCGGCCGGCCGGCATCGAGCCGCGGAAGTAGTGGTACGCCCAGTCGGTGTTGAGGTAGCCGATGCCGCCGTACTGCGAGCTGCCGTAGACGTTCGCGGCGGCCAGCTCGGCGTCCTTGCCGTCGTCGAACAGCGAGGCGTTCGGACCGACGTACTCGTTCCACGCGCCGTGCAGGTCGTAGGACATGATGTTGACGTAGTCCAGGTACTTCTGCATCTGGAACGTCTCCATGCCCCGCAGCAGGTAGCCGGAGGAGGGGGCGGCGACGGTCAGCATGTAGTGCTTGCCGTCGGCGGCGCCGGCCCGGTCGAGCTTCTCGCGCAGGCTCTTCATCAGGGCGTCGTAGCCCTTTACCAGGCCCGCGCGGCGGGCGTTGGCGAGCTGCCAGTCGAGCGGGTTGCCCGCGTCCTTCATCGTGGTCGGGTACTCGTAGTCGATGTCGACGCCGTTGAACCCGTACTTGCGGATGAAGTCGACGGAGGAGTTCGCGAAGGTGTCGATGCCGGCCTGGTTCACCGAGCCGTCGGCGTTGGTGGCCATCGAGTAGAAGCCGCCGGAGTTGACCCGGTTGCCGTCGTCGCCGAAGTAGCCGCCCGTCTCGGCCCAACCGCCGACCGAGATCAGCGTCTTGACGTTCGGGTACTGCTTCTTGAACTTCGTCAGCTGGTTGAAGTGACCCTTGTAGGGGAGCGACGGGTCCATCTCGGCACCCGCGACGCCCGGCCAGGTCATTCCGGTGGCCGCGTTGTTCGCGTTGTCCGCGCCGACGGAGATCTTGTTGTCGGAACCGACGTGCGCGAACGCGTAGTTGATGTGGGTGATCTTCGACCACGGGATGTTGTTGGCGAGGTAGGCCGGCGTGCCGTCCTTGCCGGTGCGCCAGCCGGTGAAGTAGCCGATGACGCGGCGCTGGTGGTCGGCGCCCATCTTCTCGCGGCCTTCGGAGTCGTAGACCGAGCAGTACGGAGCGTCGACCCCGGGGGTCTTGTGCAGCCCGTCGGGGCGACAGCTCTCGTTGTCGGCGGCGTGCGAGACGCCCGCGGAGAGCCCGCCGACCAGCAGGCCGGCGATGACGGCACCGGATGCCAGCAGCATCGCTCTCGTACGAGTGGGGGACAGCATTGTGCCTCCTGGGGAGGGGAGGATGGCAGGACACAACGTGCAGCAACATGCGGAAAAATGGCGCTGGTTGGCCTGAGACGTGCGCACGTCGGCAGGGCCGGCTCCCGGGGAAGATGAAGGGAACGTTAAGAGGACTAGACCAACCCGTCAATAGGTCTGGACCAAAGCCCGGTCGGGAGTGCCGGTCCCGCGCGTGCGGTACGCGGGCGCGGCGCAAGGTGACCTACATGTCGTGCGCGCCCGCCGCTCAAGAACGGCTTGTTTGTGACCCAGGCCACAGCGATTCACTCGCTTGGCCGCCGATCACCCGTGGCACACTGGCCCTAGTACCAGTAGCAGCGCACTCCGGGGTCGGTGTAATTCCGAACCGGCGGTTATAGTCCGCGACCCGTCCGCATCCAGTGGCCGGTTGACCAGGTGAAATTCCTGGACCGACGGTTAAAGTCCGGATGGGAGGCAGTGCGCGGCGGGCCAGTCACCGGTACGCCGCCGTCGGCGGTCCATCGACGTATCCCAGCGGATACGTCTCGAAAACGGACCGTATTTCCGGCCCCGGCGTCCCCGCGTGTGCTACCCGCTTCATCTGTCGTATCCCGACAGGCCCCGGAGTCCGTGCCCGATGAGGCAGGAGGACCCGGTGGCGACACACGCCGCGCAGGCAGCACCCGACCCGAGCGTCACAGCCATGCGCCGGGCCATCGAGCTCGCCGCCCGCGGACTCGGCTCCACCAGCCCCAACCCCGTCGTCGGCTGCGTCATCACCGACCCCTCCGGCAACGTCGTCGGCGAAGGCTGGCACCGGCGGGCCGGCGGCCCGCACGCCGAGGTCCACGCCCTGCGCGCCGCGGGCGATGCCGCCCGCGGGGGCACCGCGTACGTCACCCTCGAACCCTGCAACCACACCGGCCGTACGGGCCCCTGCGCCCAGGCCCTCGTCGACGCCGGCGTCACCCGCGTGGTCTACGCCGTCCCCGACCCGAACCCGCAGGCCAGCGGCGGTGGCGCCACCCTGCGCGCCGCCGGGATCGACACCGCCGCCGGGCTCCTCGCGGACGAGGCCGAGGAGGGCAACGCCGCCTGGCTGACCTCCGTGCGCCTCGGCCGCCCCCACGTCCTGTGGAAGTACGCCGCCACCCTCGACGGTCGTACCGCCGCCGCCGACGGCACCAGTCGCTGGATCACCTGCGCCGAGTCCCGCGCCGACGTCCACCGGCTGCGCGCCGAGGCCGACGCCGTCGTCGTGGGCGCCGGAACCCTGCGCGCCGACGACCCGCACCTCGCCGTGCGGGGCGTGGAGGGCGCGGTCCAGCCGCTGCGCGTCGTCCTCGACACCCACGCCGCCGTCCGGCCCGGCGCACGCGTCCTCGACGACGCCGCCCCGACCCTCATCGCCGTCGGGAAGGACGCCGACACCGGGCACCTGCCCGGCGTCGACGTGGTCCGACTGCCCCACGACGAGCGCGGGCTGTCGATCGAGGCCCTCCTCGCCGAACTGCACGCGCGCGGCGTGCGCTCCGTCCTCCTCGAAGGCGGCTCCACCCTGGCGGGCGCCTTCGTCGCCGCCGGCGCCGTCGACAAGGTCGTCGGCTACCTCGCCCCCGTACTCCTCGGGGCCGGCCCCGCCGCCCTCGCCGACGCCGGGATCACGACCATCACCGAGGCCCTGCGGCTCACCCTCACCGGGACCACCCGCCTCGGCACGGACATCCGCATCACCGCCACACCCACGCACCCCTCCCGCCCCACCGCCCCCAAGGAGCACTGAGTGTTCACCGGAATCGTCGAAGAACTGGGCGAGGTCACCGCCGTCGAGCCGCTCGCCGAAGCCTCCCGCTTCCGCCTGCGCGGCCCGGTCGTGACCGAGGGCGCCAAGCACGGCGACTCGATCGCCGTCAACGGCGTCTGCCTGACCGTCGTGGAGACCGCCGACGGCGAGTTCACAGCCGACGTCATGCAGGAGACCCTGAACCGCTCCAGCCTCGGATCCCTCACCCAGGGCTCCCGGGTCAACCTGGAGCGCCCGATGGCCCTCGGCGGACGACTGGGCGGGCACCTGGTCCAGGGGCACGTGGACGGCACCGGCGAGATCCTCTCCCGCACCCCCTCCGAGCACTGGGAACTCGTCAAGGTCGCCCTTCCGGCGCACCTGGCGCGGTACGTCGTGGAGAAGGGCTCGATCACCGTCGACGGCGTCAGCCTCACCGTCGTCGAGGCCGGCGCCGACCACTTCACCATCAGCCTCATCCCCACCACCCTCGCGCTGACCACCCTGGGCATCAAGCGGCCCGGCGACCGGGTCAACCTGGAGGTCGACGTCCTCGCGAAGTACGTCGAACGCCTCATGGCCGCCGGCGTCGACCCGCTCCACACCGAGGGGGAGCAGCGATGAGTGCCCTGACCTGGCTCAACACGGAGGCCTTCGAGGTCTTCGACCAGAAGGTCATCTGGTCCGACATGATCGGCAACCTGATGGGCCTGGCCGCCCTCGCCCTCGGCTGGCGGCGTTCCATATGGACCTGGCCCGCCCAGCTCCTCTCCGGCCTGATCCTGGTCGCCGCCTACGCCTCCGCGCAGCTCGCGGGCGGCATCGGCAAGCAGCTCCTGGTGATCTCCGTCGCGATCTGGGGCTGGCGGGCCTGGCAGCTCGGCCGGCAGAAGGCCCAGGACGGCTCCATCGCCGTGCGCACCGCCACCTGGAAGGAGCGCGGCCTGCTCCTCGCCGGAGCGGCGGCCGGCACCCTCGCCGTCGGCGGCCTGTTCACGCTCGTCCCGTCGCTGTCGTGGAGCCCGTGGGCCGACGCCTACATCTTCGTCGGCACCATCGTCGCGATGGTGGCCCAGGCCCGCGGCCTCGTCGAGTTCTGGTTCGCCTGGCTGCTCGTCGACCTGGTGGGCGTCCCCCTCGCCTTCAACAGCGGCCTGGCCTTCTCCGGCCTCGTCTACGTCGTCTACTTCGCCCTCGTCCTGTGGGGCGCGTACGACTGGTACCAGCGCTCGCGCGCCACCCCTGCCCCGGCCCTCGAAGGAGCAACGGCATGACCACCCTCAAGCCCGTGCCGGACGTGCCCGAAGCCGAGCCGCAGGAGACCTTCCGGCTCGACCCGGTCGAGCAGGCCATCCGCGACATCGCCGCCGGGCGGCCGATCGTCGTCGTCGACGACGAGGACCGCGAGAACGAGGGCGACCTCGTCATCGCCGCCGAGAAGGCCACCCCCGAGATCATCGCGTTCATGATGAGCGAGTGCCGCGGCCTGATCTGCGCCCCCATGGAGGGCCCCGAGCTGGACCGGCTGGAACTCCCGCAGATGGTCCACAACAACACCGAGTCGATGCAGACGGCCTTCACCGTCTCCGTCGACGCGAGCGCCGCCCACGGCGTCAGCACCGGGATCTCCGCGGCCGACCGGGCCACCACGCTGCGCCTGCTGGCCAACGGCACCAGCGAGCCGTCCGACTTCGTCCGCCCCGGCCACGTCTTCCCGCTGCGCGCCAAGCCCGGCGGCGTGCTGGTCCGCAACGGCCACACCGAGGCGGCCGTCGACCTCGCCCGCCTCGCGGGCCTGCGTCCGGCCGGCGCCATCGTGGAGATCGCCGGCGAGGACGGCGTCATGCTGCGGCTGCCCGAACTGATCCCCTTCGCCCGCAAGCACGGCCTGACGATCATCTCCATCGAGGACCTGATCGCCTACCGGCGCTCCGCCGAGCCCACCGTGCGCCGCGAGGCCGAGGTCAGCCTGCCGACCGCGTTCGGCGCGTTCACCGCGTTCGGCTTCCGCTCCACCGTGGACGGCGTCGAGCACGTCGCCCTCGTCCACGGCGACATCGGCGACGGCTCCGACGTCCTGGTCCGCATGCACTCCGAGTGCCTGACCGGCGACATCTTCCAGTCCCAGCGCTGCGACTGCGGACCCCAACTGCACGCCTCCATGGGCCGCATCCAGGCCGAGGGCCGCGGCGTCGTCGTCTACCTGCGCGGGCACGAGGGCCGCGGCATCGGACTGCTGTCCAAGCTGCGCGCCTACGAGCTCCAGGAACGCGGCCGCGACACCCTGGACGCCAACCTGGAACTGGGGCTCCCCGCCGACGCCCGCGACTACGGGGCCGGCGCCCAGATCCTCGCCGACCTCGGCGTGCGCAGCGTCCGCCTGCTGACCAACAACCCCGACAAGTCCGCCGCGCTGGTCCGGCACGGCATCGCGGTCACCGGCCGGGAGTCGATGCCCGTCGAGGCGGGCGAGCACAACCTGCGGTACCTGCGCACCAAGCGGGACCGGATGGGGCACGACCTGCCGTGGCTGGAGGGGGCCGTGACCACCTCCGCCTGCGGCAACCAGTAACACCGCAAGGCCAGTAACACCGCAAGGCCAGTGACACCGCACGACCGCACCACGTACACACCGGCACACGAACCACCGAGGAGCAGAGCTGTGAGCGGCAAGGGCGCACCCGAACTGAGCGTGAAGAACTGTGGAGACCTCCGGGTCGCCGTGATCGCTGCCCAGTGGCACGAGAAGGTCATGGACGGGCTGGTCGACGGCGCCCTGCGGGCCCTGCACGAGCTGGGCATCGACGAGCCCACCCTGCTCCGCGTCCCCGGCAGCTTCGAGCTCCCGGTCGTGGCGAAGGTACTCGCCGGTCGCGGTTACGATGCCATCGTCGCCCTCGGAGTGGTCATCCGCGGCGGCACCCCCCACTTCGACTACGTGTGCCAGGGCGTCACCCAAGGCCTGGTGCAGGTGTCGATCGACACCGGAGTTCCCGTCGGCTTCGGCGTCCTGACCTGCGACAACGACGAGCAGGCGCTGGACCGCGCCGGGCTTGAGGGGTCGAACGAGGACAAGGGGCACGAAGCGGTCACCGCCGCCGTCTCCACCGCCATGACCCTGCGGACGGTCAGCGAACCCTGGCGCTGAGTGGCAGCGGGGGACCCCTTATTCTGAGGACCATCATGGCGAACACCTCCAAGACCTTCGAAGAGCTCTTCACCGAGCTCCAGCTCAAGGCCGCCACCGGCGACCCCAGCACCTCCCGCACCGCCGAGCTCGTCGGCAAGGGCGTCCATGCCATCGGCAAGAAGGTCGTCGAGGAGGCCGCGGAGGTCTGGATGGCCGCCGAGTACGAGGGCAAGGAAGCCGCCGCCGAGGAGATCTCCCAGCTGCTCTACCACGTCCAGGTGATGATGGTGGCGCGCGGGATCTCCCTCGACGACGTCTACGCGCACCTCTAGGCCCGGCGCCCCGCCGCGGGCCCCCCGCGCCCCGCTCACGCACACCCGTACGCACTCAAGCACCTACGCACCAAAGGAAGCCCCATGCTGCGCATCGCCGTCCCCAACAAGGGCTCACTCTCCGGAGCGGCGTCGGCGATGCTCCATGAGGCCGGCTACCGCCAGCGCAAGGAGTCCAAGGAACTCGTCACGGTCGACCCCGAGAACGAGGTCGAGTTCTTCTACCTCCGCCCGAAGGACATCGCGATCTACGTCGCGTCGGGCAAGCTCGACATCGGCATCACCGGCCGTGACCTGCTGCTGGACTCCGGGGCCAACGCCGAGGAGATCCTCCCGCTGAACTTCGGGCGCTCCACCTTCCGCTACGCCACCAAGCCCGGCACCGCGAAGGGCCCCGAGGACTTCGGCGGGATGACGATCGCGACCTCGTACGAGGGAATCGTCGCCAAGCACCTCGCCGAGCTCGGCATCGACGCCTCCATCGTCCACCTCGACGGCGCCGTCGAGACGGCCATCGAGCTCGGCGTCGCCCAGATCATCGCGGACGTCGTCGAGACCGGCACCAGCCTGCGCAACGCCGGCCTGGAGGTCATCGGCGAGCCGATCCTCAAGTCCGAGGCGACCGTCATCCGCCGCACCGGCGCCGGCACCGACGACCCGAAGGTCGCGCAGTTCCTGCGCCGCCTCCAGGGCGTCCTGGTGGCCCGCAGCTACGTGATGATGGACTACGACTGCCGCGCCGAGCACCTGGAGCGCGCGGTCGCCCTCACGCCGGGCCTGGAGTCGCCGACGATCTCCCCGCTGCACAACGAGGGCTGGGTCGCCGTCCGCGCGATGGTTCCCGCCAAGGAAGCCCAGCGGATCATGGACGACCTGTACGAGCTCGGCGCGCGCGCGATCCTCACCACCTCGATCCACGCCTGCCGCCTCTGACACCTGCCGCCCCCGGCAGCAGACGTTCACCCCACCTCCTCGCAGAACCGAGCGCACCCATGGCCGAGTCCGCCGCCCAGCCCGCAACGCCCACCCTGCCGGTCACCTTCCGGCCGAACCGGACGCGGGCCGTGCTGCTGAGCGTCGGGCTCGCCATGTTCGCCACGATCACCACCGTCGCGCTGCTGCTGGAGAAGCTCAGCGCGGGCGAGCGCGTCAGCTTCGTCTTCACCGCCGCCCTGCTCAGCTCCGTCCTCGTCCTGCTCAGCCGCCCCAAGGTGGTCGCCGACGAGGGCGGGGTCACGGTCATCAACCTGACCACCACCCGCCGCCTGGAGTGGGCGCAGATCCTGCGCGTCAACCTGCGCCCGGGCGACCCGTGGGTGTTCCTGGACCTCAGCGACGGCACCAGCCTGCCCGTCCTCGGCATCCAGCCCGGAGTCGCCAAGGCCCAGGCGATCGGCGACGCCCGCACCCTGCGCGCCCTGGCCGAAACCCGGGGAACCGGCGCAAACGACCGCTAGCGCGCCGAGCCCCGCCGCTGCGTCCCATTGCGGCAGCGATCCCAATGACTACCCTGGTGGCGGGGCGCGGCCGCGCGCCCTCCCACACGCCCCGGGACCCCGAGGCCCGTGGGCACCTGCGACCAGAGGAGTGACTCCCTCCAGCAATGGACGGATCGTCCGGTAGTACCCGCGCCGCCCTCCCCCCGGAGGCGGCGGCATGACCACCCCGCTACTCCTGCTCCTGGCGGCCTTCGCCCTGATCCTCGCCAACGGTTTCTTCGTGGCGGCCGAATTCGGCCTCGTCACCGTGGAGAGACCCGAGGCCGAACGCGCCGCCGCCGAGGGGGACCGCCGTGCCCGCACGGTCGTCGACGCCCTGAGGGAGCTGTCCTTCCAGCTCTCCGGCACCCAGCTCGGCATCACCATCACCTCCCTCGTCGTCGGCATGCTGGCCGAACCGGCCCTCGCCGCCCTGCTGTCCGGGCCGCTCGCCGCGACCGGCCTGCCCCGGGGAGCCGTCCCCGGCATCGCCGTCGTCATAGGCATGCTGCTCGCCTCCGCCGTCCAGATGGTCGTCGGCGAGCTCGTCCCGAAGAACTGGGCGATCTCCCGCCCGCTCCAGGTGGCCCGCTTCGTCGCCGGCCCCCAGCAGGTGTTCTCCCGGGCCTTCCGACCCGTCATCGCCGGCCTCAACTCCGTCGCGAACCGTCTCGTACGGGCGCTGGGAGTGGAGCCGACCGAGGAGATGGCCTCCGCCCGGACCCCCGGCGAACTGGTCTCCCTGGTCCGCCATTCGGCCCAGGCCGGCGCCCTCGAACAGGACACCGCCGACCTCTTCGTACGGACCCTGTCGCTGGGCGGGCTCACCGCCCAGCACGTCATGACCCCCCGCGTGAAGGTCAGCGCCCTCCAGCACACGGCCACCGCGGCCGACGTGCTGAACCTGACCCGGGCCACCGGGCTGTCCCGCTTCCCCGTGTACCGCGAACGCATCGACGAGATCACCGGTGTGGTCCACCTCAAGGACGCCCTGGCCGTACCCGAGGGCCGGCGCTCCCGCACCCCCGTCGGCCGGATCTGCGTCGCCCCGCTGCTGGTGCCCGGCTCCCTGCCGGTGCAGCCCCTGCTGGAGCGACTGCGCAGCGAACAGCCGATGGCCGTGGTGGTAGACGAGTACGGCGGCACCGCGGGCGTGGTCACCCTGGAGGACATCGTGGAGGAACTCGTCGGCGAGGTCCGCGACGAGCACGACCTCGCCGAGGACGGCCGCCCCGAACTGGCCGCCGCACCCCCCGAGGACGGCCGCCCCTCCTGGGAGGCCGACGGCAGCTGCCGCGTCCACACCCTGCGCCGCATAGGCCTGGAAGTCCCCGAGGGCCCCTACGAGACCGTCGCCGGTCTCGTCGCGGACCTGCTGGGCCGCATCCCCGCCCCCGGCGACCGGGCCGAGCTCCCCGGCTGGAAGCTGTCCGTCCGCCAGGTCGGCCGCAACCGCGCCGAACGCGTCCGGCTCGTCCGCCTGACGACGGTCCCCGCCGGTGGCCCGTACGGGCTCCTCCCCGGGGCCGACCGCGGCGCCCGGTCCGAACCCGTCCGCACCGCGGCCGACGCCGGAGCTCCGGCCGAGCTGGAAGGCGCTGCCCGATGAACGCCCTCCAACTCCTCTTCGCCCTCCTCCTGGTCCTCGCCAACGGCTTCTTCGTCGGAGCCGAGTTCGCGCTCGTCTCCGTACGCCGCAGTCAGATCGAGCCCCTCGCGGCCGGATCCAAACGGGCCCGCCAGGTGCTGTACGGGCTGGAGAACCTGCCGCGCATGATGGCGGCCGCCCAGTTCGGCATCACCCTCTGCTCGATCACCCTCGGCGCGGTCGCCGAGCCCACCGTGGCCCGGTTGCTGGAGCCCGTCTTCCACGCCGTCCACGTCCCGCAGGGCCTCATCCACCCCCTCGGCTACGTCTTCGCGTTGTCCGCCGTGGTCTTCCTGCACCTGGTGATCGGCGAGATGGTCCCGAAGAACCTGGCGATGGCGGCCCCCGAACGGACCGCGCTGTGGTTCAGCCCCGGCCTGGTCGCCTTCGCCCGCGTGTGCGGCCCGGTCACCGCCGCCCTCGGTGCCTGCGCCGCGCTCGTCCTGCGGCTCTTCAAGGTCGAGCCCAAGGACGAGGTCGAGGCCGTCTACACCTCCGCGCAGCTCGGCCGGCTCGTCGAGGACTCCCGGCAGGCCGGGCTCCTCGGGTCCGTCGAGCAGGAGCGCCTGGAGGACGCACTGGAACTGGGCAGCCGCCCCGTCACCGACGTCCTGCTGCCCCGGGAACGGCTCGTCACGGTCGGCCCGGCGGTGACACCCCGCCAGATCGAGCAGTTGACCGTCCGCACGGGCTACTCCCGTTTCCCCGTCCGCTCCGACACCGGCGCCTTCATGGGCTACCTGCACGTGAAGGACGTCCTCGACCTGGAGGATCGCGAGCGGGCCGTGCCCCAGCGGGTCTGGCGCCGGATGACCACCCTGTGCTCCACCCTGCCCCTCGACGACGCCCTCAGCGTCATGCGGCGCGACGCCACCCACCTGGCGCAGGTCGCCGACCCGGCGGGGCGCGTCCTCGGCCTCGTCGCCCTGGAGGACGTCCTGGAGATGCTGGTCGGCGAGGTCCGCGACCCCTCCCACCGCAGCTACGCCCGCAGCGCGTAGCACCCGCGGCCCGGGCGACGCCACCGTCGGCCCGGCCCCGCCCGCCCTCCGGGGCGCCGGGGCCGGGCCGTTGTCGTACGGCCCGCCCGCATCACGCGACGGCGGTCCCCTCCAGCTCGACCATCAGGGAGGGGATGGCCAGCCGGGACACCCCGAGCATCGTGGTGGTCGGCGCCACCCGGGCGGCGCCCAACCGTGACGCCAGTACGCCGTAGTGCTGGAAGAGCAGGTCGACGTCAGTGGTGTGGACGTTGAGCCGGACGAGGTTCCCGAGGGACATGCCCGCCCCACCGAGCACGGCCTCCAGGTTGTCCAGGCTCAGCGCCAACTGCGCCGCCATGTCACCGTCGTGCAGGGGCTTTCCGTCGCCGCTCATCGCGGTCTGCCCCGAGCAGTACAGGGTCCGGGTCTGCCCGGAGACGACCTCGCCCTGGTTGTAGCCCAGCTCCACCGACCACGTCCACGGGTTGACCGCCGTGCGTTCCATCGTCATGTCCGCTCCATTCGATGCGTCGACCGCAGGTACGTCCGTCCGTCGGTCGGCCCGGTGGCCGGCCGTCCTCGACGTCGTACGGAAAGCCTCGCAATGAATCACGACACCCTGTGTCGTGTATGTCGGTAGGGTTTTCACATGCGCGCCGATCGGTTGGTCTCCCTGGTGCTGATGCTGCGCCGGCGCGGTCGGCTGTCCGCGGCCACGCTGGCCCGCGAGCTGGAGGTGTCCACCCGCACCGTGCTGCGCGACATGGAGGCGCTGTCCGCGGCCGGCGTCCCGGTCCACGCCGAACGCGGCCGGCACGGCGGGTTCGCGTTGCTGCCCGGGTTCCGGACCGAGCTCACCGGACTCAACCACGACGAGTCCCTCGCGCTGCTGGTCGCCGGATCGCGGCGCGGCGCGCAGGCGTTCGGCCTCGGCTCGGCGCTCGCCTCGGCCATGCTCAAAGTGGTCGACGCACTGCCCGAAGGCCATCGGGACACCGCGACCGGAGTGGCCGAGCGACTGCTCATCGACCCGGAGACCGACCTCCTCTCGCGCCGCGTGGTCGCCGAGGAGGTGTCCGACGCCGTCGTGTCCGAGGTCAGGCGCGCGGTCTTCGCCGGACACAAGCTGCGCATCCACTACGCGGCGACGGACCGGCCGGCGCAGTGGCGCACGGTGGACCCGATCGGCCTGGTCACCGTGCGGGAGCGGGGCTACCTGCTGGCCACGAGAGCGGGCGCGGACCGCACCTACCGGCTGTCCCGGGTCCGGGCCGCCGAGGAACTCGACGAACCCGCGCAGCGACCGGACCGGATCGATCTGGACCGGGCCTGGCAGGACCGCAGCTCGCGGTTCCGGACCGGCGGCGACCAGGTCACCGTGGTGCTCCGGCTCCACCCGGCGCGGCGGGAGAACCTGCTGGACACCGCGCTGGCCGTCCTCACCGAGGAAGCCGACCCCGACGGCCGACTACGGCTGACGGTGACCTTCCAGGACGCGAGGCACGCCGAATGGGCGCTGTGGCAGTTGGCCACGCACGCCGAAGCCCTGACCCCGCACTGGTTGCGCGCCTCCCTGCGCGAACGCGCCGCCGCGCTCGCCGGTCACTACGAGGCGACGCCCGACCCCGGAGCCGTCACGACCGGACCCTAGGGCCCGTCGTCGAATTCCCCTCCGCCTCGCGGCGTTGGGGCGACGACGGGAGTTCGACGACAGGCCCTAGAGCGGCGGTGGCTCCGGCCGTTCCTGGGGGCCGCGGCCCGACAGGACCTCCCCGTACGCCTGCATCAGGTCCGCCAGCCGCAGCGTCGCCAGGTCGTCCCGCGAGGGCTCCCCGGCGAATCCCGCCAGCCGCAGGTCCCGGTAGGCGCAGCTCTTCTCGTACAGGGTGCGCAGGAAGCGACCGTTGCCCAACTCGTCGATCCAGCCCTGCTCGACGACGTGCCCGCTGATGCTGCGCAGTTCCTCCAGGGCCTCCTCGTCCCACCGGTCCCCGTTCGCCTCCGCCAGCACCCCGCCGATCGAGGTGAGTTCCGGCGGCCGGTAGCTGGGGAAGTCCACCCGGGTCGTGAACCGCGACGACAGCCCGGGGTTCGCGCCGAGGAGCCGGTCCATCCCCGCCGGATAGCCGGCCAGGATCACCACCAGGTGGTCCCGGTTGTCCTCCGCCCGCTTCAACAGCACCTGAAGCGCCTCGTCCCCGTACGCGTCACCCTTGCTGTAGCCGGAGTTGGACAGGCTGTACGCCTCGTCGACGAACAGCACGCCGCCGATCGCCGAATCGATCAGCTCGTTCGCCTTCACCGCGGTCTGTCCGAGGAACTCACCGACCAGATCGGCCCGTTGGGCCTCCACCAGATGGTCGCCGCCGAGCAACCCCAGCGCGTAGAAGACCCGCCCCAGGATCCGCGCCACCGTGGTCTTCCCGGTGCCCGAGGGGCCCGAGAAGACGAAGTGGCGTTTTGGCGGCTGCACCGGCAACCCCTGCGCCGCCCGCAACCTGGCCATGTGCAACTGCGCCGACAGGGCCTTCACCTGCCGCTTCACCGGATCGAGCCCCACCATCCGCTCCAGCTCCGCCAGCGCCTCGGCCAGCGCCTGCGGATCGGCGGGCCCGGCCGGCAGTCCGGCCGGAGCGCCCTGCGGCGGCACGGACACCTTGTGCCGTGCGCCCTCCAACCCGCCCGCGCCCGCCGACGGCACGAAACGCTGCTCGGGCGGGTCCAGCGGCGTCGGCGGATCCGAATCCACCTGGCCGTCAGCCGCGACGTCCTGGAAGGGACCCCCGCCGAGCGCCACGGCGGCGTAGTCCCCGCCGGCCGTCGACAGACCGTGCCCCGCCAACCCCTCGGTGACGTGCCCGGAGAGCCCCGCGAACCCGGCCATGTCGTCGGGGTCGCTGCTGTCCGCGATGGCCGTCAGCCGGGCCGCGGTGTCCATGAACGCCGGATCCACCCGGTGCACCGCCCGGTACAGCGGCAGCGCGGCGGCGCTGCGCCCGGTTCCCTCGTGCGCCCGCGCCAGCCAGTACCGCAGCTCCTTGCGCTGCGGCTGCTCGCTGCGACAGCGCATCAGCGCCGCCGACAGCATCGGCTCCGCCTGCCCGTACATCTCCAACCGCACCCGGGCCATGCCACCGAACAGGCCGGCCTCGATGCCCAGCAGCGGATCGTCCACCAGCGGCTCCGTGTGCCGCACCAACTGCTCCCAGTCCTTGACCAGGTAGGCGCGGCAGGCGTGCAGGAACCGGACCTGCGGATCGGCGTCCACCGGCGGCAGCGCGGCGAGGGCCTGGTCCAGCTCCGGCACGTGCCGGCCGTCCAGCCAGTGGGAGGCGTGGGCCAGCAGCAGGTCGCGCCGGCTCTCCAGCACCGGCTGCACCCACCAGCCCAACCAGTACCAGGAGTTGAGCGTCCGCCGGTGCCGCGCCCGCTGCTCGCCGAAGCGGTCCCGGTGCGCGTACATGCGGAGCAGGGCGTTGGTGGTGTCCACGCGGAGCGCGTGCAGGCCCAACCAGGCGTCCGCCATGGTGGGGTCGAACCTGACGGCCGACCGGAACTCCTCCTCGGCCTGCGGATAGGCACCCATCGTGCAGGCGTCCACCCCGCGCAGCCAGGCGAGTTCGGCCGGGGCGTGTGCGCTGCCCGGCATGCCGAAGTCCATCACATCCCCCACAAGCCAGCCCCGTGGTACGCGGCAACCCCCGTGCTGCGCACGCGAGTTGTCCACCCCGCCGATGAAATCAGGGCTGCATCGTACCTGCGGTGACGCACCTTACCCAGGGTGCGACGGGGACGGGTCGCGCGTGCGCTCCGGACGCGCATGGTAACGCACGGTGAGGATCGGTGGGGGGAGCGGCCCGCGGGGCGTCGGACGGGGACCGTGCCGGGGGCAGGACGGAGCCCCCGGTCACGGGGGAACAACCGGGGGCTCCATGGGCGCGGCTGCCTTCGCAGACCGCGCATTCAGAACGTAAGGCCGTCGCCGGGGCCTGGTCAAGCGGGTCGGAACGGGCCCGTGGACGCCGTTCCGCGGCGCCGATCAGGCCTGGGGCAGTCCGTCGCTCCCGGTGACGGAAGCGGCGGTTCCCGGCGTCGCAGCAGCCCCTGAAGTCCACTCGTATCCCGTACCGCTCTGGCGTACCAGGGTGTCGGCGAAGGGGCGCGAAGGGTCGTCCGAGAAGTGCGCGCGCTCGGCGCGCTCCCATCCGTCCCAGAAGTCGGAAAGTTCACGCCCGTCCCGGTTCCTCCCGCGCCCCCAGGAGGTCTCACGGGCGGTCTCCATCCACAGCAGCCGCGCCAGGCGCGGCCGCAGGGCCCGCCGGCCGGCTCCGACCCCCTCGACGAGCACCACCGGCGCCGGCTCCAGCACCCGCTCCGGCCCGAAGCGCCGTTCCACCCAGTCGTACGGGGCCCAGTGCGCGGCCCGGCCCGCCGCCAGCGGCCGCAGCACCTGCGCGTCCAGCCGGCGCCACCAGTCGAACAGCTCCTCATGGGTGGCCACGTCGTCGAGGTGCAGCACCGGCGCCCCGCCGAGGGCCCCGGCGAGCCTCCCCGCGAACGTGCTCTTCCCCGAACCGGCGTGCCCGTCGACCCCGATCAATCGGACCGGGCCGAGGGAGGGCGGCAGGGCGGTGAGCTCCCGTGCGAGTGACTCAAGTGACTGCTGTGGTTCCACCCGGCCAGCTTAGGCGGCCCGTTCGGAGGGGGTCGTTCACCCCGACACGTGCCCGTGGCTTCGGCCCCCGGCCCGCGGGAACTGGAAGGGTGGACGAGCCGATCCACCGCACCGACACCGACCCCTGGGGGCCAACGCCGATGACCGCACCCACGCCGCGCCGGGCTCTCCTGGCCGTCGCCCTCGCCGCCGCCACCACGGTCGGCCTCCCCGGGGGGCGGGCCTCGGCCGGTCCGGCCCCGTCCTCCGCCCCGGGAACCGGACCCGTACCCGCGCCTAACGCGGAGGGCGCGGCCGCCGGCGGGGACGCCACCGCGACCGCCACCGCGCGGACCGTCGACAACCGGTTCTGGTACTCCCTGTCCCACTGGCGGGCCGGAACCCACAACGGCACCACCGCCGTCGGCGGCGCCCGCCCCGGCCTGGAGATCGCGACCCCGGCCGGCCGCACCGTCTACACCGACCCCCACACGGCCAGGAAGGCCACCTGGGAGTACGCGACCTGGACCTCGCCCGTCCACCGCTCGACGGTCCCCGCCACCGAGGCCATCGCCTCCTGGAACGCCCGCACCCCGGCCGGCACCTGGATCCAGATCGAACTGCGCGGCACCTACACCGACGGCAAGGCCACCCCCTGGTACGTGATGGGCCGCTGGGCCGCCGGGGACGGCGACATCCGCCGCACCTCCGTCGACGGCCAGACCGACGGCCGGACCACCGTCTGGACCGACAGCCTGGCCGTCGACAACCCGGCGTCCGGCGTCCGGATCAAGGACTGGCAGCTGCGACTGACCCTGTACCGCAAGCCCGGCGCCGACCGGGGGCCCACGGTCTGGCTGGCCGGCGCGATGGTCTCCGACATCCCGGACCGGTTCACCGTCACCGCCTCCACGCCCTCGGGGAAGGCGCACGAGCTGAAGGTCCCGCGCTACTCGCAGGAGATCCACGCCGGCCGCTACCCGGAGTACGACAACGGCGGCGAGGCCTGGTGCAGCCCCACCTCCTCCCAGATGGTGGTGGAGTTCTGGGGCGGCCGCGCCTCCACGAAGGCGCTGTCCTGGGTCAAGGCCGGCTACCGGGACCCCCAGGTCTGCCACGCGGCCCGCTCCACCTATGACGCCGCCTACAAGGGCTGCGGCAACTGGCCCTTCAACGCCGCCTACGCCGCCACCTACCGGGGCCTCGCGGGCGTCGTCACCCGGCTCACGTCCCTCGCCGACCTGGAGACCCTGGTCCGCGCCGGGATCCCCGTCATCACCTCCCAGTCCTTCCGCGCGGAGGAACTCGGCGGCGCGGGCTACGGCACCGCTGGTCACCTGATGACCGTGATCGGCTTCACCGCCGCCGGGGACGTGATCGCCAACGACCCCAACTCGCCCGACAACCCCGCCGTCCGCCGCGTCTACAAGCGTCGGGAGTGGGAGAACAACTGGTTGCGGACCAAGCGCCACAACGCCGCCGGGAAGACCGTCTCCGGGACCGGGGGCATCTGCTACCTCTACGGACCGGCCGTCCCGGGGCCGGTCCAGACCGCCGCGCTGAAGGCGGTCGGAGTGTTGTGAAATTGGTCTGGTGCGGACGGCTTAAAAGTCGGAATATGGGCATAAAGGGCACATAAGGCTTCGCGTAGGAGGCAGCCCGCCATGACCACCCATCCGAGAATCGAAAGCCACCCGGACCTCGCCGAGATGCGGACCAGGTTCGAGCGGGTGACCAGCACTCCCGCGGCGCAGGCGGTCGAGGCCCTGGCCCTGATCACGGGCCTGTACCTGGCCGCCTCGCCGTGGATCGCGGGGTTCAGCGCGCTCTCGCCGCTGGCCGTCAACAACCTCATCGCCGGCCTGGCGTTCTGCCTGTGCATGGGCGGACTCGGGTCGGCGTACGAGCGCACGCACGCGATGGCCTGGACGGCCGTCGCGATCGGCGCCTGGACGATCATCGCCCCGTGGGTCATCGCCGGAGAGATGGACACGACCCGCAGCGTGGTCAGCAACATCATCACCGGAGCCATCGCCCTCTGCCTCGGTCTGGCCATGGTGGCCATGGGCGGCCGCCGGCGTGACGGCATGACCTGACCGTACGCGGTACCCGTCACCGGGTCCCGGCCGCAGCCCGCTCCGGCGGGCCCGGCCGGGGCCCGGCGACGTGACGCGCGCCACCAGTGACCGACGTCCTACCGCGACGGCCGCGTGCGCCGGCACATTGGACGGCATGACCGCAGACAGCCCCGCCCTCAATGCCGCCACCCCCAGCACCGTCGCCACCGGCGGGCCCGACGAGGGCTCCTCGTGGCTGGAGCACGTGCTCGGCTGGACCCTCGTGGTGGTCGTCGCGATGTTCGTCACCCAGGTCGGCTGGATGTAGCTCCGGCCGGGAGGCCCTACGAGGCCTCCGGGCGCAGCCCGTCGGTGACGATCGCGTCGGAGGCCGCCAGGGCCTGTTCGGCGCTGCCCCGCGTCGTGAAGACGAACGGCGGGACGGTCGGGAGAGCCGGCGGCCCGTCGGGGCTGAACGTCACGCACGGCAGCCCCTCGACGCACCCGCTGAACCGCGTCGGGGGGTGCGGGGAGCCCCCGGCGCCGTGTCGGCCGGGGCCCCGCGTCGGCGCCCCCGTCGTCAGTGCCGCCGGCAGCGCCACAGGTAGGGCGGCGGCCGTCACCCGTGACCCGTCGGCGCCCGGTCGGCCGCTCCCGGCCCGCCCGGCTTCCCCGGACCTCCTCGACCCGCTCGGCCCCGCCGTGCGGCGTCCATCCGAAGGCGAGCGCGCCGCCCGCGTCGCCGAGCGGCATGCCGACGTGGAGACCGCCCAGGTCGGCCGCCGCGAAGGACAGCGCCGACAGCGGCCGCGCGCGTACCGGAACGTGGGCGCGGGCCGGCGGTAGGAACCACAGGACTTGCCCGGCAACCCGACCGCCACGAGCGCGGGCAGGGCGACGAGCGCCGACCTCCTCCTGCGGACCCGGCCCAGCGGACCCGGCCCGCAGGGCCGGTGCGGGGGGATGTGCGCGGGGAAGTGCGGGGGAACTGAGCGGAGCCGGTTCGGGCACGCAGGTCTGCCATACTGCGGGCATTCTGCGGCAGTTCGAGGCTAGGGCTGAATTTGAATAATGGTCAACAGCGGGGCGGGACCAGCCGTTCGCAGGTTCGACGGGCCGAACTCATAGCCACCGGACGCAAGTTGTTCGCCGGCACCTCGTACGACGCCCTCTCCATGGACGACATCGCCAAGCAGGCCGGCGTCGCCAAGGGGCTGATCTATTACTACTTCACGAGCAAGCGCGGCTACTACCTCGCCATCGTCGAGGACTCCGTCGCCGAACTCGTCGCCCGCGCCGGCCGGGACACGGACCTCCCCGGCGCCGAGCGCGTCCGCCGCACCGTCGACGGCTACCTCCATTACGCGGAGCACCACCAGGCCGCCTACCGCACCATCGTCACCGGGGGCGTCGGCTCGGACGCCGAGGTGCTCGCGATCCGGGACGCCGTGCGCGAGGAGCTGACGGCCACCATCGCGGAGGGCGCCTACGGCACCCGTACCGTCCCGCCCCTCGCCCGGCTCGCCCTCGTCGGGTGGCTCTCCGGCGTCGAGGGCGTCACCCTGGACTGGATCGGCGCCCTGGGTGCGGAGGGGCAGCCCGACCGGGCGGCCGTCGGAGCGCTGCTCGTACGCCAGCTCCGTGCGACGCTGACCGTGATCGAGGAGTTCGTCCCGCAGTGTCCCGCCCCTCCGGCGGTCCTGGACGCGGCGTCGAACCCCCTCGGCAACGGTGATGATCAAGCACCGGTGACGGAAAGCGTCTGATCGGGCATACTCAACCCGCCGCAGCCGCTCTTCGAGCCCTTCCGTGACCCGGGAGGGCCGTGTCGGCTGTGAGAGCACCGAGACCCGGCGGCGCGTCCCACACCTCACGCGTCGCCGCCGTGCCCGACCAGGGAGGAGAGCGCCGCCATGACCGACCGCGCCCCACAGACGGTGGACCGTCAGCTGCCCACCGAGGAGTCCCGCGACCTCCTGGCGCTCGTGCGCGAGATCGCCCAGCGGGAGATCCGCCCCCTGGCCGCGGACGAGGAGGAGGCCGGCCGGTTCCCCCGCGAGGTCTTCACCCTGCTGTCCGAGTCCGGGCTGCTCGGTCTTCCGTACGCCGGGGAGTTCGGCGGCGGCGACCAGCCGTACGAGGTCTACCTCCAGGTCCTGGAGGAGCTCGCGGCGGCCCGCCTGACGGTCGGCCTCGGCGTCAGCGTCCACTCCCTGGCCTGCCACGGCCTCGCCGGCTACGGCACCAAGGAGCAGCGGAGCGCCCACCTGCCCGACATGCTCGGCGGCGGGCTGCTCGGCGCCTACTGCCTGTCCGAGCCGGCCGCCGGCTCGGACGCCGCCTCGCTCAGCACCAAGGCGGTCCGCGACGGTGACGACTGGGTGATCACCGGCACCAAGGCCTGGATCACCCACGGCGGCGTCGCCGACTTCTACACCGTCCTGGCGCGCACCGGCGTGCCGGGCCCCAAGGGCATCACGGCCTTCCTGGTCCCCGGCGACGCCCCGGGCCTGACGGCTGCCGTCCCCGAGAAGAAGATGGGCATGAAGGGCTCGCCCACCGCCCAGCTCCACTTCGACGGCGTACGGGTCCCCGACGCGCGGCGGATCGGCGACGAGGGCCAGGGCTTCTCCATCGCGCTGGCCGCCCTCGATGCGGGCCGGCTCGGCATCGCCGCCTGCGCCATCGGCGTCGCGCAGGCCGCCCTGGACGAGGCCCTCGCGTACGCGCTGGGCCGCAAGCAGTTCGGGCACCCCATCGCCGACTTCCAGGGCCTGCGCTTCATGCTGGCCGACATGGCCACCAAGATCGAGGCGGGTCGGGCCCTGTACCTGGCCGCCGCGCGCCTGCGGGACGCGGGCAAGCCGTTCTCGCGGCAGGCCGCGATGGCGAAGCTGTTCTGCACCGACGCGGCGATGGCCGTGACCACGGACGCCGTCCAGGTCCTGGGCGGCTACGGCTACACGGCGGACTTCCCCGTGGAGCGGCTGATGCGCGAGGCGAAGGTGCTCCAGATCGTGGAGGGCACCAACCAGATCCAGCGCATGGTCATCGCCCGGCACCTGGCCGGCCCCGAGACCCGCTGAACGAAGCCGCCGGGCCGCGGCGCGCTCCCGCGGCCCCACTCGGGGCTCCGGTGGCGGCCCCCGTACGGGACACCCCTGCGCGGCCCCGGCCCGCGGGGTCAGCCGCCGTACAGGGGGCCGCTGGGCCAGATCGGCGACGAGGCGACCCGGTGCCACTCGGGGTCGCGCCGCCCCGGCAGGGTGCGGCCCGCCTCGGTCCAGCGGGCGATCAGATCGAGGTAGATGGGCGGATCGGGGTGCCGCGGCCGGCCCGCCTGCCGGTCCTCCGCGTGCGGCCGATCCGCGGCCGACCGGCCCGCCTGCAGGCGCTCGGCCTGCAGGCGCTCGGCCTGGAGACGTTCGGCCTGGCGGCGCTCGGCCTGTGACCGGTCCGTCGCCGGCGGCCGGTCACCGAGGCGGCGATCCGCCTGCTGAACCGATTCTTCGAATCCGGGGGGTGTAGCCCGCCTGCGGCGTCCCGTCCGTGACGGGGAGGACTCAACCGTGCTCATGCAGGGGCAACGCCGGGCGTCCGTCCGGGGTAATCGCCACCCGGTCCCGCCCATCCGTTCGACCCCTCCCACCGGCCGCCCCCGCGCAC
This sequence comes from Streptomyces sp. Isolate_45, assembly GCF_024721315.2. Taxonomy (GTDB): domain Bacteria; phylum Actinomycetota; class Actinomycetes; order Streptomycetales; family Streptomycetaceae; genus Streptomyces. The sequence goes on from NZ_JANFAK020000017.1 coordinate 60,738, forward strand.
GACCACCGCCCCGGCGCACGCCGGGCCGCGAAGGGCGGACGGCGCGAGCCATGGCCGGCCGTGCCGGGCTGTCAGGATGTGCCACAACTATGGCCCCGGGTCGAGTTTCTGACGTACCGTCATATCCGCTGTGCAGCGCCCCGCCCCGTGCCCCCGGAGGTTTGCCATGCCCGCGGACCGACCCATTCCGCTCGACGAATACCCCATCCACCAGGCCCCTTTGTCGATGAAGCACCTCGTCAGCGGCGACCGCAACGCCTACGACCGCTGCATCTTCCACGTCTTCGACCACGCCGGTCGGGCCGTCCTCATCCTGGGCCTCGGGGTCTACCCCAACGCCGGGGTCATCGACGCCTACGCCACGCTGCGCACCGGTGACGAACTCCGCGCCGTTCGGGCCTCCGACGCCCTCACCGACGACCGGATGAACCTCCGCGTCGGCCCGCTGTCCGTCACCGTCGACGTCCCGCTCCGGAAGTTCACCCTCCGGTGCGACCCCGATCCGGCGGACCCCGACGGGCTCTCGTACGACCTCACCTGGACCGGTGCCTTCCCCGCCGTCTGGGAGCCCCACCACGTCCAGCGCCGCGGCGACCGTCTGATGCTGGAGGGCCGCCGCTTCGTCCAGGCGGGCGACGTCACCGGCCGTATCCGTGCCGGGGGCGAGGAGATCGCGCTGATCCCGGGGGAGTGGACCGGCACCCGCGACCGCAGTTGGGGCGTCCGCCCGATCCCCGGCGAGGACGGCGGGCGCGCGGCGCAGGAGCACCGCCCCGAGGGCTTCCACTGGCTCTGGATCCCGGTCCGGTTCGAGGACCGCTTCCTCATGGTCATCGCCCAGGAGGACGCCGACGGCCACCGCACCCTCAACGAGGCCGTCCAGGTCTTCCCCGAGGACAGCGGCCGCCACGACGTCCAGCTCGGCTGGCCGCACACCGAGATCCGCTACCGGTCGGGCACCCGCCACCCCGAGAGCGCGGTCGTCCACCTGACCGACCCCTCCCGCAAGCCGCTGGAACTGGGCGTGGAGATCCTCGCCTCCTCCCCGCTCGCCGTCGGCGCCGGCTACCCGCCCGCCACCGACTGGCAGCACGGCAGCTGGCAGGGCCGGGGCTGGACCGACCGCCGCGTCTACGACCTCTCCGACCCCACCGCCCACCCCACGGCCGCCTTCGGCGTCACCGACCACTCCGCCCGGTTCACCCTCGACGGCCGGATCGGCCACGGGATCTTCGAACACGGCAGCTTCGGCCGCCACGACCCCACGGGCTTCACGGACTACTCCTCCGTCGCCCCCTGACCACCCCCTGCCCGCAGCCCCCGAAGGAAGGGCCGGTCATGGCCGCCACCGCTCCGCGTCCCCGCACCTCCACCCGCGAGCCCGAGGAACTCGCCCGGCGCCTCACCGCCTGGCTCGACGTACGGCTCCCCGGCGCCCGCGTCACCAACGTCCACGTCCCGGACTCCAACGGCATGTCGAGCGAGACCCTGCTCTTCGACATCGAACACCCGCGCACCCCACTGCGGGAGTGCGCCCTGCGGCTCGCCGCCGACCCGGCCGCCTACACCGTGTTCCCCACCTACGACATGCCGCGCCAGCACCGCGTGATGGACCTCGTCGCCCGCCACACGGACCTGCCCGTACCGCGCGTGCAGTGGCTGGAGGAGGACCCGGCGCCGCTGGGCGCCCCGTTCTTCGTCATGGCCCGCGCCGAGGGCCGCGTACCGCCGGACGTGATGCCCTACACGTACGAGGGCAACTGGCTGCACGCCGCGACCGACGCCGAACGCGCCGTGCTCCAGGAGGCGAGCATCTCCCTGTTGGCCCGCCTGCACGACGGGTTCCCGGCCCAGGAGGCCGCGTTCCTGCTGCCGCCGGGGGAGGGGAGTCCGTTGCGGCGGCACGTCGACGCGCAGCGCGCCTACTACGAGTGGGTGGTCGACGGCCTGGCCCGTTCGCCGCTCGTGGAGCGCGCCTTCGAACGGCTGGAGGAACTCTGGCCCGCCGACGAGGGCGACCCCGTCCTCAACTGGGGCGACGCCCGCATCGGGAACGTCATCTACCAGCCCGACGGCTTCGAACCCGTCGCGGTCCTGGACTGGGAGATGGCCGCCTGCGCCCCGCGCGAGGTCGACCTGGGCTGGACGGTCTTCCTGCACCGCTTCTTCCAGGACCTGACCGTCGGCTTCGGCCGGCCCGGGCTGCCCGACTTCCTGCGCCGCGAGGACCTGGAACGCCGCTACGCGGAACTGACCGGCCACGTACCGCGGGACATGGAGTTCCACACGCTGTACGCCGCCCTGCGGCACGGGATCGTGATGCTGCGCATCGCCTACCGGCAGGCGCACTTCGGCGAGGTCGAGGTTCCCGCCGACCCCGACGGCCTGATCCTGCACCATGCCGGACTCGCCGCCATGGTGCAGGGGACGTACTGGTAGTCGGCCTCAGGCGGCCTGCGCGTGCCGGCGCATCCGCGGCAGCGGGGCCGCCTCCGGCCGCACCGGGCGCGAACCCGGACCGCCCACGTGCGAGAAGGGCTGCGTCCGCCAGTCCAGGCCCTGCGGCAGGTCGATGCGGACGACGGCCTCCAGCTCCGGCTGGAACAGACCCAGGATGGGCAGCGCGTCCGAGACCGGCCGCCCGGTGCCCGCGCACACCGTGAGCCCGAACGGGTTCCACGGGGTCAGGCAGAGCGCGTGCTGCGGCAGGTGCTCCTCGTCCGCGACGAGGGCGATCGACTGCGCGCAGTCGGGGCAGACCGCGTGGTGGACGTCGAAGTCCTCGGGTTCGAGGTGGTCGTCGTCCTCCGCGTACGCGCTGTCGAGCAGTTCCAGGGGCTCCGGTTCGGTGCGACCGGCGCGCTTGGTGTTCAGCATGGATGTATTCCCCCTTGGATGGGCCGGGCGGGCAGGTTCTTCGGCCACGGCCACAGCAAGCACTTCCCGTCGCGCGGCACGAGTAACCACGCGCGCGCGGTGTACGCCCGTACATGCCTGTGGCATTCGTCACATGCCCGCCGCAGATGCCACCTCTGGCGTGGACAGCGCTGGGCCTGGAGCGGTTCTGGGCCGTAGGTTGAGCGGCTATGAGCGCAATGGAGGAGCTGGACCGCCAGATCGTGGATCTGCTCGTACGGGACGGGCGGATGAGCTACACGGACCTGGGCAAGGCCACCGGACTGTCCACGTCGGCGGTCCATCAGCGAGTACGCCGTCTGGAGCAGCGCGGAGTGATCCGCGGCTACGCGGCCGTGGTCGACCCGGAGGCCGTCGGGCTGCCCCTGACCGCGTTCATCTCGGTCAAGCCGTTCGACCCCAGTGCCCCGGACGACATCGCGGACCGGCTGGCGGGCGTGCCCGAGATCGAGGCCTGCCACAGCGTCGCGGGCGACGAGAACTACATCCTCAAGGTCCGGGTGGCCACCCCGCTGGAACTGGAGGACCTGCTGGGCCGGCTGCGCGCCCTGGCCCACGTCTCCACCCGTACGACCGTCGTCCTCTCCACCCCCTACGAGGCCCGCCCGCCCCGCGTCTGACCCCCGACCGGGGCCTGCCGCGCACCCGGGTCCCGGCGGGCCGGGCGCAGGGGCCAGACTGGTCCGCATGACTGACCGCACCGCCGCCTCCGCCGACGCCGCCGGAGCCACCGCACCCGCCCGTACCGTCCTCCTGCGCGGCGGTGAGGTGCACAGCCCCGCCGATCCGTTCGCCACCGCGATGGTCGTCGAGCGCGGGCACGTCGCCTGGGTCGGCTCCGAGGGCGCCGCCGACGCCTTCGCCCGGGGCGTCGACGAGGTCGTCGACCTCGACGGGGCGCTCGTCACCCCCGCCTTCACCGACGCCCACGTCCACACCACCTCCGCCGGACTCGCCCTCACCGGCCTCGACCTGACGGGTGCCCGCTCGCTGCCGGACGCGCTGGAGCTCGTACGGGCCCACGCCGCGGCCCGGCCCGGCGACCGGGTCCTCCTCGGACACGGCTGGGACGCCGCCCGCTGGCCCGAGCGACGGGCGCCGCGCCGGGCGGAACTCGACGCGGCGACCGGCGGTCGGCCGCTCTACCTGAGCCGGATCGACGTCCACTCGGCGGTCGTCACCACCGCCCTGCTGGAACTGGTGCCCGGCGTGCGACCCGAGGGGGACGAGCCGCTGATTCGCGACGACCACCACGCCGTACGGCGGGCCGCCCTGGCCGCCGTCACCCCCGCCCAGCGCGCCGAGGCCCAGCGGGCCGCCCTGGACCGGGCGGCGTCCCTCGGCATCGGCTCCGTACACGAGTGCGGCGGTCCGGACATCTCCTCCGAGGAGGACTTCGCGGCCCTGCTGGAGCTGGCGGCGGAGCGCCCCGGGCCGCGCGTCTTCGGCTACTGGGCCGACCGCGACCTCGACCGCGCGAAGGCGCTCGGGGCGGTCGGCGCCGCCGGTGACCTCTTCGTGGACGGGGCCCTCGGCTCGCACACGGCCTGTCTGCACGCCCCGTACACCGACGCCCCGCACACCGGGACGGGCTACCTGAGCGCCCCCGAGGTCGCCGAGCACGTCGCGGCCTGCACCCGGGCCGGCCTCCAGGCCGGGTTCCACGCCATCGGGGACGCCGCCCTCACCGCCGTCGTCGAGGGGGTCCGCGCCGCGGCCGAGGAGGTCGGCCTCGCCCGGATCCGTGCCGCCCGGCACCGCGTCGAGCACGCCGAGATGATGACCCCGGCGACCATCGCCGCCTTCGCGGACCTGGGCCTGACCGCCTCCGTGCAGCCCGCCTTCGACGCCGCCTGGGGCGGGGAGGACGGGATGTACGCGGACCGGCTGGGCGCCGACCGCGCGCGGACCCTGAATCCGTACGCGGCCATGCTCAAGGCGGGCATCCCGCTCGCCTTCGGCTCGGACGCGCCCGTGACCCCCCTCGACCCGTGGGGGACCGTCCGCGCGGCCGCCTTCCACCGCACTCCCGAGCACCGGATCTCCGTCCGCGCCGCCTTCGCCGCGCACACCCGGGGCGGCTGGCGGGCCGTGGGCCGGGACGACGCGGGCACGCTCGTCCCCGGTGCCCCGGCCGACTACGCCGTCTGGCAGACGCGGGAGCTGGTGGTCCAGGCCCCCGACGACAGGGTCGCCCGCTGGTCCACCGACCCGCGCTCAGGCACGCCCGGCCTGCCCGATCTGAGCCCCGGCGCCGACCTGCCGGTGTGCCTCGCGACGGTCGTCGGCGGCCGGGAGGCATTCGTACGGCCACAGGGGTGATCCGCCCGGCCTCGGTTCGGTCCGGGCGGCCGGGGCCGGATAGGTTCGGCCGGGTCCACCACAGGACGCCCGTACGGGACGGAGCCGTCTGCTCAGCGCACCCGCGCCTCGGGGGCGAGGGAAGGTTTCGCCGTGCGGCAGGTGGCTCCGGATCGGGGCCCGGCGGTCCAGTAGACAACGGTCACGGTGACCCGCAGCCAGCGGGGGCCGAGCCGGCCCGAAGGCCCGCCGGCCCCGATCGCTGTTCTAAAATCATCCAGTAGTGACGGGACGTGCCAGGCGGGCTGGACGTGAAGAACACGCAAGGGGACCAAGTGAGCGACGGCGGACAGCGGACCAACGGACCGCTCGGCACCACCCTGGTGATCATTCCGACGTACAACGAGGCGGAGAACATCGGCCTCATCGTCGGCCGGGTGCGCGCCGCGGTCCCCGAGGCCCACGTCCTCGTCGCGGACGACAACAGCCCCGACGGGACGGGCAAGCTCGCCGACGAGCTGTCCGCCGATGACGAGCACGTGCACGTCCTGCACCGCAAGGGCAAGGAAGGCCTCGGCGCCGCCTACCTCGCGGGCTTCGCTTGGGGCCTGGAGCACGGCTACGGGGTCATCGTCGAGATGGACGCCGACGGCTCCCACCGGCCCGAGGAACTGCCCCGGCTGCTGACGGCGCTCCAGGGCGCCGACCTCGTCCTGGGCTCCCGCTGGGTGCCGGGCGGCCGGGTGGTGAACTGGCCCAAGAGCCGGGAGTTCCTCTCCCGCGGCGGGTCCACCTACTCCCGGCTCATGCTGGACGTGCCGATCCGCGACGTCACCGGCGGCTACCGCGCGTTCCGCCGCGAGACCCTGGAGGGACTCGGCCTGGACGAGGTCGCCTCCGCCGGCTACTGCTTCCAGGTCGACCTGGCGCGCCGCGCCGTGCGCAAGGGCTTCCGCGTTGTGGAGGTGCCCATCACCTTCGTCGAGCGCGAACTCGGCGACAGCAAGATGAGCAAGGACATCGTGGTCGAGGCCCTGTGGCGGGTCACGCAGTGGGGCTTCAAGGAGCGCGCGGCGAAGCTGACGGGCAAGCGCCCCTCCTGATCCCGTCCGGGCCCCGCGGAACCGTGTTCAGCACCGTTTCCGCAGGTCCGGCCCCATGCCGGTGGGTCCGGGCGTCCCCTAGGGGATGTCCGGTACCTCCGACTGAGCTCGTTCTTAACCCGGTCCGGGCACACTGGGTGGTATGACGACCGGCATTTCGACTGCCCCCCGGCGGCGCTCGCCCGCCCGTACCTTCATCCCCCTGGCGGTCGCCGCCTGGCTCATCCTGGAGATCTGGCTGCTCGGCCTGGTCGCCGACGCGGCCGGCGGCGTGACCGTCGCGGCCCTGATCGCCGGCTCCATGGTGCTCGGCGTGGTGCTCATCAAGCGGGCCGGGCGGCGCGCCTTCCAGAACCTGACCCGGACCTTCCAGCAGGCCCAGGAGCAGGCCATGGCCGGCCAGGTCCCCTCCCCGCAGCCCACCAAGGGCTCGGGCAACGGCCTGACCATGCTGGCCGGGCTGTTGCTGATCCTGCCCGGCATGCTCTCCGACGTGGCCGCCCTGCTCCTGCTGCTCCCGCCGGTGCGGGCCCTGATCGCCCGCCGGACCGAGCGCGCCCTGGAGCGCAGGATGGCGGCCTCCGCCCCCGGCGGCCTCGGCGACGCCTTCAACCAGGCCCGCATCCACCGCCCCGACGGCAAGGTCGTACCGGGTGAGGTCATCCGTGAGGACGGCCCGGGACAGCAGCGGGGCCCCGACACCTCATACCGCCCGCCGCTGACCCCGTAGGACCGCGGGCGCGCGGGCGCCGCGGGCACGCGAAAGCCGAGGGGCCCCGCCACTTTGTGTGGCGGGGCCCCTCGGCTTATTGCGTGATCCTCGTCCGTTGTCAGGCGGACTTGCGGCTGTCCCGCGGATGCACGGCAATGTTCATGGCGCCGGAACGAAGGACGGCCAGCCTCTCGGCCAGCACCTCCTCCAACTCCTCGCGGGTGCGTCGCTCCATGAGCATGTCCCAGTGCGTTCGCGCAGGCTTGCCCTTCTTCTCTTCGGGCCCGTCCCCGTCAACCAGGAGTGCCATGGCGCCGCACGCCTTGCACTCCCACTCCGGCGGAATTTCTGCCTCTACCGAGAACGGCATCTCAAATCGATGTCCGTTCTGGCATGCGTACTCCACCGCCTGGCGCGGGGCCAGATCGATGCCGCGGTCCGTCTCGTAGCTGGTAACCACGAGCCGCGTACCGCGGAGAGCTCGCTCACTCATGAATCGTGCCTCCCGGGCTTGTCGCCCACAGGACAGGTGTCGCTGTCGTCGTCATCCGGTCAACGTCCGGTCGGCGGTATAGATTCCCGCTCCGGGTCGTGCGTCGCCCGTCGTGCCGCCCCTTGTTGTACCCACCACTGCCCGTTTTGTCACATCTGGCAGCAGATGTCACCCAACGTCCACACTTCTTGAGCGCGCAGTAACGGTCCGGCTGGCAGGCCAAAGGCGTACACTACCGGCCCTTCGCTTCAACGTCGAAATTCGTTCCGAATTCGTATCCGCGTCCAGGTCGGATCCGTCCTCAGACCCGCTCGGGAACAGGATTCCCCGCCGCCTCCACCGCACGCCGCACCGGCACCCTCGCGAGGAGCACGAAACCCAGTGCGAAGAAGACCACCAACGAGATGATCGCGTCCCGGTAGCTGCCCGTGACCTGGAAGGTGAGCCCGAAGACGAGCGGTCCGATCCAGCTCAGACCGCGGTCGCTCATCTCGTACGCGGAGAAGTACTCGGCCTCCTTGCCCGCCGGTACCAGGTGCGAGAACAGGGAGCGCGACAGCGCCTGGCTGCCGCCGAGCACCAGTCCGATCATCGCTGCCAGCGCGAAGAACCACACCGGCGTCCGGGCCGGCAGGAAGTAGCCGGCCGCGAGGGTGGCCGTCCACGCGACGAGCGAACCGAGGATCGTCCGCTTGGCCCCGTACGTCCGGGCGAGCCGCCCCATGCCCAGCGCCCCCGCCACCGCCAGCACCTGGACCAGCAACACCGCCACGATCAGCGTGGACTGCTCCAGCTCCAGCTCCTCCGAGCCGTAGACCGAAGCCTGCGAGATGACGGTCTGGACCCCGTCGTTGTAGACCAGGTAGGCCAGTAGGAACGACAGCGTCAGCGGATAGCGCCGCATGTCCTTCAGCGTCGCGACCAGCTGCCGCCAGCCGCTCACCGCCGGAGCGCCACCACCCTCCCGGACCACGGCCCGGTCGCGCAGCCTGCGCAGCGGGACGATCGCGAACGCCCCCCACCACACGCCCGCCGAAGCCAGGCAGATCCGGACCGCCTCGCCCTCGGAGAGCCCGAAGGAATCGTGCCCCTGGAACAGCACCAGGTTCAGCAGCAGGACGAAGGCGCCCGAGGTGTAACCGAAGGCCCAGCCCCGCGAGGAGACCGTGTCCCGCTCCTCCGGCGTCGCGATCTGGGGCAGGAAGGCGTTGTACAGCACCATCGAGACCGCCAGCGAGGCGTTCGCGACGATCAGCAGCAGACCGCCCAGCAGATAGCGGTCACCGCCCAGGAAGAACATTCCGGCCGTCGCCGCCGCACCCGTGTACGCGGCCACCGCCAGCAGCGGCTTCTTGCGCCCGCTGCGGTCCGCCGCCGCACCCACCAGCGGCATGATCAGTACGGCCAGGATCACCGACGCCGACACCGAGTAGGCGAAGAAGGACCCGGCCCGCACGGGTACGCCCAGCGGATGGACGTAGCCCTCGGCGTCCGCGGCCGCCTTCGCCACCGCGGTCAGGTACGGCCCGAGGAACACCGTCAGCACGCTCGTCGAGTACACCGAGCAGGCGAAGTCGTACACGTACCAGCCGTGCTGCTCCCGCTTGCGCGCGGCGGCGGCCCCGCCGTCCCCCGCGCCGGGGTCCGTTCTGCTGTCCGTCCGCTCGCTCATGAGCGCCCCCTCGCTGGTCCCCGTACCGCCCGGCCCGCCGCCCCGGGCACGGCGGTGCGGGGCACGTCAAGCCCAGGCGCCGCGCCGGTCGAGGACCGTGCGCAAGATGTCGATCCGGTCGGTCATGATGCCATCGACACCCAGGTCGAGAAGAGCCTCCATACGTTCCGGTTCGTTCACGGTCCACACGTGCACCTGGAGCCCCCGCTCGTGCGCGGTGCGCACGAACCGCCGGTCGACCACCCGGATCCCCGCCTGGACCTCCGGAACCTGCGCGGCCACCGCCCCGACCCGCAGGGCCGCCGGGATCGCAAACGAGCGCAGCCGCAGCCCCACCACCCCGCGCACCCCGTACGAGGTCGCCAGCCGCGGGCCGGCGATCCTCTGCGCCCGGGCCACCCGGCCCTCCGAGAACGACCCCACGCACACCCGGTCCCAGACCCCCGCGCGCGCGATCAGGTTGACCAGCGGGTGCAGCGCCGACTCGGCCTTCAGGTCGATGTTCCAGCGGGCGTCCGGGAACTCCTCCAGCAGCTCCTCGAACAGCGGCAGCGGCTCGCTCCCCGCCACCCGGACCTCCCGCAGCCGCTTCCAGGGCAGCTCGGCGATCCTGCCGCTCCCGTCCGTCACCCGGTCCAGGGTCGCGTCGTGGAAGGCGACGAGCTTCCCGTCGGCCGTCGCGTGCACGTCGGTCTCGAAGTACCGGTACCCGGCGTCGGAGGCCCTGCGGAAGGCGGTGGCGGTGTTCTCCAACCCGTCCGCGGCCCCGCCCCGGTGGGCGAAGGGGATCGGAGCCGGGTGGTCCAGATACGGGTGGCGAAGGCGTACGTGAGTCACGGCCGCAGTATGCCCCCTGGACCCCCCGAGCCGGCGGCAGCCGCATGGCCGCACGGTGAACGCGGGCCCCCCACCTGGCCCGAATGGACCGCCCCGTGACACCCTGGGCCCGCGCAGTCAATCCAATACCGGCCCCGAACCTCGCCCGACGGGGCCAATTCGACAAAGGTGGACCCGACGCCATGGCTCAGTGGACCTCAGCGGTCGGTGCCGCCCAGCTCGCCCGGCTCATCGGCTCGCAACAGGAACGCCCCGGCGCCCCGGGCACCCGCAAGGCGCCCGCGTACCGCACCCTGGCCGACGGCATCCGCCTGCTCGTCCTCGAAGGCCGCGTCCCCGTCGCCGCCCGGCTGCCCGCCGAACGGGAACTGGCCGTCGCCCTCTCCCTCAGCCGGACCACCGTCGCCGCCGCGTACGAGGCCCTGCGCGGCGAGGGCTTCCTGGAATCCCGCCGCGGCGCGGGCAGCTGGACCTCCGTACCCGCGGGCAACCCGCTGCCCGCCCGCGGCCTGGAACCCCTGCCGCCCGAGTCCCTCGGCTCGATGATCGACCTCGGCTGCGCCGCGCTCCCGGCCCCCGAGCCCTGGCTCACCAAGGCCGTCCAGGGCGCCCTGGAGGAACTCCCGCCGTACGCGCACACCCACGGGGACTACCCGGCCGGGCTGCCCGCGCTGCGCCGGATGCTCGCCGACCGCTACACCGAACGCGGCATCCCGACCATGCCCGAACAGATCATGGTCACCACCGGGGCGATGGGCGCCATCGACGCCATCTGCAGCCTCTTCGCGGGCCGGGGCGAGCGGATCGCCGTCGAATCCCCGTCCTACGCCAACATCCTCCAGCTCATGCGCGCCGCCGGGGTCCGCCTCGTGCCCGTCGCCATGGCCGAAGGGCTGACGGGCTGGGACATGGACGTCTGGCGGCAGGTCCTGAGGGACTCCGCGCCGCGCCTGGCCTACGTCGTCGCCGACTTCCACAACCCGACCGGGGCGCTGGCCTCCGACGACCAGCGGCGCGCGATGGTCGAGGCCGCCCGTTCCGCGGGGACCGTCCTGATCGCCGACGAGACCATGGCCGAGCTCCGGCTGGACCCGGAGCAGGTCATGCCGCGTCCGGTCTGTTCCTTCGACCCCGCCGGCAGCACCGTCGTCACCGTCGGCTCCGCCAGCAAGGCCTTCTGGGCGGGAATGCGGATCGGCTGGGTCCGCGCCGCGCCCGACGTCATCCGCAGTCTCGTCGCGGCGCGCGCCTACGCCGACCTCGGCACCCCGGTCCTGGAACAGCTCGCGGTGAACTGGCTGATGCGGACCGGAGGCTGGGAGGAGGCCGTCGGCATCCGCCGCGAGCAGGCCCGCGGCAACCGGGACGCGCTGGTCGCGGCCGTGCGCCGGGAACTGCCGGACTGGGAGTTCGAGGTGCCCCGGGGCGGGCTGACCCTGTGGGCCAAGGCGGGCGGCCTCTCCGGGTCGCGGCTCGCCGAGGTGGGGGAGCGGGTCGGCGTCCGCGTGCCCTCGGGGCCCCGGTTCGGTGTCGACGGGGCCTTCGAGGGCTACGTCCGGCTGCCGTTCACCGTGGGCGGCCCGGTGGCCGACGAGGCCGCCGCCCGGTTGGCGGCGGCCGCCCGCCTGGTCGGTACCGGGGCGGGCGGCGGCGGTGCGGAACCGCCCCGTACGTTCGTGGCCTGATCCGGGGCCTCACGGCGCGTCGGCCGGGACCTCCGGGATCTCGGAGGCGTCGATCGAGGGCCCGTGGGCCTGCGCGGGCGGCTGCGCCCGGAGCTGCCCGGACAGGGTGACGTGCTCCTCCTCCCGGGCGTCCTCCGGGAGGGCCTCCTGCCGGTCCGCCGACCCGTCGGCGGACCGGCCCCGGCGCTCCGGCAGCAGCTCCAGCACCGCCTGCCGGTAGGCGGGGTGGGCGGCGTCGTCGTACGGATCCGGCGTCGCGGGCACCTGGAGGCGGTGCACCGGCCCCACGCCCAGCCTGGCGTAACCGCGCCCCGGCGGGACCTGCGCGGTGGGGGTGGTGTGCGGCGGCAGCCCCAGGACGTCGGTGATCTGCTGGACGGTCGCGGGCCCGAGGACGACCCGGGCCCGGGTGTGCTGCCAGACGGCGTCGTTCAGGAGCTCCAGGTGCTCGAACTGCTCGGCGACGACCACCGTGATGTGCGCGGCGCGGCCGTGCCGCAGAGGTACCTGGAGCTGGGCGAGCGGATCGGGCCGCCCGTCGGCGGCCGCGAGGTGCGCGAGGACGCTGGGGCGGTCCAGCAGGACCCACAGCGGACGCCGGGTGTCCTCCGGAGCGGGACGGCCCGCCTCACGGGCCCGGTGCGTGGCGATCAGGCGCCGCTCGGTCTCCTGGGCCGCCCACTCCAGGGTGGCCAGGGCTCCGGTCGGACCGCACTCGACGGCGAGGACACCCTCCCGGCCGGTCAGACACGTGTACTCGCCGCTGCCGCCGCCCTCCACGACCAGTACGTCACCGTCGTGGCGCAGCGCCTGCAGGGCGATCGAGCGCAGGAGGCTGGAGGTGCCGCTGCCGGGCGTACCGACGGCCAGCAGGTGGGGTTCGGTGGAGCGCGGGCCCGTCCGCCAGAGCACGGGCGGTACGTCGCGGGGCTCGTCCCCCTCCACGACGGGCAGGGTGCGCTGCACCGCGCCCGCGTCGGTGAAGCCGAGGACGGTCTCGCCGGGCGAGGTCACGAACGGCTGGGCGGCGATGCCCGTCGCCAGCGCCGTCAGCACGCTCAGGCAGAGCTGGTTGCCCTCCTCGTCCCAGTCGAAGAGGTACTCCCGGCCGCGCCCGGACTTGGCGTGCAGCAGTGCCTCGATCCGGGCCCGTGAGGCGGCCTCGCCGTCGGTGAAATAGGCGGGGTAGCGGATGCGGAGCCGGGTGAGCCGGCCCGCGCCGTCGAACTCGTAGCCGCTGAAGGCCTCGTCCCAGTTCCCGCCGTGGGAGAAGAGCGGGCTCGGGTCCTCGGCGATGGAGAAGTACGGCACGAGGGCCTCGTAGAGGGAGCCGAGTCGTTCGCTCTCGGCGTCGCTGGGACCGGTCCTCACGGGGGTGCGGTCGCGTCCCCGCCAGGCCGCCGCCGCCATGAGGGTGATCAGGGCGAGGAGCGGTCCGTAGGGGACGAGGCCGATCGCGAGGGCGCAGGCCGCCCCCAGGAACAGCGCGGGACCGCGCTTGTCCTTGGGGGTGTCGGCCCACTTGCGCCGCCCGGTGGACGCCAGGACGCGCAGCCCTCGTCCGATGACGAGGAGCGGATGGAGGACGTCCGTGGCGTTGTCTGCGGCCGAGCGGGCCAGGTCGCGGCCCCGCGCGAGCGACGGGGTGCCGCTGCTGAGGATTCGGGGGAGTGGGCGCCGTGCCACGGTCGTCTCCTGGAGTTGTGGATCGTACGGACGGTGCGGTCGGGGCGGCCGGACCCTGCCGTCGAAGTGCCGCCCGGTCCGCGGCGCCGGACGCCGCGGGCCTGACCGGCACCACTGCGACGGCTGGGCCCGGAGCCTGTCCTCGAACTCCCGTCCGGGCGGCGACGGGAGTTCGACGACGGGCCCTAGAGCTTGATCCCGCCGAGAAGGCTCGCGAGGCTCGCCGTACTCGCCGTGATGCTCGGCGCGATGGCGGAACCGGCGAGGAAGAAGCCGAAGAGCGCGCAGACGAACGCGTGCGTCAGCTTCATCCCGTCCTTCTTGAAGAAGAGGAAGCAGATGATGCCGAGCAGGACGACACCTGAGATGGACAGGACCATTGCAGTTCTCCTGGTGGGTGGGGACGGTCACCATCAGTTCTTCCAGGCTCACAGCAAGTATCAATGCGACAAAAGGTGCATACGAGTGAATCCCGACGTTTTTCACTTGACCGGCCCCTCCCGGCTGGCGCGTCCGCCCCGGAGGGTGTCGGCCGGGATCCTTGCCTTGAGACGCCCCCACCATGTCCCGGAACGGGCGCTACCCTGGCGATTCACCCGTACGGACGCGGCGCCGTGCATCCACCTGCCCCGCGGCCCGGGGAAACCCTTGCCGGCAAGCAGCGAGTGAAAGGCGGTACGACCGATGAGTGAGCACCAGGACGCTCCCGACGAGGACGTCATCGAACTGGCCACCAAGATCTTCGACCTCGCCCGTCAGGGTGAGACCGAGAGCCTGGCCGCCTACCTCGACGCGGGCGTGCCCGCGAACCTCACCAACGACCGCGGCGACACCCTCGTCATGCTCGCCGCCTACCACGGGCACGCCGAGGCCGTCACGGCCCTCCTGGACCGCGGCGCCGAAGCCGACCGTGCCAACGACCGCGGCCAGACCCCGCTCGCCGGCGCCGTCTTCAAGGGCGAGGAGGCCGTCATCCGCGCGCTGCTCGCCGGCGGGGCCGACCCGAACGCCGGAACGCCCTCCGCCGTGGACACGGCCCGCATGTTCGCCAAGGCCGACCTGCTGGAACTCTTCGGAGCCAAGTAATCCGCTTTTTCCGGGGCCCAGCCCCGGCCAGGACCGGCCCGCGACCTCACGGGTTGGTCACGGCGGCCTTAAATGTGGTCGCGGCACACAAACCGCCTGGGTCATCATGGCGTCGGATTCGATTCGCGGACATGACGGACGGGCAGGAGCGGGCTGGACACGAAGGGTGTCCATACCCACCCCTGCCGCCACCGGACGCCACGGTCGCGGAGCACCGACGAGAGTGAGAAGGCAATGGTCTACATCGAGCGGAACATGACGGCGAACGTCCTCACATGCTGTTACGCGGCCCTGTGAATCCCGATTCCCGGTTGCGTCCCCAGCTTGATTTGAGGCCATTCCCATGTTCGAACCAGTCATAGCGCCGAGCGGCACGCTGCTCGGGCTCCTCCAGCGGGGCCGCGGCGACGGCACGCTGCACGCCCTCGCGGCGCCCCGGCCCGAGGCCCTCGCGGCCCTCGACCAGTGCGTGCTCCGCGACCCGCGCCAGGACTGGCAGGTCGAGAACCGCTCGCTGTACTACGCCCGCCTGTACCTGGACCTCGACGGCCCCCTCGGCGCCATCGAGGCCCACCTCTTCGGCGCCGACGACCTCGTCGACGAGGAGGACCACCGGACCGGCCTCGCGCTGTCCGTCCTCGGCCACCTGGCCTCCTACGGACGCGACGACGCGCTCATGCTGCTGCGCCGGTACGCCGCCTCCGGGGCGAACTGGGCCTGGGCCCTCGACGAACTCGCCCTGCGCGACGACGACGAAGGCCTGCGCTCCCTCGCCGCACCCGTACTGGCCCGCTTCCCCGCCGACCCCGACGGTGAGGCGCGGCTCGCCGCCGCCGTACGCGACGCCTACGAGCCCCGCCCGTGGTGCCTGTGGGAGGAACTGCCCCCGTACGGGGAGCGCCTGCGCGCCGCCCGGCAGCAGGGCTCCTTCGACCGGTGGCAGCGCCAGATGACGCCCAGCGGCCCCCGACCCGGCTGGGGGGTCCAGGCCGTCTTCGACTGGGCCGCCGACGGGTTGCGCCGCGGCACCCCGCTGCACGTCCCCGCCGCCCGCTGCCTCGCCGCCGTGGCCGCGCCCGAGGACCGCTCCGCCATCCTCGCGGCCGCCGCCGGAGCCTCGGGCGAGGCCGCCCGCGCCACCGCCCTGCACCACCTGGTCCTCGCCGAACCGGAGAACCCGGCCGTCCTGGACCTCATCGAAGCAGCCGGGGACGAGCCCGCCGTAGCCGCCTACGAGCGCATGTGCGGGCCCGCGGCCCTCGACCGGGCCCGTCTCTGGGTCCACCGCCCCGACGCCCTCGGAGCGGCCGCTGCGGCCCTCCTCGCGGCCCGTGGGGGCCCCGGGGACGCCGCACTCGTACTCGGAGCCCTGCGCTCCACCGTCCGCGGCTCCGGCCCGGACACGATCCGCCTGTTCACCCTCGTGGACGGCGCGGGCCGGCTCTCCATCGGCTGCGCCGCCCCGGTGCTGCGCCACATCTACCGCGAGACGTCCTCCTCGCACCTGCGCGGCCGCGCCGCCCGGGCCCTGGCCAGCACGGACCCGACCTTCGCGGCCGGCTTCGCCGTCGAATGCCTCTGGGACTGCGAGGAGACCACCCGCGAGGTGGCGGCCCGCCACGCGGAGACCGCGGACGCCCGCGTCACCCCGCGCCTGCGCCGCCTGGCGACGGACCCGGCGGAGGAGGAGGACGTCCAGTCGGCGGTCCGCAGCCGCATCACACCGGAATCGGCGGTGTAGGGGCCCCGGGCTCTCCCGGACCGCAGCCGGGGGAGCCGCCCTCGACCGCGGTCGGCGGCAACGCCCGACGGGCCCTACGCCCCCACGAAGCGCACCCGTGTGCCCGGACGGGCTTGGGCGGCGGCGTCCAGGGGCGGGCCCTCGGGGACCACCGCGACCACCGGGTAGCCGCCGGTCACCGGATGGTCGGCCAGGAACAGCACCGGGAGGCCGTCCGGCGGGACCTGGACCGCCCCGAGGACCATGCCCTCGCTCGGCAGCTCGCCCGCCCGGCGGCGGGTCAACGGGGGGCCGGCCTCCGTGCGCAGGCCGATCCGGTTCGATGCCGCCGACACCCGGTAGGCCGAGGTCAGCAGCGTCCGCAGGGAGGCCGCCGTGAACCAGTCGGCCCGTGGCCCCAGCCTCACCGGCAGGACGAGTTCGGCCGGCGGGCCCGGCACCCGCAGGGTGTCCGCCCCGTGGATCGGATCCGGGCCCGGCGCGCCCACCGGGAGCGGCGTTCCGCACGTCAAGGCGGCCGGGCCCAGCCCCGACAGCAGGTCCGTCGAGCGACTGCCCAGCACCGGCGGGACGCGGAACCCGCCCCGCACCGCGACGTAGCCGCGCACTCCGGACTCCGCCCGGCCCACGTCCAGCTCCGCCCCCGCCCGCAGCCGGACCGGCGCACCCCAGGCCGCCGGGCGCCCGCAGACCCGTACCGCGCAGGGGGCGCCCGTCACCGCCACCGTCACAGGGGTCAGGGCGCGCAGGGTGACGCCGTCCAGGGTGGTCTCCAGGACCGCCGCGTCCGGTGGGTTGCCCAGCAGTCGGTTGGCCAGGTCGCGCGCCCCGGAATCGAGTGCGCCCGACCGGGGCACCCCGAGGTGGGCGTACCCGGGCCGGCCGAGGTCCTGGACGGTGGTCAGGGCGCCCGGGCGCAGCACCAGCAGCCCGCTCATGCCCCGACCTCCGTGAACCGCACCCGTACCCCGGGAGCGAACAGGGCCGCCGGTTCCCGCGCGGGGTCCCACAGCACCGCCTCGGTGGAGCCGATCAGCTGCCAGCCGCCGGGGGAGGACCGGGGGTAGACGCCCGCGTACTCGCCCGCCAGGGCGAGCGATCCCGCCGGTACGGCCGTACGGGGCGTGGCGCGTCGGGGCGGCCGCAGGCGCGCGGGCAGTCCGGTCAGGTAGCCGAAACCGGGGGCGAACCCGCAGAAGGCCACCCGGAAGACGATGCCGCCGACCAGCCCCGGGACCTCGTCCGGCGACACCCCCCATCCGGCGGCCACCTCCGCCAGGTCGGGGCCGTCGTACCGGACCGGGACGGTGACCAGCGGCCCGTCGGTCTCCGCGAGCGGCGGGACCTCCCAACGCGCGATCCGCCCGGCCAGCGGACCGGGGTCGCGCACCCCGTCGAGCAGCACGGTCCGGGCGGCGGGCACGACGTCCCGTACGCCCTCCAGCTCGCCCGCGTCCCGGCGGCGCAGCACCTCGGCGTGCAGGGCGGCCACGTCCGCGGCCGATCCCACCTCGATCAGCAGGGCGGAGTTCCCCACCGGCAGCACGTCGATCCTCATGCGAAGGCCTCCACGCCGACCCCGGCGCCGCCCAGGGCCTCGCGGACCCGGCGGGCCAGGTCGGCGGCGCCCGGGGTGTCGCCGTGCAGGCACAGCGAGCGCGCCGCCACCGCGACCGGGGTCCCGTCGGCGGCCGTGACGGTGCCCTCGGCGGCCATGCGGACGGCCCGGGCGACCACCGCGTCCGGGTCGTGGAGCACCGCGCCCGGTTCGCCGCGCGGGAGCAGGGTGCCGAGGGCCGTGTACGCCCGGTCGGCGAAGGCCTCCGGAACGGCGTCCAGGCCGGCGTCGCGGGCGGCGGCCAGCAGCAGCGAACCGGGCAGACCCAGAACGGGCAGACCCGCCGCTCCCGCCGCCAGGCGGACCCCGGCGACGACGGCGCCCGCCTGGCCCGCGTCGTGAACGGTGCGGTTGTACAGCGCGCCGTGCGGTTTCACGTACGACACCCGGGAGCCGGCGGCCCGCGCGAACACCTCCAGCGCCCCGATCTGGTACGCCACCTCGTCCGCCAGTTCGCCCGGCGGCACGTCCATCGACCGGCGCCCGAAGCCCGCCAGGTCGCGGTACGAGACCTGCGCGCCGATCCGTACGCCCCGCTCGGCGGCCAGCTCGCACACCCGGCGCATGATCGACGGATCGCCGGCGTGGAAGCCGCAGGCCACGTTCGCGCTCGTCACCACGGACAACAGGGCCTCGTCGTCGGTCAGCGTCCACCTCCCGAAGCCCTCGCCGAGGTCGGCGTTGAGGTCGATCGCGGCCGCTGAGGGTGTGATCATGGAAGCCATGCCGCGAGCGTAGAACAGCGCACCCCCGCCCCTCCACGGCGCCGGGGACGATCCGGCCGAACCATGCTGTTTGGGATGTTGTCCGTGTCACCGCCTAGTCTTTCCGTCGTGACTCTCCCTGCCCCGGCGAAGACCCTTCCGTCCCCGGCGCCGGGCCCGGCCGCCGACGAGGGCCTGGCCCGTCGGCTGCGCGCCCTCGCCTGCACCGCCCCGCTCCACGACCTCGACGTCCGCAAGGCCAATCTGGCCGGCGAGTACGGGGTCTACGCGATGGCGGAGGTCGCGCTGTCCGCGATCGACCTGGTCACGCTGAACATGGACTTCGACACGGGCGCGGACCACGAGCAGATAGTGGCCAGGCTGCTGCCGCGCGTCGCGGCCCAGGCGCCGGCCCGCCCGGCGGCCGAGCACGAGCGGGTCGCCCGCTGGGTGCTGGAGAACCTGATCAACGTCGGCAGCGTGGACCGCGGGTTCCGCGCGATCTACGGCACCTTCGGGCCCGACGGCGTCTACGTCCGCCGCGACTACGACTTCAAGCTGATCGAGGAGGTCCCCGGCTACGGCGGCGCGGTGTACCTGCGCACCACGGACGAGGCGGTCAACGTCCTGGTCGGAGCCCTCGACACCGATGTCACCAGCGCGCAGATCGCCGCCGAGGTCAAGCTGGAGGTGCTGATCAGCCGCGGCCGGCTCGCCGACGCCCAGCTGGCCGCCGAGCAGGCCCGCTACCGGACCGTGCAGTACGCGGAGACCCTGCGCCGCACGCTCGACGCGACGCGGCGCAACGTCCGGGCCGTCGACTGGCTCCAAGCCGTCCCCGACATGATCGCCGAGGCCCTCGACCACGTCGCCGACCGCTACCGCCACGAGAACGCGATCCTCACCAACATCCGCAAGGCCCGCGACGAGGCCGAGGACCCCGACAACAAGCGGCGCGCCGCCGAGCTCGTCGACATCGTCAAGGACTGCATCCGCCGCCACACCCAGCTCCAGTCCCGACTGCTGGACGCCGGTCCGCTGTTCCGTGCCGAGCAGGACCGGCAGGCCTTCGCCGCGCCCGCGCCGCGCTCCGGGATCGACCTGTACGGCCAGCTCGTGGCCCCGCTGCTGCCCCTGCCGCTCGAACAGGCCGTCCGGGTCACCGACGCCTTCTTCGCGGCGGGCACCGGTCTGCGCACGCCCGTCTCCGTCCGCGTCGCCGACCTCGTCGAGATCCTGCTGACCCCGCCCCTGGAGCGGGAGCACCTCGGCGTGGAGATGCCGGAGCCCGACCTCATCGCCACCCCCGACGACAGCCGCTTCAGCGAGGAGCAGCTCGCCGCCGCGACCCGGCTCCTGGACCTGCCCCACGACGCCCCGCGCCGGCTGTCCGGACTCCTGGCCGAGGCCCGCCGCGGCGACCCGGACCTGCCGTACCTGGTGGCCCTGCTGGCCGTTCACGCGGCGAGCCCCGCGGTGGGCACGGCGTACCGGCAGGGCGAGGAGCGGCTGCTGTTCGCCGTGGACGACGGGACCCGGCTCGACGACCCGGAGTTCGGCGGCGCCGACCTCATCGTCGGCACCGCCCTCCTGGACGCCGCCGGCATGGCCGCGGACCGCGCGGAGGCGGCATGACCCCCGCCCCGGCGGACCGGGTCCCCCGCGCAGCCGCCCCGGCCTCCGGGGGAGGCCC
>NZ_JANFAK020000179.1 GCF_024721315.2 Streptomyces sp. Isolate_45
TGCGGGTGCGGTGGCTGCGGGTGGGTCGGGGCCGGTGCCGGGGTGGGGTGTCGTCCGGGACGGGCATGATTTATGGCGCCCTGTCCGCTGCTGCGTTGGTGGGGCGGTACCGCGCGCCAACAAATCACGTTTTAGTCCCGGACGACACCCCACCCCGTCCCCGTCCCCGACCTGCGGCACCGCCCCGTCACCGTCCCCGACCTGCGGCACGCCGCCCTGTTCCGGCCCCCCGCCTCACATCCAGCCTCGCCGCCCATCCCGCCCCGCCGCACCATCAGCCCCGCCGGCGTTTGAGGCGCGGGGTACGGGGCGGAGCCCCGGGGGTTTCGGGGTGAGCCTCGCCGGCGTTGAGGCGGGAACGGGGGAAGGGCGGGTAGGGGAACGGCCCCGCGCAGCGGGTGGTGGGTCAGGCGGGGGGCGGGGCCAGGGCCCCGGGGAGGGGGGCCGCGTGGAGGGCCGTGAGGCCCGAGACGGCTCGGGTGAGGCAGACGTACAGCCGGCGCAGCCCGGTCCGTTCGTCCGGCTCACCGCTCACGACGGCGGCCGGCTCGTCGAGGACGACGTAGTCGTACTCCAGACCCTTCGCCAGCGACGCCGGCACCAGCGTCAGCCGCGACTCCGCCGTGGTCTCCTCGCCGGGCGACAGGTACGGGAGGCCCGCGTCCAGGAGGGCCCGTCCCAGGTCCGGGATCCGCGCGTCGGCCGCGATCAGGCCGATCGAGCCCTCGTGGACGAGGGAGGCCCGGCAGGCGTCGATCACGGCCGGGGTGAGGCCGTCCGCCTCCGTGACCTCCGTGACCGTCAGGGACCCCGGGGTCTCGCGGACCGAGGAGACCGGGGCCAGGCCCGGGGAGATGGCCGGGAGCAGCCGGGAGGCGTACGCGATGACCTCGCGCGGCACGCGGAAGCCCGCCGTGAGTTCCTCCAGGACCGCTTCCGGCTTGCCCAGGTGGGTGAGGGCCTCGTCCCAGCTGCGGGTGGCCCACGGGGTGGTGCCCTGCGCGAGGTCGCCGAGGACCGTCGCCGAGCCCGTCGTGCAGCGCCGGCCCACGGCCCGGTACTGCATCGGGGACAGGTCCTGCGCCTCGTCGAGGACGACGTGACCGAGGGAGTGCGTACGTTCCACCAGGTCGGCGGCCTCGTCGATGAGGACCAGGTCGGCCGGGGACCACTTCGCCGACTTCACGCTGCGGTAGGGCTTGGGCCACAGGAGGAGCTTCTGCTCGTCGGCGGTGAGGACGCCCTCGGCGTGGACCGCGAGGAACTCCGGGTCGGACAGCAGGCGCAGCACCAGCTTGGCCGGTTCCACGGGCGGCCAGATCTCCTTGACGGCCGCCTTGACGGCGGCGTTGCGGGCCACCGCGTCCTGCACGCGGTCGTCGGGGGCCTCGCCCGCCTGCTCCATGCGTACGAGGATCTGGTGGGCGATCCGCTGCGGCAGCGCCTCGCGGGCCGCCCCGTAGCGGATGTCGCGCCGCTGGAGCTCCTCGACGATCTCCGCGAGCTCGTACGCCGGCACCCGCCAGCGGCGCGAGCCGCGCACCACCATCAGGGGCTCGGTGGGCGCGGTGACGTGCGAGCGGACCGCGTCGCGCAGCACGCGGGCCATGCGGGCGTCGCCCTTGACGACGGCCGTCGCGGCCTCGTCGGAGCCGCGTACCTCCAGGCCGGGGCGGGCGACCAGGTCGTCGACGGTGGCCTGCTTGACCTCCAGCTCGCCCAGGGCCGGCAGGACCTGCTCGATGTAGTGGAGGAAGGAACGGTTCGGCCCGATGACGAGGGTGCCGGTGCGGGCGAGCCGGTCGCGGTGCGCGTACAGGAGGTACGCGACGCGGTGCAGGCCGACGGCCGTCTTCCCGGTGCCGGGGCCGCCCTGCACGCACACCGATCCGGACAGGCCGGAGCGGACGATTTCGTCCTGCTCGGGTTGGATCGTGGCCACAATGTCGCGCATGGGGCCGACGCGGGGGCGCTCGATCTCCTGCTGGAGGAGCTTGCTGACGGCGGCCGCCTCGGCCGGGTCGGAGAGGTGCTCGTCCTCGTACGCGGTCAGTTCGCCGCTCGTGTAGCCGAAGCGCCGGCGCAGCGCCACGTCCTGCGGGTCGGCCTTGGAGGCGCGGTAGAACGGCTGGGAGACGGGCGCGCGCCAGTCGATGACCATCGGGTCGCCGTCGGCGTCGTGGACGTGGCGGCGGCCGATGTAGAACTGCTCGCCCTCCGCGCCCTCGGCCAGTTCGGCGCCGGGGGCGTGCAGGTAGTCGAGGCGGCCGAAGAAGAGCGGGGTGTGGGACAGGTCGGCGAGGGCCTTGATCCGGTCGTCGATCTGCGCCTGGAGGACGATGGCGTTGACCCAGTTCGCGGTGACGTCGCGGATGTCGAGGGCCTCGACGTCCTCGCGCATCGCGCGGAGGGCGGAGCGGGAGGCGGCCAGGTGGGACCGTTCGCGGGCGAGCGGGTCGGATTCGGGGGCGTGCGCGGGCACGGGACTGCCTCCAGCTGCTGGTAAGGAACTGATGTCCGCCGGTTTCCGAGCGGCGGACGGCTCTCCCCGATGCGGCGGCGGGAGGCGGCAAGAGCGGAGATTCTAGTCACCGCGCCCGCGCCGCGCGAACGGATTACGGGGGTGCGGGTCGGTGGGGGGAGGGGGCTCCGGACGGGTACGGACGGGTGTCATACGGGGGAGTGTCAGACCTGGGAGTGGCCCCTAGGGGGCGGGGTGGGTCGTGAGGAGGACCAGGGGGGCCTGGATGTTCCCTCTGCGGAGCGATGTGCCGGGGGGCGGGAGAACGCACCATGGATACATGAGCACCGCAACCTTCACCCCGATCCGGGGCGGCCGCCCGAGCGGCGCCACCGCCACCTCCGACCACCGTTCCCGCTACCGCGTGGGCGACGTCCTGCGCGCAGCGAAGGTCTTCGCCGCCACCGCCGTGAGCGTCGTCGTCCTGGGCGAGTACGCGGAGGACGCGGGCGTCATACGTCGCTGACCGGGCCGGCGCTGACTGGGCCGTCTCTGACCGGGTCGTCTCTGACCGTGGCCGTCTCTGACCGGGTCGTCTCTGACCGGGGCCGTCTCCGACCGGGCGGGCGCTGACCGGGCTGTCTCCGACCGGGTCGTCTCCGACCGGGCGGGCGTTTGCGTTCGGCGCGGGAGCCGGGGTGGGCGTCGGCCGGCCGTGGGCGCGGGGCCGGTGGGGTGCCCGTGGCCGGGTCGGTGGGGCTCGTGGGGTGGCCGGATCCCGGCGGCACCGGGGCGCTGATCCACTAGGGTCACGCGCGTGACCCGGAGCTCCGATCCCGCCCGCTCGCCGTCGCCCCTTGCCGGTCTGCTGGTCACGGGTTCGCTGCTGGTCCTGGGCGTGCTGTGCATCGCCCTGCGCCTACCGATGGCCGAGGCCCTCGTCCACGGCATTTCCGCCGCCGAGTGGCATCCGCCCGCCGGCTATCCGCCGTTCGCGGCGATCCTTTTCACGCCGGCCGCGTGGCTGCCGTCCGGGGTGTTGAAGCTCGTGCTCCTCCTCGGCAACGCCGCCCTGCTCGCGCTTCTGATCCTGCTTTCCTGTCGCCTCGCGGGACTGCGGGGACGGACCGGCCCGGTGCTGGCCGCCACCATCGGCGGGTTGTGGCTGGAGCCGCTGTTCCAGAGCCCGCTGTCCGGTCAGATCAACCTGGCGCTCGCCTGCCTGGCCGTCTGGGACCTGGGCCGGGCGCGCGGCGCCCTGGGCAAGGGGTTCGCGCTGGGCACGGCCGCCGGGATCACCCTGACGCCGGCGGTCTTCATCCCGTACCTGCTGCTGACCGGCCGGATCCGGGCCGGGCTCACCGCCCTGGCCGGATTCACCGGGACCGCCCTGCTCGGGCTGCTGGTGCTCCCGCAGGCCTCCGCCGACTTCTGGGCCCGCCACCTCCCCGGCACCGGCAGCGAGCTGCTGCTCCACTGGCCCCACCTGTGGGTGTGGACCGTACCGCTGCTGGCCGGCGTCTCCGGAGCCCTCCTGCGCCGCCGAGCCCGCACCGAACACCGGGCCGCTCCCAAGGCCGCCCCGGGACCGAACTCGGCTTCGCCGCTGGACTCCGCCCCGGCCCTGGCCCTGGCTTCGGACTTGGCGCCGGACCTGGGCTTCGCCCCGGCCCCGGAACCGGCCCTGGCTTCGGACTCCGCTCCGGCCCTGGCCCTGGCTTCGGACTTGGCGCCGGACCTGGGCTTCGCCCCGGCCCCGGAACCGGCCCTGGCTTCGGACTCCGTTCCGGTCCTGGACCCGGCCTCGCGGTGTGCCACGGACACCGCCCCGGGGGACGGGGTGCCGGTCGGGTCCCGGTGACGGGTGGTCGGGGCTTGGCGGAGCGGCGGGGTGACGACGGCCGCGCGCGGTCGGGTCGCGCCGGCCCCCGTGCGGTCCGCAGGTCCGCCGGTCGGGGCCGTCAGCCGTCGGCGAGGAGCTCGTCGGCGTCCAGGATGCGGTAGGCGTAGCCCTGCTCGGCGAGGAAGCGCTGCCGGTGGGCGGCGAAGTCCTGGTCGATCGTGTCGCGCGCGACGACCGAGTAGAACCGCGCCTCGTGCCCGTCCGCCTTCGGGCGCAGCACCCGGCCGAGGCGCTGGGCCTCCTCCTGGCGCGAGCCGAAGGTGCCGGACACCTGGATGGCGACGGTGGCCTCGGGCAGGTCGATGGAGAAGTTCGCGACCTTCGAGACGACCAGCACGCTGATCTCACCCTCACGGAACGCGTTGAAGAGCTTCTCGCGCTGCGCGTTGGAGGTCTCGCCCTTGATGACGGGCGCGTCCAGGTGTTCGCCGAGCTCGTCGAGCTGGTCGATGTACTGCCCGATGACCAGCGTCTGCTCGCCCTGGTGCTTGCGCACCAGCGCCTCGGTGACCTTCCGCTTCGTGGCGGTCGTCGCGCAGAAGCGGTACTTCTCCTCCGTCTCGGCGGTCGCGTACGCGAGCCGCTCCGACTCGGTGAGGTTGACCCGGACCTCGACGCAGTCGGCGGGCGCGATGTAGCCCTGCGCCTCGATCTCCTTCCACGGCGCGTCGAAGCGCTTCGGCCCGATCAGGGAGAAGACGTCGGACTCGCGGCCGTCCTCTCGGACGAGGGTGGCCGTCAGACCGAGCCTGCGGCGGGCCTGGAGGTCGGCGGTGAACTTGAAGACCGGCGCGGGCAGCAGGTGGACCTCGTCGTAGAGGATCAGGCCCCAGTCCCGGGAGTCGAACAGCTCCAGGTGCGGGTAGATGCCCTTCCGCTTGGTCGTCAGGACCTGGTACGTGGCGATCGTGACGGGCCGGATCTCCTTGCGGGTGCCGGAGTACTCGCCGATCTCCTCCTCCGTCAGCGACGTCCGCTTGACCAGCTCGTGCTTCCACTGGCGGGCCGAGACGGTGTTCGTGACGAGGATCAGCGTGGTCGCCCGGGCCTTGGCCATGGCACCGGCGCCGACCAGCGTCTTGCCCGCGCCGCAGGGCAGTACGACCACTCCGGAACCGCCGTGCCAGAAGCCCTCGACGGCCTGCTGCTGGTAGGGGCGCAGCGCCCAGCCGTCCTCGACGAGGTCGATCGGGTGGGCCTCGCCGTCCACGTACCCGGCGAGGTCCTCGGCGGGCCAGCCCAGCTTGAGCAGGGTCTGCTTGATCTGACCGCGCTCGGAGGGGTGCACGGCCACGGTGTCGGGATCGAGCCGGGCGCCGACCAGCGGCGCGACCTTCTTGGACCGCAGGATCTCCTCCAGCACCGGACGGTCGGTGCTGGTCAGGACCAGCCCGTGCACGGGGTGCTTGGAGAGGGTGAGGCGACCGTAGCGGGCCATGGTCTCGGCGACGTCGACGAGCAGCGCGTGCGGGACGGGGTAACGGGAGAACTCGACGAGCGCGTCGACGACCTGCTCGGCGTCGTGGCCGGCGGCCCGCGCGTTCCACAGGCCGAGCGGGGTGATCCGGTAGGTGTGGATGTGCTCGGGAGCCCGCTCCAGCTCGGCGAACGGGGCGATGGCGCGGCGCGCGGCCCCGGCGAGCTCGTGGTCTACCTCCAGGAGGAGGGTTTTGTCGCTCTGGACGATGAGTGGGCCTGAGTTCACGGGAGCACCTTTCCGTTCGGCCAAACCTCCAGTGTGCCGCATGGCCAGGGGTTTCAGGGTGGTGAGGGCGCCGGGGCAGGGTCGGTGCGGGGCCGGTGCGGGCGCCGGTGGGTCGGCGAAAACGGGCTGACACCCCGCTCGGACGGTGCGTACGTTCCGGGTATGGATGACGATCAGCAGGGTTTCGGGTTCGTACCGGACGGCTTCGAGGTGCCGCGCGCCTTCGCCGGGGACGGGTTCCGGCTGGAGCCGCTCGGGCCGCAGCACAACGAACGGGACCTCGCCGCCTGGAGCGGCAGCGTCGAGCACGTCCGCGCCACCTGCGGGTTCTCCGGGGGCTGGCCGCCGCCGGAGGGCATGAGCGCCGAGGCGAACCTCGCCGACCTGGTGCGGCACGCGCGGGACTTCGAGGAGCGCAGCGGGTTCACGTACAGCGTGCTGGAGGGGGAGGACGAGGTCATCGGCTGCCTGTACGTGTACCCCGCCAGGGAGCGGCCGGGGCGGGTACGGGTCAACTCATGGGTACGGGCCGACCGGGCGTACCTGGACGCGCCCGTCCGCGCGGCGGTGGGCCGCTGGCTCCGGGAGGCGTGGCCGTTCGACGCGGAGCGGATCGACTACGGGGGGCGGTGAGGCGGGGGCCGGCGGGGGCCGGTGGGGTGGGCGGGCCGGCGGGGGCCGGTGGGTCAGGCGCCGAGGTGGGGCAGGGGGCCGGCCGGGTACGGGGTTTCGGCGGGGAGGAGGGCGCGTACGTCCTCGTCGTGGCCGGACCGGACCAGGGCGTGGATCCGCCGGGCCAGGGGGGTGACGTCGCGGATGGAGACCGTCCACTCGTCGGCGTAGGCGCGGGAGGCGGGGCCGGACAGGCCGAGCTGCAGGGAGCGGTGGGGCAGCGGGTTCAGGTGCGTGTCGCGCTCGGGGTCCCATTGGACGCGGGCCGGGGCGGATGCGAGGGTCTGCCGCCAGGTCTCACGGTCCGGGTGGATGCCGGGTGCGTAGTGCGACAGGCAGGCTTCGGACAGCGCCCGGTCGAAGCCCTCGCGGGTGATCTCGATCGCCAGCACCGTCTCCTGGTCGGCCTTGGTGGCCCAGCCGCAGCGGTACATCATCCACAGGAACGACGGCTTGACCCACGTCATGCGGTCGCGCTTCCAGGCGGGAGGGAAGCGGTTGTCGCGGGCGGCGGGGGTGGCCAGGTGGGGGGAGTAGGCCTGGTACACCGTCACGGTGGTGGCGGTGTGGGTCGCGCGGATCTGGTGGGTGGGGGGTGCGGGGGGTTCGGGGGGCATGGCGTCACCCTGCCGGGTCGGCGGTCGGGGATCCAGCGGGTTTCGGCGGGTGCCGCTGCGCGGGGCGTCTCCCCGACCCGCCCTTCCTCCGTTCCCCGGGCCGTGCCCGGACCCCGTGCGCGTGCGGCGCCGTTGCCGGGGGCGCCGCCCCCGGGCCCCCGCGCCTCAAACGCCGGCGGGGCTGGATCGGGGACGGTGGGGCCGGATCGGGGACGGCGGGGCCGGATACGGGACGGCGGGGCTGGAGCAGGGACGGCGGGGCCTGAGCAGGGACGGCGGGGCTGGAGCAGGGACGCCGGGGCCGGATCGGGGACGGTGGGGCCGGATCGGGGTCAGACCTGGTCCTCCGCCAGTTCTGCCACGCCCGTGATGCGGTGGAGGGCGTACGTGCGGACTTCGTCCGCCGTGTGGTCGTAGCCGGTGACGAAGCCGCCCTCGACGCGGACCGGGGCGATGACGCGCTGGCTGGCCGCGCCCTCGGCGTTCACGTAGCCGATCCACACCGCCGAGCCCGTCAGGGCGGCGGCCTGGACGGTTGCCAGGGTTTCCGCCGCGCTGGTGCGCGGGAGTTCGCCGGCTGTCGGGGGTGGGGAGCCCGCCGCCGAGGCGGGTTCCTTGCGGACCGCCGTGGCCGCGAGGTCGCCCGCGCGGATGGCCCGTACCGCCGCGCCCAGCAGCGTGGCGTCCGGGACCGGTGGTCCGTCCGGGACCGGGACCGGTGCCGAGCGGGCCGGGGTGCGGTGCGCGTCGGCCCGCGCCACCAGGACGTCGCCGGTACGGGACTCCGCGGCCGGGGCGTAGCCCATCGCCCGCAACCCGTCGAGCAGCGCCCCCGGTTCGGCCTGCGCGGCCAGGACGGTCGGCGCGAGGCGGCGCAGACCGAGCCCGGCGGACCGCTTGTCGGCGAGGATCTCGTTCAGGATGCTGTCGTCGTCGCAGCGCACGTACGAGGAGGCCGCGCCGACGCGCAGGTGCCCGTGCCGTCTCGCCACGTCGTCGATGAGGTACGAGAGCGGCTGCGGTACGGGGGTGCGGCTGTGCTCGGCGAGGAAGGCGTGCAGGTCGACGGCGGTGTGCCCGGCGTCCAGGGCCCGGCGTACGGAGCCGGGGGTGAAGCGGTACACGGTCGCCCCGCCCTTGGACTCGACGTCCGCGAGCACCGCCAGGGTGTCGCCGAGGGGCCGCCGCAGCGGACCGGGCGCGACCGCCGTCAGGTCGGCCTGGAGCAGGACGTGGTCGACCGGCTCGGGCAGCAGCGGGGCCAACAGCGGCGTCGGGTCCCGGTGCTCCAGCAGGGCGCGGCCGAACGCGCTGATCGCGCCGCGGCCGGTGACGCCGAGGACTTCGGACTCGGTCTGCGTCCAGTGCGCGAGGCGGGCCCGCAGGTCGCTGGTGCCGCGTACGGGACGTTCCCAGGCGAGCCGGTCCAGCAGTGCGTCCGGGTCGGGCGAACCGCCCTCGGGCAGCTCGGCGATGAGGCCGAGGACGCGGCGGCGCACCTCGGGCGCCGCCGACCGGTCGAGTTCCGGTCCGAGCGTCGACAGGGTGCGCCCCTTGGCGTCCTGCTCGCCGACGAGCCCGGCCGTCCGGGTGGCCGGCAGCCAGGCGGCGGCCAGCACCGACCACCGTTCGGCGGGCGGCAGTTCGCACCAGCCGTCGAAGGCCGGGGTCGGCGCGTACCGTTCGTCGGCCTCCCCGTCGCTCGCCAGCAGTCCGGCCGCGTAGGCCAGTTCGATCCAGAACGCCGCCGACGGTTCGGTGGTGTCCAGCACGGCCGCCGCCCGCTTGAGGTCCCGTACGGCGAGTCCGCCCGCCCGCAGGACGGCCGGCCCGGCGTGCTCCCAGGACTTCACGAGTTCCTCGACGGTGGCCACCGCGGCCAGCGCCTGACCGGCCGCGTTCGCGTCCACAAGCTGTGGACGGTGCTCGCGGCGCGCGCCGACCGGCGGCGGCAGCGGGGCCGTCAGCCGGTGCGCCAGCCCGCCGCGCAGGTGCAGCGCCACCTCGCGGGGCAGGACGACCGTGCGCGCCGAGGCGGGCAGCAGCAGCCCCCGGTCGCGCAGCCAGCGCACCGGCGCGGTCGGCTGCGGGGTCACCTCCCCGTACGGCGGCCCCCACACGAGCCGCCCGAGGACCTGGTGGGCCTCTGCCGGGGCCTCGTCCAGCAGCGTCGACATCCGCTCCGGGTCGGCGAACAGGCCGGTCAGGGCGGTCACGGCGGACACCGCGTCGTGGGTGGCGGGCAGTCCGAGGGCCGCCACGATCTCCTGGATCCGCGTCGGTGACATGCCGGCCGTCGCCTCGGACACCGTCGGCCCGAGCCCCGTCGGGGAGGGCCGCTGCGCGGACGGCGCGAGCAGCTCCCGGGCGGTGCGCACCAGCCGCAGCCGCTCCTCGTCGCCCCACACCAGGGCCTGGTCGCGCAGCGTGCCGAGCGCCCGGGGCAGCTCGGCGCGGGCGGCCTCGTTCTCGCCGCCCGTCAGCAGGGACTCCAGTACCGGGTAAGGGCACGGGTCGGGCGCCACCGCGAGGGCCTCCGCCGTCTGGAGGGCGAACCGGTCCAGGCGGTCCAGGGCGCGCACGACCGACGCGCGGGTCCCGGCGCGGGTGGCGAGCTGGGTGACGTCGCCGGGTACCGGGTTCAGCAGGTCCGGACGCGCGTGCAGCAGGGCCGCGAGCCCCACGTCGTCACGGGCGCGCAGCGCCTCGGCGAGGGAGCGCGGGGCATTTCCCGCAGCGGTGCTTGCCTCGGGCACGGTGGTCGCCTCCTGGTCGCGCCGGCCGGTCCGTCGGCCGGTCCCCATCCGGTCAACGGTATCCGTTGCGCCGACGACCGCTCCACGGGCGCACGCGCTACCTTCGGGGCAGGCGGGACGTGAGGAGCCGGGGCGTGGGGATCGAGAGCGACCATCTGGTCTACGAATATCTGAGCCGGGTCGGGGACTTGGCGCAGCGGCGGCAGTTGTCGTCGGGTGACCGGATGCGGTTGGTGTCGGGGCTCCGGGACGAGATCGACCGTCGGCGCGCCAAGTACGAACCGGAGACGCCGGCAGCCGTACGTCGCATCCTGGAGCGGCTCGGCACGCCGGAGGAGGTCCTCGACACCGTGGGCCGGCCCGCGCGCGCCGCCGAGTCGGTCCGGACCCCCGCCCCGACGGTCGCGGCCCCCGCGGTCCCCGTCCAGCGGGGCCGGTTGCGCCGCAGGCCCGCTCCGGAGCCGGCCGAGGAGCCGCGGAACGTGCCGCCGCACCTCGCCGGTCTCGACGAACTCGGCACCCCCGACGGCGTCGAACCCGACTGGTGGCGCGTCGGGCCGGGCGCGGCCGCGCTCGGCTCGGGGCCGCAGGTGGAGGGCTTCGCGGGCGGCATCGAGTTCCCGGCGGGCTTCGGCCGCGGCGGCGCCGGCGATGCGGACGCGGATGAGGACGAGGCCGCCGGCGGGGCCGCGACGAGGCCGCCGGCGGGCCCGTCGGAATCCCGGACGCGCCGGGCCGTACGGGTGCTGAGGGCCCGCCGGGAGCGCCGCCGGCAGCGCAAGGCCGCCGCGGCCGCCCCCGACGTCGTGGCGGCGCCGGCGGGCCGGTCCCTTCCGCACGCGTTCCTGCTGCTGGCGGCGGCGCTCCTCACGGCGGGTGCGCTCACCGGGTACTGGATGCTGCTCGCCGTCGGCTGGCTGGTGGCGTACGGATCCCGGGTGCTCGGACCGACCGAACGCAAGTGGGTCGTCCTCGGCGTGCCCGGCGCGATCTTCACCGGAGCGGTGCTGTGGCTGTGGGGCCGGCGGGCGGGCCGGTGGGGCGAGGCGCTCGCCGATGACGGGATCGGCGCCGTGTTCCACGGCATGTGGCCCGGCCTGATCCGCTGGGCCGCCGTCGCGACGGCGGCGTACCTGCTGTGGCGCTCGCGCCGTCGCGGCTAGGTCCCGGCTTACCGCGGGTCGGGCGCGCGGCGATGGGTGCTCCCACCACGCATTCCGGCGGGCCGATGGAGAACGTCTTGAATGGAGCCCGAGGACCTGGGGTGGGATATGCCTAAATTTCATGGTCTGGAAAGGGAAAGCTAAGTCCACGTTCCGTTTAGCCGGACGGGCCTCGGCACAATGGGAGCATGACCTCCCACCCCCACACCATGATCCAACCCGCCCTTTTGACGGTCGGGTTCGACCTCGACATGACCCTGATCGACTCCCGCCCCGGCATCCGGGCCACCTATCAGGCGCTGTCGGCCGAGACGGGTGCCTTCATCGACGCGGACGAGGCCGTCACCCGGCTCGGGCCGCCGCTGGAGGAGGAGCTCGCGTACTGGTTCACCGACGCGGAGATCCCGGCGATGCGGGACCGCTACCGGGAGATCTACGTCGAGCACGCCATCGAGCCGACGCCCGCGATGCCCGGCGCCCGCGAGGCCATCGCCGCCGTCCAGGCCCTCGGCGGCCGTGCCATCGTTGTCACCGCGAAGAACGAGCCCAACGCCCGCCACCACCTGGAGCACCTCGGCATCGAGGCCGACGCCGTCATCGGCTGGCTGTGGGCGGAGGCCAAGGCGGAGGCCCTGCGCGAGTACGGCGCGCAGGTCTACGTCGGCGACCACGTCGGCGACGTGCGGGGCGCCCGCACGGCCGGCGCGCTGTCCGTGGCGGTGCCCACCGGCCCGTGCTCGGAAGCCGAACTGCGCGCCGCGGGCGCGGACGTCGTGCTCCCCGACCTCACCGCGCTGCCGCAGTGGCTCGCGGAGTACGACCGCGCCCGCGCCGCGGCCTGAGACCCGTTCCGCGGCACCCGTCAGGCGGCCTGGGAAGCCCGGGCCGCCTTTCGCTGCGCCGCGGCCGAGCGGAACACGCCCGCCGCGGAGATGGCGAAGCCGACGCCCATGAGCATGCACACGGCCCACGCGTACGACGGGAACGGATCGGTGTCCAGGAACAGCGGGGCCATCGTCGCGAGGGTCGCCACGGCGCCGGCGATGAACACGATGCCGCCGGCCTTGACGAGTCCGTCGCCGGGCCGGGCATCGTCGGGATGAGGAGTAACAGTCACCCGACCAGGGTAGTTCCCTGGCCGACGCAGTGAACCGGAAGGACGGCGGAAGGGCCCCGGGAAGGACCGGGGAACGTCTTGTCACCCGTTTCTGGACCATTAGCCTGGAGGAGGCGGGTCGAAGGACCTGCCGCACTGCTATCCGGAGCCGCTCATCCCGGCCGACCGGACCCGACGAGCACAAGGACAGAGGACGGACGTGCCTACCGGCAAGGTCAAGTGGTTCAACAGCGAGAAGGGCTTCGGCTTTCTCTCCCGCGACGACGGCGGCGACGTGTTCGTCCACTCGTCGGTGCTCCCGGCTGGGGTCGACGCCCTCAAGCCCGGCCAGCGCGTCGAGTTCGGCGTCGTTGCGGGACAACGCGGTGACCAGGCACTTTCCGTGACGGTGCTGGATCCGGCGCCCTCGGTCGCGGCCGCTCAACGCCGCAAGCCCGACGAGCTCGCCTCGATCGTGCAGGACCTGACGACCCTGCTGGAGAACATCACGCCGATGCTGGAACGCGGCCGCTACCCCGACAAGGTGCACGGCACGAAGATCGCCGGCCTGCTCCGCGCGGTGGCCGACCAACTCGACGTCTGACCCCACGTCCGGCCCAGGTGCCCCGCCGCTCGAACGAGCCGCGGGGCACCTGCGCGCGCGGCCCCGGACCCTACGGGAAGACGAGCGCGTCCGGGGGGATGGCCGGAACAAGCCCCTCGGCGGCGGCCCTGGTCAGCAGCCCGCGGACGGCCGCGTACCCGGCGTCGCCGAGGTCCGCGGTGAACTCGTTGACGTACAGCCCGATGTGCTGGTCGGCGACCGCCGGATCCAACTCCTGGGCGTGCGCCCGCACGTACGGGCGGGACGCCTCCGGGTCCTCCCACGCCATCCGGACCGACGTACGGGCAGCCTCGGCCAGCGCCCGCAGCGTCCCGGCGCCCAGCGAACGCTTCGCGATGATCGCGCCGAGCGGGATCGGCAGGCCCGTCGTGGACTCCCAGTGCTCGCCCATGTCCGCCAGGCAGTGCAGCCCGTAGTCCCGGTAGGTGAACCGGGCCTCGTGGATGACCAGTCCGGCGTCCACCCGGCCGTCCCGCACGGCCGGCATGATCTCGTGGAACGGCAGCACGACCACCTTCCCGACGCCTTCGGGCAGCACGTCGGCCGCCCACAGCCGGAACAGCAGGTAGGCGGTCGACCGTTCGCTCGGCACGGCCACGGTCTTCCCGGCCAGGTCCACGCCCGGCTCCCGGGTCAGCACCAACGGACCGCAACCGCGCCCCAGGGCCCCGCCGCAGGGCAGCAGCGCGTACTCCTCCAGCACCCACGGCAGGACGGCGTACGACACCTTCAGCACGTCCAGCTCACCGCGCTCGGCCATGCCGTTGGTGACGTCGATGTCCGCGAACGTGACGTCGAGGGCGGGCGCTCCCGGCACCCGGCCGTGCGCCCACGCGTCGAACACGAACGTGTCGTTCGGGCAGGGCGAGTAGGCGATGTCCAACGTCGGACGGTCACCGGTGCTCATGACGTTCTCCCCAGTTGACGAGTACGGGTCCCAGCGCGCGGAAGCCGTCGGCGAGCGAGGCGAGGGCCTCCCCGATGCGCCAGGCGGAACGGTCGCGCGGACCGACGGCATTGGACACGGCGCGGATCTCCAGCACCGGCAGACCGTGCGCGGCGGCGGCCTCCGCCACACCGAAGCCCTCCATGGCCTCCGCGCCCGCGAGCGGGTGCCGGGCGGCGAGTTCGGCGGCGCGGGCGGCGGTCCCGGTGACCGTCGACACGGTCAGTACGGGCGCGAGCAGTGCCCCCGTGGCCTCGGCGACGGACGCGGCCAGCTCGGCGGGCGGCAGGTGCACGCTGTGGCCGAAGCCGAGTTCCGCGACGGTGAGGAACCCGTCGGGAGTGTCGGCGCCCAGATCGGCGGCGACGAGCGCGTCGGCGACCACCAGGGAGCCGAGCGGGGCGGCGGGCGCGAACCCGCCGCCGATGCCGGCGGAGACGACGAGGGAGTAGTCGGCCAGCGCGAGCGCGGTGGCCGTGGCGGCCGCCGCGGCGGCCGGGCCCACACCGCCGACGAGCACGTCGACGGCGAGACCGGGCAGGTCCCGGCGGGTGATGAGGTACCCGCCGGGCAGGGTGCGCGGCTCCGGGGCGACCGGGTCCGGATGAGGGGTGAGACCGGCGGCCGCGGATTCGGCCTCCGCGGCCACCGCGGTCACGACGAGCGCGCGCACGGGATGCCCCCGGTTACTTCAGCTTGAGCTTGAAGGACCAGACGGCGAGCGGCTTGCCGTCCTTGCCGACCTGGACGAAGCCGAGGACCTTCGAGGCCGGGGCCTCGCCCTGGCCGCCGGTGGCGAAGACGTCGGCGCCCTGGAAGCTGCGGTAGGTGTTGGAGGACGGCTCGGTGATCGGCTGTCCGTCGAGGACCGCCTGCCACTGGTGGCCGTCCTCGACGATCTCCGGCTCGACGCCCAGGCGCAGCGTGTCGCCGCGGCCGTACTCGATGGTCTTGGCGTTCTTCAGGTTCGTCAGGCACTCCTGGACGCGGTCCATGGAGAGGTCCTTGCCGTCGGCGCGGCAGTCGGACTCCGCGGAGACGGTGGAGGTGCCGACGGTCACGGTCGCGAGCGGGGTCGGCTTGTCCCCGCAGGCGGAGAGGAGGAGGAGGCCGGCGGACACGGCTCCGAGGGCCGCGACGCTGCGGCGGGCCCTACCCGGGAAAAGCGGTGCGGTCATGAGCCGAAGGCTATCGGGCCGGTGGGTCGTGGTGCTGCATGGGGTCCGGTGCGGGTCGGCTGCGCCGGGGCGGGGGGTGTGTCGGTTCGGGTGCGGCGCCGTTGCGGGGGCTCCGCCCCCGGGCCCCCGCGCCTCAAGCGCCGGCGGGGCTGGGTTGGCGGGGTCGGGGGTGGGTCGGGGCCGGTGCCGGGGTGGGGTGTCGTCCGGGACGGGCATGATTTATGGCGCCCTGTCCGCTGCTGCG
>NZ_JANFAK020000180.1 GCF_024721315.2 Streptomyces sp. Isolate_45
CGGCGGGAGCACCCGGACTGCGCGCCGCCGGGCCGCCCGAAAAGTCCTACCGGCTCCGGCCGATGACCGCCGAGGCGCCCGCGCGCCCGCCGCTCGCGAAACCCGCGGTCCGGGCCCGGCCCATCCTCGGACTGCCCGACGACGCCGCCCACGCCAGTGCCATGGCCCTCACCTTCGACGACGGCCCCGACCCCCGCTACACCCCCGCCATCCTCGACACCCTCGCCCGGTACCAGGTCCGCGCCACGTTCTTCGTCTGCGGGGAGATGGCCACCGACAACCGCGACCTGCTGCGCCGGATGGTCGCCGAAGGTCACGTCATCGGCAACCACACCTGGACGCACCCGCTCATCCCCAAGCTCGGCCGTCCCGCCCTGCTCTCCGAGATCGGCCGCACCAGCGAGGTCGTCCAGCAGACCGTCGGGGAGCCGCCCCTGTGGTTCAGGGCGCCGTACGGAGCCTGGAACCGGGCCGCCTTCGAGATCGGCGCCGACCTGGGCATGGAGCCGCTCGCCTGGACCCTGGACACCCTCGACTGGAAGGAACCCGGGACCACCGCCATCGTCTCCCGCGTACAGGCCGGCGCCGGGCCCGGGGTGATCGTGCTGAACCACGACGCGGGCGGCAACCGCGCGCAGAGCGTCCAGGCCCTGGCCACCTACCTGCCCCAACTCCTGGCGCGCGGATACCGGATGACCCTGCCCACGCTGCCGCCCCGCTGAGGAGGACTCCTCGGCGGGGCGGTGGTCGGACGTGGTCCTGCCGGCGGATCCCGTCGGCGGGTCCGTCGGAAGGTTCGTCGGAAGGTGCGTCAGCGGGCGGCCACCATCCGGGCGAAGACGACCACGTTCCCGTCGTAGCCCTTGTCCTTCGAATAACCGCCGCCACAGGTGATCACCCGCAGCTCCGGGTGCCCGGTGTCCCCGTACACGCGGGCACCGGGGAAGGAGTCCTTGGAGAACACCTCCACGCCGTACACCTCGAACACGGCCGTGCGCCCGTCGTACCGCTCCACCTCGATCCGGCTGCCCGGCTTCGTCGACCCGAGGCCGTAGAAGACGGCCGGGCCCTGCGCGTTGTCCACGTGCCCCACGATCACCGCGGACCCCTGCTGGCCCGGCGAGATGCCGTTGAGGTACCAGCCCGCGAGGTTGCGGTCCTGCGGCGGAGGGGCGTCGATCCACCCCTGCGCGTCCAGCCCGACCGTCATCACCGGCGCGTCCACGCTGATCGACGGGATCCGGATGCGCTGCACCGACGAGTGGTCCAGCACCTCCATGTCCGCCGGTGGCGTCGGCGGATTCGCCGGCAGCTGGTCCGGGCGCACGGCGACGGCCGCGGCAGCGGTGGGCTGCGGCGGCCCGCCCTCGACGTTCGCTCCGTTGCGCATCATGGCGAGGCCGCTGAGCATGACCAGCGCGAGCACTCCCCAGGGGGAACGTCTCCTCGGCCGCTGCTCACTCTCGTCCTCGGTCATGGCTCTCCCTTCCCGACGCGGGGGTCCCGACCCGCGTTCCAGTCCCACCCCTGTACGCCCTACTTCACGCACGCTAAGGGCGCTCGGTCGGGACGGCGATCGGGGAGGGGCGAACGGGTGGTGGGGCCGGAAGGGGTGCGCCCATCCAGGTAATCGTCACATAAATGCCTGACGCCCCGTGACCTGCGGATCCGTCAGATTCATTGCGCGCCCTTCGGCGTGTCGCTCAACCGGGCGGCCCAAAGGTGGACATGCGTCGGTTGCGGACCGGCCCGAGTGTTCGTGATGGGAGGCGTTCTCGTCGATCTGCCCGGAGCCACCGCTCCGGGGCGCTTTCCGCTGGAGGTTCCACCATGCGTGTTTTCCGCGCTCTCACCGTGACCGCGGCTGCTTGCGCCGCGATCGGTCTCAGTGCCACGTCCGCTCACGCGAACCCGCAGGGCGGCGGCAGCGGGCCCAGCAACGTCACGGTCAACCCGTACTCCGTGCATCAGGGTGCTTCGATGCAGGTCAGCGCGGCCGGCTGCCGCAACGGCGGCACCGTCTGGTCGCACGGCAACTTTCCGCAGACGAACCTGTCGTCCGGCCCCATCGGCTTCGCCACCGTCCGGATCTTCAACCACGCCTCGCCCGGCCACCACACGCTGTCGGTCAAGTGCCACGACAACAACCTGGTCGCCACGCACCGCTTCACCATCCTCCCGGGCCGCGGTGCCCAGGGCGGCATCGGCGGGTCCTTCGGCCCGTCCGCCGCCGAGACGGCCATGGGCGCGGGTCTGATCGGTGCGGCCGCACTCGGCGCGGGCGTGCACGTGATGCGCCGGCGTCGTCCCGTCCCGGCGGGCCGGGCCTGACAGGTCCGCCGCACGGGGCGAAAGCCCACCCTGAAGATCGCCGGTCGCCCCGGGCCCGCACGGGCCTCGGGGCGACCGGCGGTTTGCGGGTGGGACGGGGCGGGCGCGAGGACGTGGCGCTCGGGGGAGGCGCCGGGCGGTGCGTGCGGTGCGTGCGGTGTGTGCGGTGTGTGCGATGCGTGCGGTGCGTGCGGTGTGTGCCGGGTCGGTGGGGTGGGCCCGGCGGTACACGGGTCGTGCGGGGTGTGCTGGGTGCGCGAGGCACGTCGGGCGTGTGGGGTGTGGGTCGTGCAGGGCGTACGGGGCCTGCCGGTCGTTCGGGCCGGGGGAGTCATGCCGGTCGTGGCGCCCCGTACGCGTCGTGAGGGCCGTTCGGATCGCTCGGGTGCCGCGGTCGCTCCGGCGATCAGTGCCCGTTGGAAGGCCGGCGGCGGCGCAGGGCGTACGCGGTGCCCGCCGAGGCGATCAGGAAGAGGCCCGCACCCGCGCCGAGTTCCAGCGGGTCCATCCCGGCGACGCTGCCGCCGAGCCCGCCCCGGACGCCGAGGCTGGCGCCACCCGAGGCCGTGAGGTTGCCCGTGACGGTGCCCGTCGTGGCGCGCGCGGTCGGCTCCGAGGTCGTACGGGGCGCGGTGGTGGTGCGCGGGGGGACGGCGGCCGTCGTGCGGGCCGGGGTCACGGCTGCGGTTCGCGGCGGGGTCGCGGGCGCGGTTCGCGGCGGGGCCACCGCGGCCGCGGGGGAGGAGGCCGCGGGGGAAGTGGCCGGGGGGGAGGTGGAGGCCGGCGCGGAGGCCGAGGGGGAAGTGCCCGTACGGGAGCCCGTGGTCGAGCTCGTGGTGGGCGTGCTCGTCGCGCCCGCGATCGTCACGTCGGCGGAGCCGGTCTCACCGTTGCAGGTGAAGGAGACGGAGTATTGGGCTCCGCGGCGGGCGTCGCTGTCCACCGTGACCCGGACGGTCTGGCCGCGCGCGATGCTCACGGTGTCGAAGATCCCGGAGGAGGCGGTGGCGAAGGCCGCGTCGCAGCCGGTGACGGAGAGCACCGTCCGACCGCCGGGGGCGACCGTGGACGGGGTGATGGCGAAACCGAACGAGGTGATGGGCGCCGCCTCCGCGGCGAGGGCGGCGGGCGCGCCGGGGGCGCCGAGTGCGAGGACCGCGCCCGCGGCGCCGGCGCTGAACAGGGTGGTGACGGAGCTGCGTATCGCACCCATGGCTGGTTCTCCGGATCCCCGAGGAGCAGCCGCGCAGCGTTTCCGCACGTGAGTGGTCATGCGCCTCGATGTCCGCCACGCTAGGTGCGGGTCCGGTGACCCGCGATCAGGAACGGGCGAATGGGGCATACCGGTAGGCCGAACCGGGTACGGACGGGCCGCCCCCGGTTTGCCGTCGTCCGCGCCGGGCGCCCGTTCCTTCGGGCGCCCGGCGCGGCGTTCAGTCGCCCAGCCCCAGATGGGGGAACTGTGCGAGGAAGGGCTCGGCGGTCGCCGAGATGCCCCGCCCGAACGGTGCGTCGAAGTCCCAGATCAGGAACAACAGGAAGGCGATCAGCGCGCTGAACAGGCCCGCGAGCAGCATCTCGCGGAACGACCGCCGGATCTGCAAGGTGAAGATCAACCCCACCGTCACGAGTGCTCCCGCGATCAGCCCGAACCACACCACTCCCGGCATGGTGGCGCCGGCGCTCTGCCCGCGTGAGTTGCGGGCGTCGTCCACCATCGCCGCCTGGTCGACCAGCGGTTGGTAGGCCTGTCCCTCGTGGTCGGTCTGCGGTTCGTAGTCCGTCACGTCCCGGCGGATACGTTCCAGCAGTTCGCCGCCGCGTTCGGTCAGCTCGCCGTTCTCGGCCATCTCCTTCCACTCCGTGTCCACCACGTACGTCACGTAGGCGTCGACGTCCGAGCGGATCTTCTTGCGCACCTCGGCCGGGTAGACCTCCGAGCGGACGCTGATCTCGTGCAGGGCCTGGGCCTCCTGGCGGACGTATTCCTGGGCGGCCCCTCTGCCTTCCCAGACGCCGGCGATGGCCAGGCCGAGCACGATGGCGTAGATCACCCCGATCATCATCGTCATGTACTCGATGACGTCCGGGGTTTCGTTCGGATCGTCGTCCTCGCCGATCCTGCGGTGGTTGAAGAAGGCGATGGAAAGGACCACGGCGCACGCCGCGGCCATCGCGAGGGACAGGACGAGCCATTCCGACAAGATGACTCCCAATCGGTGATCACGGGGAAGGAAGAACCGGGGCACCGGTGTGCCCGGAGCGGTCGGCGGGGACAGTGGGTTTCGGCGCGGCCGGTGGGTCTCGCGCGATCGGTGGGGTCCGAGCGGTCAGCGCGGGCGCAGCGCGACGATCGCGAGCACGGCGGGAGCCGCGGTCATGAGCGTGAAAGTGACCGGTGAGATGTGGCGCTCGGCCGGTTTGCGGGCCGGCGCGTGGTAGCTGGGGCGCGCCACCGGCTTGGGGGCGGGTGACGGGGTCACCACCGGCGGCGGCGTCGGCTCCGGCGCGGGCTTGGGCGGCGGCGGGGCGGGCGCCTTGTACACCCGGGGCGGCGGCGGAGCCGGGACGGGCGGCTTCGGCACCGGTTCGGGGGCCGGCCTGGGTGGAGCGGGAGCCGGTGGTGGTGGGGTGGGCTTCGGTGGCGGGGTCGGCTTGGGCTTCGGTGGAGGCGGAGTGGGCGTGGGCGTCGGGGTCGGGGTGGGTGTCGGGGTCGGGTTGGGCGTGGGGGTCGGCTTCGGCGGTGGCGGGGTCGGCTTCGGAGGGCACGGCGGGGGCGGCGGCGGGCAGTGGTGTCCACCGTGCCCTCCGTGGTGCCCTCCGCCGTGAT
Source organism: Streptomyces sp. Isolate_45 (assembly GCF_024721315.2). GTDB lineage: Bacteria > Actinomycetota > Actinomycetes > Streptomycetales > Streptomycetaceae > Streptomyces. The sequence continues at coordinate 5,162 of NZ_JANFAK020000180.1, forward strand.
GGCGGCCGCGGTCCTTGCAGTGCCCCTTGCCGTGATGTCCGCCACCCCGAACGGTCACGCTCCCGCCGCTGCCGGCGGCCGCGAACACCGTGAGGGACGCTCCGCCGTCGCCGGCGTCGATCGTCGCGTATGCGCTGCTATCGGCCACGGCCGGCGTGACGGCCAACGCCGCCCACAGTAGGACCGGGACCGCCAGCAGGCGCCTGGCACAGGCTCTGTTCACCCGGGGAGCATGGGCCCGCGCGCGCCCGCGCACGTGGGGGACGAGCTCGGTTCGCCTGAACGGGCGGAGTTCGGACCAGAGAGGTTTGAGCCAGCCGCCGACCGTGTCTGATCGAGTGCCGTTCAATTCCCAAAAGGTATTTGTCGGATTCCGAGCCACCTCTGTTCGGACCCGTCCGAGTCTTTGGTGTGTGACCAAGAACGGACCGCCAATTTCCGCTTTTACTCGCCCCGTTGGGCAATGATCAGTACATTCGGCTCGGACAGGAGTCCGACCCCCGTCCCGCCCCCCGGACGGACACGACACGACTACGGCTTGGAGACCCCGATGGAGCGCCCCGCCTGGGCCCCGGCAGGCATCGACATATCGGTGCCGAGCGTGTCCCGCATCTACGATTACTACCTGGGCGGCTCCCACAATTTCGAGGTCGACCGCCAGGCGGCCCGCCGCGCCATGGAATTCATGCCGGGCCTCCCCAAGGTCATGCAGGCCAACCGGGCATTCATGCGCCGTGCCGTCCGGCACGCCGTCGCCGAGGGCGTCACGCAGTTCCTCGACATCGGCTCCGGCATCCCGACCTTCGGCAACGTCCACGAGATCGCCCACGCGGCCAGTACTGAAGCGAGCGTCGTCTACGTCGACCACGACCCGGTGGCCGTCGCGCACAGCCGGGCCGTCCTCGACGGTGACGAGCGCACCGGCGTCGTCGCCGCCGACCTGCGCAAGCCGCAGGAGATCCTCGCCGCTCCCGAGGTCGGCCGACTGCTGGACCTGAACCGCCCCGTCGCACTGCTGCTCGTCGCCGTCCTGCACTTCATCGAGGACGCGGACGAGCCGTACGCCGCCGTCGCCGAACTGCGCGACGCGCTGGCCCCGGGCAGCCTGCTCGTCCTCACGCACGCCTCGTACGAGGGGATCCCGCTCACCCAGGAGGTGGCGGGCGGCGTCGTCAACGTCTACCGCGACATCCGCAACCCCCTCGTCATGCGCAGCAGGGAGCAGGTCAGCGGCTTCTTCGATGGCTTCGACCTGCTCGAACCGGGTCTCGTGTCCATGCCGGACTGGCGCCCGGACCGCACCGAGGCGCTCGCCGAGGGCGACGAGTCGGAGGACCCGTACGCCTTCTCGGGCTTCGGCGGCGTGGGACGCAAGGCGTGAGACTCCCCGCTCCCACACCGCCGCCCGCCTCCCCGGGCCGGGCCTTCCCGGAGGCCGTCGCCTTCGGGACCGCCCCGGATCCGGCCGGCACCTCCGCGAAGCACCCCGGCCCCGTCCCGGGGCGGGAGCAGCTGCGTGAGCTGCGCAGTGGGCTGGAGGACCGGATCGCGCGCTTCGCGACCATCTGGGGGCGGGCGATCTTCCCCGTCACGGCCACCTCGCTGACCCGGCCCGAGTTCGAACAGCACCTCGTACCGCTCACCCGCACGCTCACCGAGGCCCTGCACGCCCGGCCCTTCGACGCCGCCGTCGCCCAGCGGGTGGGCGCCGAACTCGTCGCCGTGCACTGCACCGACCCCGAAGCCCTGGCGGGCACCCTCGGCGTGGTCGAGTCCTACCTCGTGCTGTACTGCGGGCCCGACGGCTCCGGGACGGAAGGCACCGAGGAGTACCGGTCCCGTTGTGCCCGCCTCCAGCACGGCATCGCGGCCGGGTTCGCCCGCGCGCTGCGCGAACGGACCCTGAAGGAGCAGGAGGCCATCGCCCGCTCCGCGCTCACGGCGCGCAGCGACGCCCAGCAGGCCCTCCACGCCAGCGAGGAACGGTTCCGGGCGGTCTTCGAGGGCGCCGCCATCGGGATCGGCATCGCCGACCTGCAGGGCAACGTCCTCGAGGTCAACGACACCCTGCTGCAGATGTTCGGTGGCCTGGAGGGCCACGTCCGGGGCCGCAACGTCAGCGAATGGGGACACCCCGACGACACTCCGCACGTGTGGCGCATGTACGGGGAGCTGGTGCGCGGGGAGCGCGAGCACTACCGCGTGGAGAAGCCGTACTACCGGCACGACGGCACCGTCCTGTGGACCAACCTGACGGTGTCCCTGCTGCGCGACACCGACGGCACCCCGCAGTACCAGCTGGCCCTGATGGAGGACACCACCGAACGCCGGCTGCTGAACCTGCGGCTGCGCTACGAGGCGACCCATGACGCGCTGACCGGACTGCCCAACCGGACGCTGTTCTTCGAACGGCTGGAGAAGGCCCTGGGCGGAGGCGGGGGAAGCCGCTTCGGCCTGTGCTACCTCGACCTCGACGGCTTCAAGGCGGTCAACGACAGCCTGGGCCACTCGGCCGGCGACCGGCTCCTGGTGGAGGTCGCCGACCGGCTGCAGAGCTGCGCGACCGGACCGGGCGAGGTGGTGGCCCGCCTGGGCGGCGACGAGTTCGTGGCCCTCACCACCGGCCCCGCCGCCGACAGCGAGGAGAAGGTGACGGACCTGGCGGTCCGGATCCTGTCCGCCCTGTCGACGCCGATCCGGCTGGAGGGCCGGGAGCTGACCGTGCGGGGCAGCATCGGCATCGTCGAGGGCCGGGCCGGCCAACGGACCGCCGCGGAGGTGCTGCGCAGTGCCGACATCACCATGTACCGGGCCAAGGCGGCGGGCGGGAACCGCTTCGAGTTCGCCGACGCGGAGGCCGACGCCCGCGCCATCACCCGGCACGGCCTGACCAACGCGCTCCCCGCCGCGCTGGAACGCGGCGAGTTCTTCATCGAGTACCAGCCGCTGGTGCACATGCACGACGGCAGCGTGCGCGGTGCGGAGGCGCTGGTGCGTTGGTCGCACCCGCAGTACGGGGTCCTCGGCCCCGACCGGTTCATCCCGCTCGCGGAACGGACCGGCCTCATCGTTCCGCTCGGCCGCTGGGTCCTGGAGGAGTCGGTCCGGCAGGCCCGGAGCTGGCAGCTCCAGCACGGCGGCTCCAGCCTGCGCGTCAACGTCAACCTCTCCCCGACGCAGCTCCACCACCCCGGCCTGGTCGCCGACACGGTACGGGTACTGGAGGCCTCGGGCCTGGCCCCGGGCGCCCTGTGCCTGGAGGTCACCGAGTCGGCGTTGATAGGGGCCGACGACGAGCTCCTCGAACCGCTGCGGCGGCTCGCCGCCCTGGGCGTGGACATCGCCCTGGACGACTTCGGCACCGGCTACTCGAACCTCGCGAACCTGCGCCGCCTCCCCGTCAGCGTTCTGAAACTGGACCGCTCCTTCACGCAGGGGATGCAGCAGCAGCCGGCCAACCCCGTCGACGTCAAGATCGTGGAGGGCATCGTCGCGCTGGCCCACAGCCTCGAACTCGCCGTGACGGTCGAGGGCGTGGAGACCGGCGTCCAGGCCGCCCAGCTCCGCGACCTCGGCTGTGACACGGCCCAGGGCTGGTACTACGCCCGCCCCGGCTCCCCGGACCGCATCCACACCCTGTCCCTCTCCGACGCGGTCCCCACCCCCACCTGACCGGCCCCGAATCCGGGTGGGGCGGCGCGGCTCGATGGACCGCTGCCCCGAGGAGCCGGGCGTGGCCGTCGAGTGGATGGTCGGGGGCGGCTGTCGGGACGGTCGGTCAGCGCAGACCGGCCTCCGTTCCCCGACCCGGCTCGCGCACGGCCGCGAGGACCCGCTCCAGTCGTTCGGTCGTGTCGGCCAGCAGCTCGGCGGCCGCGGGCAGCCGCTCGGCCTCGTAGCGGTCGAGGATTTCCTCCCGGGCGGGTCCGGGCGGTGTGCGCAGGGCCGAGGTCAGGGCCCGGCCCAGGGTGGCCGCGTCCTGGATTCCGGTGTTCATGCCCCGCCCGCCGGCGATGGGATGGACGTGGCCCGCGTCCCCGGCGAGGAAGGCCCGCCCCTCCCGCAGCCGGTCGGCCATGCGGACGTTGACGGTCCAAGCCGACATCCAGGTGGGATCGGCCAGTTCGATGCCCGGCATCCCGGCGTGCCGGTCGAACAGCCGCTGGAAGCTTTCCAGGGACGGCGGTATCGGCTCCCCGCGGGCGTCCCGCTCGCGCGAGGCCTGGAGCTGGAAGGAGTCGGTGCCCGGTATCGGGCAGAGCAGCATGGCGCCGCCGTCCGACGTGAACCACTGGTGCCAGTGGTCGCGGCTGAGCCCTGGGGCGCTCACGTCCCCGAGGACCATCAGCGACTCCTCCTCGGTGCTTCCCTCGAAGGGGATGCCGAGAAGCTTGCGCGTCGTACTCCGTCCGCCGTCGCAGCCGGCGAGGTAGCGGCTGCCGATGGCCGGGCCGACCTCCGGCCGAGCCGTCACCGCGTCCGGGTCCTGACGGATTTCGGTGATCCGGGTCCCGTACTCGACCTGCACGCCGAGCTCCGCGAGCCGCTCGCGCAACAGCTCCTCGATCTGCCACTGCCCGATGAACAGGGCGTCGGTGAAGGGAGTGTCGCTGATGTGGGCTCCGTCGAAGTACTTGCGGAACACCAGGTCCGCGTTGCCGACGGCCGTCATCCTCGCGGCGACCCCCAGCTGTTCCAGGACGTCCAGGCTGCCCGGATCGAGGGTTTTCCCCCGGGACTCGCGGTGCGGGCCCGGGCGCCGCTCCACGATGCGCACCTCAATGCCGTTGAGGGCCAGCCGGCAGGCCAGGGTGAGCCCTGTTGGGCCGGAGCCCACGATCAGTACGTCTGTCATCGGTCGTCCTCTCGTCGTCGCCGGGTTCCAGGAAAGCGCGCCCGCGAAGAAAAAGCAACCGGGTAATGAACGTGACTTGGTAAATATTCGGTGGTACGGTGTCGGCATGGAAAACACGACGGGTCTGCGAGAGAGCAAGAAGCTGCGTACGCGCCGCCAGCTGGCGGCCACGGCGCTGGAACTCTTCCTGGAACGGGGCTTCGATGCCGTGTCGGTGGCCGATGTCGCCGCGGCGGCGGAGGTGTCCAAACCCACCCTGTTCCGTTACTTCCCCACCAAGGAGGACCTCGTCCTCGACCGGTTCGCCGACCATCAGGACGAGGCGGCGCGGGTCGTGCGCGAACGGGCCGCCGGCCGGACCCCCGTCGGGGCGGTCCGCGATCACTTCGTGGCCGCCCTCGCCGAGCGGGACCCGATCACCGGGCTCTGCGACCACCCGAACGTCCTCGCCTTCCAGGGGCTCCTCCATTCCACCGAGGGCCTGAAGTCCCGGCTGTTCCAATACACGGCCCGAGAGGTGGAACTCCTCGCCGCGGCTCTGGAGGCGGAGTCCGTGGCACCGCTCACCGCACGGCTGGCGGCCATGAACCTGGTGGCGGTGCGCCAGGAACTGGGCCGTGAGAACTGGCGCCGGATCGCCGCCGGTCGGCGCGCCGATGATCTGTACCCGGACGCGGTGGTCGACGCCGAACGGGCCTTCGCCATGCTGGCCGACGGTCTCGACACGGCCTTGCCGATACGGTCGGCCTGACCCCGCGGCCGGGGAGCGCGGGGGCGGGTCAGCTCAGGAGGAGGCGTTTCAGTTCGCGGGCCGCGCGTGGGGGTGCGACGTCCGTGCGGTGGGCCAGGGCGATCGTGCGGCGCAGGGGGGAACCGGCGAGGCGGGTGGCGCGCAGGCCCGGGCCGCCGTGTTCGACGACCATCGCCGGGACCACCGCGATCCCGAGCCCGGCGCGGACGAAGCCGAGGATGGCGTCCATCTCGCCGCCCTCCACGGTGAACGTCGGCTCGAAGCCCGCCGCCCGGCAGGCGCCCACGGTGAGGTCCCGCAGGTCGTAGCCGTGGCGGAACATCACCATCGGCTCGTCGCGCAGGTCGGCGATGGTCAGTTCGCCCCCGCCCGCCGGGGGCGGGAGCTCCGCCGAGGAGACCACCAGCAAGTCCTCGGTCAGCAGCTCCACGGTGGTCAGGGCGGGTGCCGACGGTGGCAGGGGCAGGGTGATCAGGGCAAGGTCCAGCAGTCCCCGCGCGAGTTCCCGTACGAGGTCCAGGGAGCCGCTCTCCTCGATCAGCAGCTCGATGCCGGGGTGTGCGGTGTGGAAGGCGTGCAGGACGGCCGGCAGCATGCCCGTGCACACGCTCGGCGTCGCCCCCAACCGGATCCGCCCGCGTCGCAGTTGCGCGAGCTCCTGCACCTCCAGCCGTGCCGTGTCCGCGTCGGCGAGGATCCGGCGGGCCAGCGGGAGCAGGGCCTCGCCCGCGTCGGTGAGGGCGATGTTGCCCCGTACCCGGCTGAAGAGTTCGGCTCCCAGTTCCCGTTCGAGAGCCTTGATCTGCTGCGAGAGGGAGGGCTGGGCCACGTGCTCCCGCTCCGCGGCCCGGGTGAAGTGCCGGGTCTCGGCGACGGCAACGAAGTACACGAGCTGCTGGAACTGCATGCCACCAGACTAGCCCCGTCGATAGGCGTTGCCTATCGCGATCAGCTCCACCATGTCTTGGACCTTTCGGGACCTAAGTCCTTACCGTCGACTTCATGGCTCTGGCAACGCGGACGGATCGACGGCCGTCCATCACGCGCACGCTCTGGGACTCCACCGTCGGCAAGAAGTCCGTGATGGCGGCATCGGGCCTGATCATGCTCGGCTACCTCGTCGTGCACATGCTCGGCAACCTCAAGATCTTCTTCGGCGCGGAGGAGTTCAACGGGTACGCCCACTGGCTGCGCACCCTCGGGTCCCCCTTCCTGCACCACGAGTGGGCCCTGTGGATCGTCCGCGTCGTGCTCGTCGCCGCGGTCGTCGCCCACGCCGTGTGCGCCTACCAGCTCAGCCGGCGCGACATCAAGGCGCGCCCGGTGAAGTACGCCCACAAGCGGCGCCGGGCGAGCTACGCCACCCGCACCATGCGCTGGGGCGGCGTGATCCTGGCCCTCTTCATCGTGTGGCACATCCTCGACCTGACCACGCTCACGGTCAACGAGCGCGCCTGGGCCGGCCACCCGTACGAGAACGTCCTCGCCACCTTCTCCACCTGGTACGGCAACACGATCTACCTCGTCGCGATGGCAGCGCTCGGGCTGCACGTCCGCCACGGCTTCTGGAGCGCGGCCCAGACCCTCGGCGCCGGCAACGCCCGGCGCGACCGGACCTTGAAGTTCCTGGCCAACGCACTGGCCCTCGTCCTCTTCGCGGGCTTCGTGTCCGTCCCCGTCGCCGTCATGACCGGAGTGGTGAGCTGACCATGAGCGCACACGAGACCCCCGCGCAGACCGGGCCGCAGGATCCCCGTAGGTCCGACGGTTTCCACGGGTCCGGGTCCCACGATCCCCACGCGCCGTACGCGGACTACACCACCGGTGAGCCGATCGTCGACACCAAGGCCCCCGAGGGCCCCATCGCCGAGCGCTGGGACCGGCGCCGCTTCGAGGCCAAACTGGTCAACCCGGCGAACCGGCGCAAGCACCGGATCATCGTCGTCGGCACCGGCCTGGCCGGCGGCGCGGCCGGCGCGACCCTCGCCGAGCAGGGCTACCACGTCGTCCAGTTCTGCTTCTCCGACTCCCCGCGCCGCGCCCACTCCATCGCCGCACAAGGCGGAATCAACGCCGCGAAGAACTACCGCAACGACGGCGACTCCGTACACCGCCTCTTCTACGACACCGTCAAGGGCGGCGACTTCCGCGCCCGCGAGTCCAACGTGCACCGCCTCGCGCAGATCTCCGTCGAGATCATCGACCAGTGCGTGGCGCAGGGCGTCCCCTTCGCCCGCGAGTACGGCGGCCTCCTCGACACCCGTTCCTTCGGCGGCGTCCAGGTGTCCCGCACCTTCTACGCCCGCGGCCAGACCGGCCAGCAGCTGCTGCTCGGCGCCTACCAGGCCCTGTCCCGGCAGATCGCCGCGGGCAACGTGGAGATGCACGCCCGCACCGAGATGCTGGACCTGATCACCGTCGACGGCGTCGCCCGCGGCATCGTGGCCCGCGACCTGATCACCGGGAAGATCTCCACGCACTACGCGGACGCGGTGGTCCTGGCGAGCGGCGGCTACGGCAACGTCTTCTACCTCTCCACCAACGCCATGAACTCCAACGCGACCGCCATCTGGCGGGCGCACCGGCGCGGCGCCCACTTCGCCAACCCCTGCTTCACCCAGATCCACCCCACCTGCATCCCGCGCACCGGCGACCACCAGTCCAAGCTCACCCTGATGAGCGAGTCCCTGCGCAACGACGGCCGGATCTGGGTCCCCAAGGCCGAGGGCGACACCCGCCCCGCGGCCGAGATCCCCGAGGCGGAGCGCGACTACTACCTGGAGCGGATCTACCCCTCCTTCGGCAACCTCGTCCCCCGCGACATCGCCTCCCGGGCCGCGAAGAACGTCTGCGACGAGGGTCGTGGCGTCGGACCGGGCGGCCAGGGCGTGTACCTGGACTTCGCCGACGCCATCCGCCGCATGGGCAAGGACAAGGTGGCGGAGAAGTACGGCAACCTCTTCGACATGTACGAGCGGATCACGGCGGAGAACCCGTACGAGGTCCCCATGCGGATCTACCCGGCGGTCCACTACACGATGGGCGGCCTGTGGGTCGACTACGACCTCCAGACCACCGTCCCGGGCCTGTTCGCGATCGGCGAGGCCAACTTCTCCGACCACGGCGCCAACCGCCTCGGCGCCTCCGCCCTCATGCAGGGCCTCGGTGACGGCTACTTCGTGCTGCCGTCCACCATCAACGACTACCTGGCCCGTCACCCGCACCACGACGAGGTCGACGACGGCCACCCGGAGGCGGCCGCCGCCGTCCGCGAGACCCGTGACTGCCTCGCCAAGCTGCTCGCCGTCGACGGGGACCGCACCCCCGACTCCTTCCACCGAGAGATCGGCGAACTCATGTGGGAGTACTGTGGGATGGCGCGCACCGAAGAGGGCCTGCGCAAGGCCCTCGCCCGGATCCCCGAGATCCGCGAGGAGTTCTGGCGGCGCATCAAGGTCCCCGGCAGCGGCGAGGAGTTCAACCAGTCGCTGGAGAAGGCCAACCGGATCGTCGACTACCTGGAACTCGCCGAGCTGATGTGCCTCGACGCCCTCCACCGCGCCGAATCCTGCGGCGGTCACTTCCGCGTCGAGTCCCAGACCCCGGACGGTGAAGCGGCCCGCCGCGACGAGGAGTTCGGCTACGCGGCCGCCTGGGAGTACCGGGGCACCGGAGCCGCACCCGTCCTGCACAAGGAAGACCTCGTCTTCGAGTACGTCCACCCCACACAGCGGAGCTACGCATGAAGCTCACCCTGCGCGTCTGGCGCCAGCGGAACGCCGACGCCCCCGGCGCCATGGCCTCCTACGAGGTCGACGGCATCTCGAAGGACATGTCCTTCCTGGAGATGCTCGACACCCTCAACGAGGAACTCATCCTGCGCGGCGAGGACCCGGTCGCCTTCGACCACGACTGCCGCGAGGGCATCTGCGGCGCGTGCAGCCTCGTCATCAACGGCGACGCCCACGGTCCGGAGCGCACCACCACCTGCCAGCTCCACATGCGGTCCTTCGCCGACGGCGACACCATCGACGTCGAGCCGTGGCGGGCTTCCGCCTTCCCCGTGGTCAAGGACCTCGTCGTCGACCGCAGCGCCTTCGACCGCATCATCCAGGCCGGCGGATACATCACGGCGCCGACCGGCGCGGCCCCCGAGGCGCACGCCACCGCCGTGCCCAAGCCCGACGCCGACTTCGCCTTCGAGCACGCCGAGTGCATCGGCTGCGGAGCCTGCGTGGCGGCCTGCCCCAACGGGTCGGCGATGCTGTTCACCTCCGCCAAGGTCAACCACCTCAACGTGCTCCCGCAGGGCTCGCCCGAGCGCGAGACCCGGGTGCTGGACATGGTGGCCCGGATGGACGACGAGGGGTTCGGCGGCTGCACCCTGACCGGCGAATGCGCCACCGCCTGCCCCAAGGGCATCCCGCTGCCGTCGATCGCCGCGATGAACAAGGAGTGGCTCCGAGCGGTCCGCAAGACCTGACCACCTCCTGACGCCGCTGGGCCCC
>NZ_JANFAK020000181.1 GCF_024721315.2 Streptomyces sp. Isolate_45
GATCCGCCCCGTGCTGGCCTCGCTGGCCGACCCGGCCGTCGGGGCGCCCGCCGAGGGCCCGGCCCGGGACCGGGTGCGGGAACTGCTCGCCGCCGCGGCGGCCGTGCTGGACTGCGCCGCGCGGGCCATCCGGCAGGGGGAGCCCGTACGGCTGCCCGCGCCCGAACTGGCCGTGCTGAAGGCCCCCGACCTGCCGGAACTCTTCGACGGGGCACCGCTGCGGGCCGCCCGCAGGCTCGCCGCGCTGTTGGACGACGTACTGGAGACGGCCGCACCGGGCTCCGGGCGCACCGCCGACCCCGACGAGGCGATGCTGCGGCCCACGCTGGCGGGGATGGTGCCCCACGTGCTGAAGGCCGTACGGGCCGAGCTGCGCCCGGGGTCGCCCGTGCTGCGGCACGCCGTGCGGGTGACGGTCGTGGCCTGCGCCGGGTACCTGATCGGGGGCGCGTTGCCGTTCGGGCACGGCTACTGGGCGCCGATGGCCTCGGTGATGGTCATGCGGCCCGACTTCTCCCAGACCTGGTCCCGGGCCGTGGCCCGGTTCGGCGGCACCCTGGTCGGGGTGGGCGTCGCCACCGCGATCGTGCAGTTGGCGCAGCCGGGGATGTACCTGTCGGGTTTCCTCGCGGTGCTCAGCGCGGGCCTGATGTACGTCCTGATGCGCACCGGGTACGCCGTCGCCCAGGCCTTCGTCTCCGCGTACGTGGTGTTCCTGCTCGGGATGGGCGGCGTCGGCTGGGACCAGACCGTGCCCGACCGGATCGCCCTGACCCTGGTGGGCGGGGTCCTCGCCATGGTCGGGTACGCCCTCTACCCGGCCTGGGAGACGCCGAGGCTGCGGACCCGGCTCGCCGACTGGCTCGCGGCCGTCGGGCGGTACGCGGCCGCCGTGCTCGGGCAGTACGCCGATCCGGCCGGGGCCCGGCGCGCCGACGTCCGGGAGGCCCTGCTGGAAACCCGCGACGCCCGGATCGCCTGGCAGGAGGCGCTCGACCGGGCGGAGGGGGAGCCCGTACGCCACCGGGGGCTGTCCCGGGCCGCCGCCGACGGGGCGGGGGACGCGGTGGCCGCCTTCGGCCGCAACGCCATGCTGCTGGAGGCCCACCTCCCGGACCGCGCCCACGCCCCCGTTCCCGGCGCGGCCGAGCTCGCCGAGGCGCTGCGGGGGGCGACGGAGGCGGGGGCGCGGGCGGTCCGGGAACGGCGGGTCCCCGAGTGGGATGACGTCAGGAGCCTGCTGGCCGACTGGAATGCCCCGGAATCAGGGGTGTTGCGGGGGGCCGCGGAGCAGCTGTTGGAGTCGTTGGACGAGGTCACGGAGGCTTTTCGCCCCTGACAGTGATCGATTCACCACCCCGCGTGCACGTGCATCTGCCCATGCATGCGCTTATGAACACAGCTATGATCCGGTGGAGTTGACATCTGCACTATCGGGGGCTTCCTGTGGACCACGCGTACAACGGGATGGCAGCTGCAGAACTCGCTTCCATGTATGAGCTGACCTGGCAGAAGAGCCGACACAGCAACTCGCAGGGTTCCTGCGTGGAGTTCGCCAGACTGCCCGGCGGCGATGTCGCCATGCGCAATTCGCGCTTCCCGGACGGGCCGGCGCTCGTGTACACGCCGGCCGAGATAGAGGCCCTGCTCCTGGGCGTCAAGGACGGCGAGTTCGATCACTTGATCGGCTGACGGAACAGCGCACCGTTTCACGCCATGCACGTGCACTGGCCGGGACTGATCCAAACGATCAACCCCGGCCAGTGGCCCCCGTGAGTGTCCGGTTCGCGCACCCCGTGCGCGCGGGTTCCGCCGAACCCGCGCGTCAGTCCTGGAGCAGGAACAGCGCCCAGACGACCTTGCCGGTCAGCCGGCCCGCGAGCGGGTGCCAGCCCCAGCTGTCGCTGTACGCGTCCACCAGGTACAACCCCCGACCCGACTCCAGGTCGCAGTTCTCGTCGGTCCGCTCCGGCACGAACGACCCGCCGGGCCGGTCCTCGCTGGGATCCCGCACCGCGCACACCAGGCGGGTGCTCCACCGCATCAGGTGCAGCCGTACCGCGGGCTCCGGCTCGCCGGACGGCCGCGCGTCGTCGGGCAGCGCGTGGCGCAGGGCGTTGGTGACGAGTTCGGAGACGACGAGGGAGACGTCGTCGAAGCGCTCGTCGAGGCCCCATTGGGACAGCGTGGACCGGGTGAACGAACGCGCGCCGCGCACCGCGTCGAAGCGGGCGGGCAGACCGCATGACGCGGATCCGGAGACAGCCGTGGGGTCGACCGGGGGCAGCCCCTGCCGTAACGGCTCGAGCATGGTCGATCCATTCGTCCCCATGCGAGGCACTCCCGGGATTCGCGGACGAAGCGGCGGCTCTGTCCATGGAGAACTGCGGGGTGGGTCCCGCGCCGGCGCGAAGTGCACGCAGGTGCGCGGCACCATCGTTCCGAATGGCGCAGCCGGATGCAAGGGCAGATGCACGTGCACGCGCCCGCTCCGTCCCTTCCCGTGACGGTTCTTGCTCATTTCTTCCTACGCATACTTACGGACTTCTTTTCCGGGACGCCGGATTCCGTTACAGAACGAGTACGGGCCGATGCGTTTTGGTGGCAGACTGCGGCACCGGGGTACGGGGGCCCCGCCGAGCACGCGCACACCACGCGCACACCATTGCGATGGGGAGGGCAGGACTAGTGACCGCAGAAGCCAGCGGTTCTGTGGTGCGACGCATCCTCCTGGGCTCTCAGCTCAGGCGACTCCGAGAATCCCGCGGCATCACCCGTGAGGCGGCCGGCTACTCGATCCGCGCATCCGAATCGAAGATCAGCCGCTTGGAGTTGGGAAGGGTGAGCTTCAAGGCCAGGGACGTCGAAGACCTCCTCACGCTCTACGGAGTGACGGACGACGCCGAGCGCGAGTCCCTGCTGGGACTGGTCCGGGAGGCCAACGCAACCGGCTGGTGGCACAGCTACGGCGACGTGCTCCCCGGGTGGTTCCAGACGTACATCGGCCTGGAGGGCGCCGCCTCGCTCATCCGGATCTACGAAGTCCAGTTCGTTCACGGGCTCTTGCAGACCGAGGCGTACGCCCATGCCGTCGTCAGCCGGGGCATGCCCGGCGCGAGCGCCGCCGAGATCGACCGCCGCGTCGCACTGCGCCTGGAGCGCCAGAAGGTACTCGTGTCCGAGAACGCCCCGATCTTCCACGCCGTGCTCGACGAGGCCGCGCTGCGTCGCCCGTACGGCGACCGCGACGTGATGCGGGGCCAGTTGGAACACCTGATCGAAATCAGTCAGCGGCCGAACGTGCAGCTCCAGGTGATGCCGTTCTCCTTCGGCGGCCACGCGGGCGAGAGCGGGGCCTTCACCCTGCTGCGCTTCCCCGAGTCCGACCTCCAGGACATCGTCTATCTGGAACAGCTCACCAGTGCCCTCTACCTGGACAAAGAAGAGGAAGTGGCACAGTACGCGCGGGCGATGCGGCGACTCCAGGCCGACTGCCCGGATCCCGACAGGACTCGCGATCTCCTGCGAGGACTGCTCCAACTGTCTTGATCCGCACGTACTATGACGTCTGATCAGTGTATGACGACCGACCGGTCTCCGGTGCAGCGCAAGGGTGCGCGCTCGCAGTAAGGGATGGCATGTCCATATTCACCGACCTTGCTCACCAGTACATAGACGGCGAATGGCTGGCCGGCACCGGTTCGTGGGACATCATCGACGTCAACCCGTACAACGGGGAGAAGCTGGCCGCCATCACCGTGGCCACGGTCGAACAGGTCGACCGGGCCTACCGGGCGGCCGAGCGGGCGCAGAAGGAATGGGCGGCCACCAGCCCGTACGCGAGACGCGCGGTCCTGGAGCGCGCGCTGCGGATCACGGAGGAGCGCCAGAAGGAGTTCGTCGAGGCGATGATCGACGAACTCGGCGGGACCCGTCCCAAGGCCGAGTACGAGGTCCACCTCGCGATGGAGTTCCTGCGCGAGGCGGTCCAGCTGGCGGTCCGCCCCGAGGCCCGCGTCCTCCCCTCCCTGGTGCAGGGCAAGGAGAACCGGGTCCAGCGACTCCCCGTCGGGGTCGTCGCCGTGATCAGCCCCTTCAACTTCCCGCTGCTGGTGACCCTCAAGTCGGTCGCCCCGGCGCTGGCCCTGGGCAACGCGGTGGTCATCAAGCCGAACCAGAACGCCCCGGTGTCCGGCGGCGGGATCATCGCCAAGATCTTCGAGGAGGCGGGCCTGCCCGCCGGGCTGCTGAACGTCCTGGTCACGGACATCGCCGAGATAGGCGACGCGATCCTCACCCACCCCGTCCCCAAGGTGATCTCCTTCGCCGGGTCCGACCGCACCGGCCGGCACGTCGGAGCCGTCGCCGCCCGGCACTTCAAGCGGACGGTCCTCGAACTCAGCGGCAACAGCGCCCTGGTCGTCCTCGACGACGCCGACCTCGACTACGCGGTGGACGCGGCCGTCTTCAGCCGCTTCGTCTTCCAGGGCCAGGTCTGCATGGCCGCCAACCGCATCCTCGTCGACGCCTCCGTGGCCGAGGAGTTCACCGAGAAGTTCACCGCCCGGGTGCGCGCCCTGAAGACCGGCGACCCGCGCGAGGCCGACACCCACATCGGTCCGCTCATCAACTCCTTCCAGGCCGACGCCCTGACCGCGCTCGTGGACCGGGCCGTGGAGTCCGGCGCGCGGGCGCTCGTACGGGGGTCTACGCGCGGCAACCTGGTCGAGCCGACCGTACTGGCCGGGCTCCCGGAGGACTCCCCGCTGCTGACCCAGGAGATCTTCGGCCCCGTCGCGCTGCTGGTCGTCTTCGACGGCGAGGACGAGGCGGTGCGCCTGGCCAACGCGACCCCGTACGGGCTCAGCGGCGCCGTGCACACCCGGAACGTGGAGCGCGGGGTCCGGTTCGCCGGTCGCATCGAGACCGGCATGATCCACGTCAACGACTCCACCATCGGCGACGAGCCCCTCACCGCGTTCGGCGGGGAGAAGGACTCGGGCCTGGGTCGGCTGGGCGGAGAGGCCACCGTGGAGGCCTTCACGACCCAGAAGTGGATATCGGTCCAGCACGGCCGAACCCGGTTCCCGTTCTAGGTCGCCGGTCGCGGCCCCCTACACTCGGCCGGGCGTACGGCTCGCGTCCGGGGGAGATCAGGGTTGAGCAACATTCCGGAGACCGGCCGGACCCCTCGGGTCCAGAACCGGCTCGTCGTCATCCAGGTGGTCGTCTTCTCGCTGCTCCTCACGCTCGGGGGACGGCTCTGGTACCTCCAGGTGCGCAACGGCCAGGAGTACACGGACGAGGCCAAGAACAACCACGTCCAGCAGGTGATCCAGCCCGCCGTGCGCGGGTCGATCCTGGACTCGCGCGGGGTTCCGCTCGCCGACAACGCGACGCACCTCGTGGTCTCGGCCGGCCGCACCGAGCTGCTGGCCATGAAGGACAAGGGCAAGGGCGTCCTGACGCGCCTGGCCGGGATCCTCGGCATGGACCCCCAGGAGGTCCTCGACAAGGTCCGGCTCTGCGACGCCAAGACGAAGCAGCCCTGCTGGAACGGGTCCCCGTACCAGCCGATCCCGATCAGTGACGAGGCCACCACCGAGCAGGCCCTGCAGATCCGCGAGCACCCCGAGGACTTCCCGGGCATCACCGCCGAGGCCACGGCCCTGCGCCGCTACGCGGGCCCCGACCAGGCCAACACCTCCCAGGTACTGGGCTACCTGTCGCCGGTCACCGACGAGGAGATCGTCAAGGCGAAGAAGACGGACTCGCCGTACCTGCGTTCCGACCAGGTGGGGCGGTCCGGCCTGGAGCGCACCTACGACAAGGAACTGCGCGGCAAGGCCGGCGTCACCCGCTACGAGGTGGACAACCTGGGCCGGATCCTCGGGCAGGGCGAGACCGACCCGGCGCAGCCCGGCTCGAACATCGTGACCTCCATCGACTCCCGGGTGCAGGCGGTCGCCGAGCGCGAGCTGAACGCCGCGATGATCGAGGCGCGCAAGGGGTACGACAGGAACACCCACCGGAACTACGAGGCCGACTCGGGCGCCGTAGTGGTGATGGAGACCAGGACCGGACGGGTCGTGGCGATGGCCTCGAACCCGACGTACGACCCCAACGCCTGGGTGGGCGGCATCTCCGCCAAGGACTACGCGGGCCTCACCGCGAAGGAGTCCAACTACCCGCTGCTGAACCGGGCGATCCAGGCCCAGGCGGCGCCCGGCTCCATCTTCAAGGTGGTCACCTCGGCCGCCGCGGTCAACGCGGGGTACCCGTTCAACCGGCGCTACCCCTGCCCCAGCGCGTACACGGTCGGCAACCAGACCTTCACGAACTTCGAGTCGCAGGGGCACGGCGACATCACCATCGGGCGGGCCCTGGAAGTCTCCTGCGACACCGTCTACTACGCCATCGCCGACCAGGAGTGGAAGAAGGACGGCGGCATCAGGCCGAAGAAGGACCCGAACGACTGGTTCCTCAAGACCGCCCACGAGTTCGGCCTGGGCAAGCGCACCGGCATCGACCTGCCCAACGAGGTGCCCGGCCGGATCCCCGACCGCAAGTGGAAGCAGGACTTCTTCGAGGCGAACAAGGACGCCTGGTGCCGGGACGGCAAGAAGAACGGCACCTTCGCCGAGAAGATCGCCTACGAGAACTGCCGTCAGGGCAACCAGTTGCGCGAGGGCGACGCCATCAACTACTCGATCGGGCAGGGCGACACGCTCGTCACCCCGGTCCAGATGGCCTCCGTCTACGCGGCCATCGCCAACGGCGGCACGATCCACCAGCCGAGCGTCGGCAAGGCGGTCATCAGCGCCGACGGCCGGTCGGTGCGGGAGATCGCGCCCAAGGCGCAGGGCAAGCTGCCGATGGACGCCAAGACCCGTGACGACATCGACGAGGCCCTCGCCGGGGTGGCCACCAACGGCAGTGCCGCCTGGCGCTTCGGCGGCTGGCCGCAGAAGCAGATCCCGATGCACGCCAAGACGGGTACCGCCGAGGTCCAGGGCAAGCAGACCACCTCGTGGTTCGCCTCGTACACCGCGGACTACTCGATCGTCATGACGATCTCCCAGGGCGGCACCGGATCCGGGGCGTCGGGTCCGGCGGTCCGCAAGATCTACGAGGCCATGTACGGGCTCGACCCGACGGGCAAGCAGGACCTCTCCAAGGCCCTGCTCCCGCAGCCCGCCACCGCCCTGCCCGTGATCCGGCAGGACGAGCAGGGCCAGTGACGCGGCGTCGCGGGGTTGCCGCGGGTTGAGGACAGAAGCTGACCGCAAGGCTCCGTAGCGTGGTTCTCGTCAGCAGGAGAAGAACCCCACGGAAGTAGGCGGTCGGCCATGGCTCAGGTTTCCACAGAGGTCCCCGGTGACGAGCGCGGGACGCTCCTCGCCTTCGTCGAGGCCCAGCGCGAGGGGCTGCGCGAGGCGGCGCGGGGTCTGACCGAGGAGCAGGCGGCGAGCCGGCCCACCGTCAGCGAGCTCTCGCTGTCCGGGCTGCTCAAGCACGCGGCCGGGTGCGAGCTCGGCTGGCTGCGGATGGCGCAGCAGCGCCCGGCCGAGGACGCGCCCGACGAGCAGTCCTGGAGCGACGGCTTCCGTCTGGTCGGCGGGGAGTCGATGCCGCAGGTGCTGGCCTTCTGGGACGGCGTCCGGCAGGAGACCGAGGCCTTCATCGGAGCCGTCCCGAGCCTGGACGACACCTTCCCGCTGCCGCCGGCCCCCTGGTTCCCCGAGAACGGCAAGGTCTCGATGCGGTGGATGCTGCTGCACCTGATCGAGGAGTACGCCCGGCACGCCGGCCACGCGGACATCATCCGCGAGTCCGTGGACGGGACCAAGGCCATGGGCTGAGGCGGGGCGCGCGCGGGGGATGAGTAGCCTGGCCCGATGTCAGCGATTCGGCTCCTCGTCCTCGGTGCGGTCCGCCAGCACGGCCGGGCGCACGGCTACCAGGTGCGCAACGACCTGGAGTACTGGGGCGCCCACGAGTGGTCCAACACCAAGCCCGGCTCGATCTACCACGCGCTCAAGCAGATGGCGAAGCAGGGCGTCCTGCTCGCCCACGAGGTGGCGCCGAGCGCGGCCGGCGGGCCGCCGCGGACCGAGTACGAGGTGACGGACGCGGGCCGCGAGGAGTACTTCCGGCTGCTGCGGAAGGCCCTGGCGGCCCACGACCAGAAGACGGACGTGCTGTCGGCGGCGATCGGCTTCATGGTGGACCTGCCGCGGGACGAGGTACTGGCGCTGTTGCGCGAGCGGCTGGCGAAGCTGGCGGACTGGCGGTCCGCGGTGACCGAGTACTACACGCCGGAGGGCGGTCCCGGGCAACTCGGGCACATCGGCGAGATCATGCACATGTGGGTCCACTCGTCCGACGCCGAGGCGGAGTGGACCCGGGGGCTGATCGCCCGGATCGAGGAGGGGGCGTACTCCTTCGCCGGCGAGGGCGGCGACCCGTTCGTGGGGGTCCTGGCGGACGGCCAGGAGAACCCCTATGCGGAGCAGAAGACTCCGGAACGACAGGACTAATCAAGTTTGACTAACCCGCGCGGCGGGCGTAGCTTTGCCGATCCAGCTAATCAAATTTGACTAATCGACTCATGAGGAGCGGTCTTGGCGATCTCCGTCGAAGGAGCGCACAAGCGGTACGGGGAGAAGCGGGCCCTCGACGGGCTCGACCTGGAGGTACCGGCCGGGACGGTCCACGCCGTCCTCGGCCCCAACGGCGCCGGGAAGACCACGGCGGTCCGGGTGATGAGCACCCTGCTGCGGCACGACGGGGGCGTGGTGCGGGTGGCGGGGCACGACGTGCGCGAGGACCCGGCGGCCGTCCGCGCCCGGATCGGACTGCTCGGCCAGCACGCCGCGCTCGACGAAAAGCTGGACGGGCGGCAGAACCTGGAGATGTTCGGCCGCCTCCACCACCTGGGCTCCCGGCGGGCCGGGTCGCGGGCCGACGAACTGCTGGCCCGCTTCGACCTCGCCGACACCGGCCGCAAGCCGGTCGCGCGGTACAGCGGCGGCATGCGCCGCCGGTTGGACCTCGCGGCGTCCCTGATCACCGACCCGCAGGTGCTGTTCCTGGACGAACCGACCACCGGCCTCGACCCGCGCGGCCGCGCCGAGGTGTGGGGCGCGGTCCGCTCCCTGGTCGGCGCCGGTACGACCGTCCTGCTGACCACCCAGTACCTGGAGGAGGCCGACCGGCTGGCCGACCGGATCTCGCTCGTCGACGCGGGTCGGGTGGCCGCCGAGGGCACGGCGGACGAGCTGAAGGCCCGCGTCGGGTCGGACCGGATCGTCGTCGTCCTGCGGGAGGCGGCGGACCTGGCGCGCGCGGCGGAACGCCTGCCCCACCCGGACCCGTCCGTGGACCGGGACGCGCTGACCCTGAGCTTCCCGGTGCGGGACCGGATGGCCGGCCTCACCCGGACCCTGCGGGCCCTGGAGGAGGGGGGCATCGAGGCGGTGGACATCTCGGTGCGCCGCCCCACCCTCGACGAGGTCTTCCTCCGGCTGACGGGCGGCCCCGCAGCCGCCGACGCCGGTACCGAGGAGAAGGCCGAGGTGGCCGCATGAGCACGCCCTGGGTGGTCACGGACTCCTGGACGATGACCCGCCGCGAGCTCGCGCACTGGGCGCGGCAGCCGGTGCAGGTGATCGTCGGGCTGGTCTTCCCGGTGATGATGCTGCTGATGTTCGGCTTCCTCATCGGCGGCGGGCGCGGCATCGACGGCGAGTACGTCGAGTTCCTGGTGCCCGGCATGTTCGCCCTCACCATGGCCTTCGGCCTGGAGGCGACGATGACGGCCGTCACCCAGGACCTCGGCAAGGGGGTCATCGACCGGTTCCGCGCGATGCCGATGTCCTCGTCGGCGGTGCTCGTGGGTCGCAGCGCCGCCGACATGCTCCAGTCGGCGCTGGGCCTGGCCGTCCTCGCGGGCGTCGGGCTGCTGCTCGGTTGGCGTTGGCACGGCTCGGCGGCGGCCGCGCTGACCGCCTTCGCGCTGCTCCTGCTGCTGCGCTTCGCGATGCTGTGGATCGGGATCTTCCTCGGCATGGCGGCGGGCCGGCCGGAGCTGGTCCAGGCCGTGCAGATCCTGGTGTGGCCGGTGGGCTTCCTGTCCAACGCGTTCGCCACCCCGGCGTCGATGCCCGGCTGGCTGGGCGCGGTGGTGGAATGGAACCCGATGTCCGCGACGGCCACCGCGGTGCGCGACCTGTTCGGGAACCCGGCGGGCGCGGCGTCCTCGGCGTCGTGGGCGGCGGAGCACGCCGCGCTGCTCGCCGTCGGCTGGCCGCTGCTGCTGCTCGCGGTGTTCTTCCCGCTGGCGGTGGCCCGCTTCCGAGGGCTCAGCAAGTAGGCCCGCGCGGCGGACTTGCACCTCACGCGGCGTGAGGTCCCACAGTGAGGGGCGTACCCAACCGATGGGAGGAGCGGGAAGCGATGGGCTGGTCAGTGGGTCAGGTCGCCGGGTTCGCCGGAGTGACGGTGCGCACGCTGCACCACTACGACGAGGTCGGGCTGCTCTCCCCGAGCAGCCGCAGCGGGGCGGGACACCGGCGGTACGACGACGCCGACCTCGACCGGCTGCAGCGGATCCTGTTCTACCGGGAGCTCGGCTTCCCGCTCGACGAGGTCGCGGTCCTGCTGGACGACCCGGATTCGGACCCGGAGGAGCACCTGCGCCGGCAGCACTCCCTGCTGTCCGACCGGATCGCCCGGCTCCAGCAGATGGCCAAGGCCGTTGAGCACGCCATGGAGGCGAAGAAGATGGGCATCAACCTCACGCCCGAGGAGAAGTTCGAGGTCTTCGGGGACTTCGACCCCGACGAGCACGCCGAGGAGGCGGAGCGCCGTTGGGGCGGCACCGACGCGTACCGGGAGTCGACCCGCCGCACCGCGTCCTACACGAAGGAGGACTGGCAGCGGATCCAGGCGGCGGCCGCGGACATCAACGACCGGTTCGCAGCCCTGTTGGACTCCGGCGCGGCCGCGGAGTCCGAGCCGGCCATGGACCTCGCCGAGGACCACCGGAGTTGGATCAACGGCGCCTACTACTTCTGCACGTACGAGATCCACACCTGCCTCGGTGAGATGTACGTCGCGGACGAGCGGTTCACCGCGTACTACGAAGCCGTCCGTCCGGGTCTGGCCGTTTTCGTCCGGGACGCGATCCTCGCGAACGCGATCCGGAAGGCGTAGCCGCGAGCTCGCCGGGAGTTCACCGGAAGGCTCCCGCACAGTGCGCACACGGCCCCCGCAGGTACCTGGAACCTGGCGGGGGCGGTGTGCGTTCATAATTGGAACCACCCGTCATGCCCCGCATCCCCGCTGATCCCCCTCGATCCAGGAGAGCCCGGAACTCGTGTACACGCTTGCGCTCGGCCCTGAGTGGCTGTCCCCGGACTATCTGATCGGGGAGTTCGGCCTGATCGGAATCCTGATCATCGTCTTCGCCGAATCGGGACTGTTCGCGTTCCTGCCCGGCGACTCCCTGCTCTTCACGGCGGGCCTGTTCGTCGCGAGCGGCAACATCAGCCAGCCGCTGTGGATGGTCTGCACCCTGATCGTGCTCGCCGCCGTGATCGGTGACCAGGTGGGCTACCTGATCGGCAAGCACTTCGGGCCGAAGCTCTTCAACCGGCCGAACTCCCGGCTGTTCAAGCGCGAGAACCTCGACGCCGCGCACGACTTCATGGAGAAGCACGGTCCCAAGGCCATCGTGCTCGCCCGTTTCGTGCCGATCATCCGCACCTTCGCGCCGATGGTCGCGGGCGCCGGCGAGATGAAGTACCGCACCTTCCTGACCTACAACATCATCGGCGGCGTCCTGTGGGGCGCGGGCGTCACCTGCCTCGGCTACAAGCTCGGCCAGTTCGAGGTCATCAAGACGAACATCGAGCCGATCTTCATCGGCATCGTGCTCGTCTCGATCATCCCGGTGATCTTCGAGGTGCTGAAGGCCCGCAAGAACAAGGCGAAGTCCGCGGCCTCCGGTCCCGCGCAGGGCGTCGGCGCCCCCGAGGACCCGCAGCCGCGCGGCCGCCACGCCAAGCGCTGACCGCCCGTACGGACGCCCGTACGACGCCCCGGGGACCAGGAGTCCCCGGGGCGTTCGCGTGCCCGCAGACGGCCGCCCAGCCTCCTCCCGGCGTCGGAGGGCGTTCGGCCGGCCGTCAGAAGCCGCGCGTGCGCTTCGCCGCCCGACGTTTCGCGGCGCTCTCCGCGCCCGGGATCCGCATGAACAGGCGGGAGGTCTCCGACCCGAGGTTGACCCCGACCGCGATGGCGAGCGCGATGGCGGCGGCGTTGGTGAGCGAGGCCAGTCCCGCGTCGAGCCGGTTCTCGGCGATCGACAGCAGCCCGTAGTACGTCGCGGAGCCCGGTAGCAGCGGCCCGATGGCCGCGGTCACGTAGGGCAGGGCCGAGGCGAACCGGTAGCGGGAGAAGAGCTGCCCGAAGAGGCCGACCAGACCGGCCGCGATGGCAGTGGACGGCACCGGGGGCAGCTCGGCCGCCCGCAGCGCCCCGAAGGTCACCCAGGCGACCCCGCCGTTCAGCGTCACGATCAGCACGGTGGAGCGTTCCTGCTGGAGCAGGATGGCGAAGGTGAACACAAGGACCATCGAGGCCAGGATCTGCAGGATCGGCCGGGAGGGGATCTGGAGGACCTCGTCCGGGTTCGGCTCGGCGCCGAACTGCAGGCCGACGTAGATCACCACGAGCACGCCCACGATGATCCCGATGAAGAGGTACATGACCTCCAGGAGGCGGGCCGAGGCCGTGATGTAGAAGCCGGTCAGGCCGTCCTGCACGGCCGCCACCAGGGCCCGCCCCGGCAGCAGCGCGAACAGCCCACCGGTGATCACCGCGGACGCGCGGACGTCGATCTCGGCGATCTTCAGCGCCACCCCGATCGCGGCCGGCGGCATCGCCGCGACCACGAACTGGTAGAACTCCGGCAGCCCGCGCCCGGCGCAGAACCAGGCCAGCCGGTCACCGAGGACGGCGCCGAGCACGGCGCAGAAGAACACCGTGACCCCGCCGCCGACCAGCGTCGAGGCGGCCCCGGCGAGCAGTCCGGCGGCGGCCGTGAGCACCCAGCCCGGGTACGGGTGGCGGTTGCGGCGGATCTCGGCGAGGCGGCGGTAGGCCTCCTCCAGGGAGATCTCCACCTCGTGCGCGCTGATGTCGTCCACCAGCCGGAAGACCGCCGCGAGCCGCGTGTAGTCCGTGCCGCGCCGGCGCACCGTGCGGTTCGCCGAGACGGGGTCGTCGACCAGGGAGGGCTGGTGGGTGATGGACAGCAGGGTGAAGGTGACCGTGGGCTCGCAGCGGTCGAGGCCGTAGGAGCGCGCGACGGCGAACATGGCCGCCTCGACGTCCTCGGCGCCCTCGCCACCCGCCAGGAGCAGTTCGCCGATGCGCAGCGTGAGGTCGAGCACGCGGCCCACCGCGGGGCCGCTCTCGCTCTTCTGCACCGGTTCGGCCACCGGCCGGACGTCGACCGGCATGCGCAGCATCACGCGCATGCGGTCCTGCCAGGGCGATTCCTTCATGCGGGAGCCGGGGAACCCGGCGCCCATGCCGGGGGTGTACGCGGGCGGGGAGTGCTGGGCGCTGTAGGTGGCCGGGGCCGCGAAGGCGGAACCCTCGGGCTCGACGGGCAGCGCGGCCAGGCCTTCGGGAACGGTGAACTCCGACGTCGGCTGCTCGTCCTCCGGGGACTCCGCCGCGATGCCGCGCGGCGCGGTGAAGGCGCTGCGCGCCTCGTCCGACTTCGGCTTCCGGTCCTCGAACCCGGATCCTTCGGCCTCCGCCACGCGTCCTCCCGTCCTCGCCGGTTCCGGCTCGGACCCAAGTATGCGGAATCGTTTCCTCCCCGGCGAAAGCGGACGGCCATCCGCCACTCAGGCCGTCGGAAGCGGCTTCCGGTCCTCGACCGGTCGGCCCGTCCTCGCCCCGTCCTCGGCCCGTCCTCGCCCGGCCCTCCGCCCCTCCTCCGCCGGCCCTCCGGTACGGCCCCGGCGGTCGTCCGGCGTCGCTCCGCCGGGCCGGCCCCGGGCGCGACGCCCGCCCGGACACGACGAACGGGCGGCACCCCCCGGAAGGGGTACCGCCCGCGGTCGAGTCAGCCGGTCGGCGCAAGGCGCCGACACGGATCACCGAGCGGAGCTCAGTGGTGGCCGCCCTGCGCCTCCAGGCGCTTGTACGAGGCCTCGATCTCGGCCTCGGCCTCGGTGCGGCCGACCCAGTTCGCGCCCTCGACGGACTTGCCGGGCTCCAGGTCCTTGTAGACCTCGAAGAAGTGCTGGATCTCCAGGCGGTCGAACTCGGAGACGTGGTGGATGTCGCGCAGGTGCTCGACACGCGGGTCCGAGGCCGGCACGCACAGCAGCTTGTCGTCGCCGCCCGCCTCGTCCGTCATGCGGAACATGCCGATCGCGCGGCACTTGATCAGGCAGCCCGGGAAGGTCGGCTCGTCCAGGATGACCAGGGCGTCCAGCGGGTCGCCGTCCTCGCCGAGGGTGTTCTCGACGAAGCCGTAGTCGGCCGGGTAGCTGGTCGAGGTGAAGAGGCGACGGTCCAGACGGATCCGGCCGGTCTCGTGGTCCACCTCGTACTTGTTCCGCGAACCCTTGGGGATCTCGATGGTGACGTCGAACTCCACGTCCTGCTCCTCCATGATCAGCTTCATTGCTACGGGACTGCATTTGATTCAACCGCGCGCGCGTCCCGCCCGGCCCCGTGGGGTGGGGTGCCATGCTCGCGGCAAGACGCAGTGGTTAAGTGTCCCTCACGCATATGTGTGATCGCGAAAGGGGCTGGTCCGAGGTGCCATTGGTCAAGACGTGGCAGCTCATCGCGGGGTCGGCCGTGGCCGGCCTCGCCCTCTCGGCGGTGACGGTGGCAAGCGCCGGGCCGTGGGACTCCGGTCAGCGTAAGGCCGAGCGGGACAGGGCCGCCTCCTGGAGCCGTGCGGGTGGCGCAGATCACGTCGCGGGCGCGGGCCTGCCGAAGCCCGCGGCCAGCGCCCCCGGCGTGCTCCCCGGCATCGGCCCGTCCGCCCCGGCCGGTGACCGG
>NZ_JANFAK020000182.1 GCF_024721315.2 Streptomyces sp. Isolate_45
CCCCCCCCTTTTTTAATGATACGGCGACCACCCAGATATACACTTGCTGTAACACTCTTCCCATCCACGACGCTCTTCCGATCTTGGCCCGGCGGGCGAGGTCGGCGCGGCCGGCCCAGCCGGCGTCCTCGGCGGCGCCGACGAGGCGGGCGAGTTCCTCCCGGGGCAGGCCGGCGGGGGTGCGTTCGGCCGCGAGCAGCCCGAGTTCCGCGGCGAGGGCGCGCTGGCCGCGGCGGCGGCACGAGTCGGCGGCGGCGGTGATCTCGGCCGCGAGCCCGGCGTCGGGGAGGTCGACGGCGAGCGCCCGGTGGCGGACGGCCTGCACCGGGTCGTCGACGGCGTCGGCGAGGGCGGCGTGCCCGGCGGAGCGTTCGGGCCAGCCGGCGTCGGCGGCGAGCGCCGTCGCGACGGCGCCCGCGGTGAAGGCGACCGCCCCGTCCTCCCCGACGGTGACCAGCCCGGCGCGTTCGGCCTCGGCGAGTTCGGCCTCCGCGTCGGGTCGGCCGGCGCGGCGCAGCAGGGCGGTGGTGGGGCGGGCGGTGAGGGCGGCGAGGAGCAGGGTGCGGCGGGCCCGGGCGGGTGCTTCGGCGAGGAGGCGGCGGGCGACATCCCGGGCCTGGCCGGAGACGGGCAGGGTGTCGGCGTGGTGGGCGCAGCCGTCGCGGGCGCCGGCGGCTTCGGCGAGGGAGTGCCCGAGGGCGAGGGCGAGCCGCGGGTTTCCGCCGCTGGCCTGGTGGATGCGGCCGGCGAGGCGGGCGGGCAGGTCGTGGCGCAGCAGCAGCTCGGCCACCTCGTCGGCGCCGAGCGGGGGGACGCGTACGGTCGGGGTGCCGGGGCCGCAGAGGGGTTCGGCGACGGGGGTTCCGGCGTGGACGCACTCGGCCGCGAGGACCCGTACTCGTGGCGGGGTGAGGCGCAGGGCGAACCGGAGCAGATCGGTGGTTTCCGCGTCGAGCCACTGGGCGTTGTCGAGCACGAGGAGGACCGGGCCGGCGGCGGCCAGGGTGCGGAGCACCTCGACGAGGGCGAGCCGTAGCGCGACGTGGTCGCGGCCCGCTCGCGGCGCGTCGGTCTCGCGGCGCAGGTGGGCGATGGCGGTGCGCTGGGGTCCGGCGAGCCGGTCGAGCGCGGCGCGGGGCACGGTGGCGAGGAGGGCGGCGGCGGAGGCCTCGGGTATCCACCGGTCCGCGGCTTCGGGGGCGAGGAGGAGCACGGTTTCGCGCCGGCCCTCGGCGGCGGCCGCGACGGCTCGCGCCACCTCGGTCTTGCCCGCCCCGGCGGGTCCGGTGAGGACGGCGCGGCCGTGCGTGGTCAGCGCCCGGTCGACCGCCTCGAGCAGCTCACTGTGTCCGACGTTCGCGTCAGCGTTCCCCGTCGCCGCCACGCCACCAGCCTTTCGGTCCCCGGTCCTGTGCCTTTCCTGTGAGACGCGACAATACGAGGTCGACCGCCGGACGGACCCGGATTGTGACGCAGAATTCAGTCGGGCGACAGGAAAGCACGACGGACCTGCCGGTACGGGAGGTACCGGCAGGTCCGCGCGCTGGGATGGTCCGTACCATCGGCCCGTCAGGACGGAGTTGGGGGGCTCCGTCGGGGCCGGGGGGACCGGGGTCCGGTGCGGGTCAGAAGCCGAGGCTCCAGGAGTCGATCTTGCCGGTGTCGCCGCCGGCGTTGTCGTTGACGCGCAGCTTCCAGGTGCCGTTCGCGACCTCGGTGGAGGCGTTGACGGTGTAGGTCTGGTTGATGTTGTCGGTGCTGCCACCGGCGCGGTTGTGGACCGTGTAGACGGAGCCGTCGGGGGCGACGAGGTCGACCTTCAGGTCACCGATGTAGGTGTGGGCGATGTTCACGCCGACCTTGAGGGCCGCCGGCGCGTTGCCCGCGACACCGCTGACCGCGATGGAGCTCTCGACCGTGGTGTTGTCACCGATGGCGACGTCCGCGGTGTTCTCGAAGGACGGGGTGGTGGGCGTCGTGGAGGTCACGGCGTTCACCGTCGCGGTCGCGTCGGCGAGACCGGCGCCGCAGCCGCCGGTGCAGGTGCCGGCCAGCGGGCGGGCGTTGGACTTGATCGCCGCCTCGATCTGGGCCGGGGTCAGGGAGCTCTTCGCCGACTTCATGAGGGCGGCGAGGCCCGCGATGTGCGGGGCGGCCATGCTGGTGCCCTGGTAGGGCTTGTAGGACTCGGCGCCGGGGGTCGTGGTGCCGGCGTTCAGGGTGGAGAGGATCGCGTTCTCGGGGGTGGTGACGGTGCCGGGCGTGTCGGTGGCGCGGCGGGTCTCACCGCCCGGGGCGGCGATGTCGATGATCGTGCCGAAGTTGGAGTAGTACGAACGGTCACCGGCGCGGTTGGTCGACGCCACGTTGATCACGTTGTTGCAGCTGGCCGGGGAGAAGCCGGACGCGTTCGCGTTGCTGTTGCCCGCAGCGACGACGACGGTCGTGCCGCGGCCGACGGCCGCGTTGATGGCGTTCTGGTAGCTGGTGCCGCAGGTGCCCGAGCCGCCGAGGCTCATGTTGATGACCTTGGCCGGGGTGGCGTTGGCCGGGACGCCCGCGACGGTGCCGCCCGAGGCCCAGGTGATGGCGTCGACGATGTCCGAGGTGGCGCCGCCGCACTTGCCGAGCACGCGGACGGGCTGGATCTTCGCGCCGTACGCGATGCCGGCGACGCCCTTGGAGTTGTTGGTGGCCGCGGCGATGGTGCCCGCGACGTGGGTGCCGTGCCAGGAGGAGGTGCTGGCCTTGGAACCGACGCCGCACTCGCCGTCGGTGGCGTTCCAGTCGCCCTCGTCGGCCGGGTTGTTGTCGCGGCCGTTGCCGTCACGGGCCTCGGAGGAGGTCGAGATGAAGTCGTAGCCGGCGACGACGTTCGGGGCGAGGTCCGAGTGGGCCACGTAGCCGGTGTCGATCACGGCGACGGTGACGCCGGAGCCGGTGGTCTTGTCCCAGGCGGCCGGCACGTTCATGCCGGCGGTGGGCTCGAAGAGGTCCCACTGCTTGGCGTACTCGGTGTCGTTCGGGGTGACGGCCATGGCGTAGGCGCGGGTGTCCGGCTCGACGTAGGCGACGTCGGGGTCGGCGCGGAACTGGGCCATCACGCCGGCGGCGTCGGCCGGGGCGACCGATCCGCCCAGGTTGACGAGGGCGGCACCGGTGCCGAGGCGGCGGTCGAACTTCGCCTTCTTGCCGGCCTTCTTGCCCTTCGCGGCGGCGTCGTCCGCGGCCGCGGTGTTGGAACTGGCCTCGGAGGCCGAGGACTTGTATCCGACGATGAGGTTCTCGACCGGCGCGCCGGCGGGCGCGGCGGGAGCCGCGGCGGCCGGGAGGGAGGTGGCCGGGTCGTTCTCGGCGGTCACGGCCACCGAAGCGGTCGCGGAGCCGGCGAGGAGGGTGACGGACATGGCCACCACGGATATGAGCCTGCTGCGTCTGGATGCGTGCACGGTGTTCCCTTTCGAGGGCCGTTTCCGGGCAGGCCGGAGCGGCCGGTCGGTGCAGTGTGGGAGGTGAACCGGCGGCCACGGGGCCCGGGGCGGACTGGTCAGTCCCCGCCCCGGCCACCGCCGCGCGCCGCGTTGCCCGGCCGCGACGGCGGGGCAGGGCAACGGCGGTCCCGGCGGTCCGCGGTCCCGTACCGCTTCACGCCATGTGGGGTTGGCGCGGGGGCGGTTCGGGACCGGAGGATCGCCGGTGGGCAGACAGTAGGCAACGCGGAGATGAACCCGATACGGGGAAAACCCTTGTCCGGACCCCTACGCCACCGCCCCCGTCCCCGGTGCGGCCGGGGACGGGGGCGGTGGTGGGGTGGTGGTGGGGCCGGTGCGGGACGGGGGTCGACCGGGGTTACCGCGGGTCGGTCACCGCGGGTCGAGCCGGCGGAAGTAGGTCCAGCTGGACTCGTTCGGTTCGGTCCACTTCCGCGGCGCCGAGGCGAACTCGGGGTGCCGGGCGGCGATGTACGCGCGGGTGCGTTCGGGGACCTCGTCGTACGATCCGAGCTTCGTGCCGCGGCAGTGGAAGGCGAGCCCACCGGGGCGTTGTCCCTGCTCCATCCAGGGGAGCCAGGGGGACATCCGCATCCAGGACATGGTCGCGGGGACGCTGGGCGCGTCCCCGGCGAGGGCCTCGGCGGGGGCGAAGAACTGGAAGAGCTCCAGGGCCCGGTAGGTGTCGGAGGCGGAGTTCAGCGGGTAGTCGGCGACGGGCAGCGGGGAGGGGTACGCGAGGGGGATCTCCAGGCTGAAGCAGACCTGGTCGCCGAGCTCGGTGCGCGGGACGGGGAAGGGCCGCAGGGTGAGGTTCGCCGGGTCGTTCCACACGTGCACCACGGGCTTTTCCTGCCAGGTCTCCAGGATCTCTCGACTCGTCGGGTCGAGGTAGAAGGCGGCCTCGCGGGAGAGCATCCGGTAGCCGCCCGTCTCCTCGTCGGCCTCCAGCCGGGCGACGTTGAGGCCCTCGAAGCCGAAGGTCCTGACGTAGGGCCCGTCGGGGGACCAGGAGTGGACGTCGCCGGTCCACCAGAAGGTGACCTCGGCTCCGTCGAGGGAGGCACGGGTGCGTGCGAAGTCGTGCAGGAGTTCAGCCGGTGTCATACGGAGAACTCTGCGCGGCCGCCCGGCGGGCCTGCAAGGCGCTCTCCGGCCGTCCGGGTGCGCCGGGGAGGATCCGGGGCCCGGAAGCGGCGTACGGGGCGCCGGGGCGGGTCCGCGGGCCGTGGGAGCGGGGGCGGGGTGCGGGGTGCGGAGGTGCGGCCGATGCCGGTCGCTCCCGGGTCCGAACCGTCGCCCGGGAAAGGTTCCGGGGGCTTCGGGAGCACACCGGACGAGACCTACAATCACACGGGGCTCCCGTCGTGCGGACCCCCCGTTGACGACCGTACGGAGCACCGGCAACCGTGACCGCCATGGCGAATGAACACCGACCGCTGTGGCTCCTCGTCTGCCTGCTGCTCGGCACCGGGCTGGTCGCCGCCGTCCTCGGCGCCACACGGGCCGCCGGCCCGCACCACGGGGAGGTGGCGGGCGCGTACGTGGACATACGCGAGGTGCCGCGCGAGGCCGCGCCCCCGACCCCCACGGGCCCGGAGGGCTCCCCGGGCACGGTGACCGTGGACTGCGGCCGCAACGCGGAGGGCCACTACAACGAGGACAACCTGGTGGTGTCCCCGGGCCTGCGGGCCGGCGCCCACCACACGCACGCGTACGTCGGGAACCTGTCCACCGACGCCCTGTCGGACGACGCCTCGCTGGACGCGGCCGCCACGAGCTGCGTCGGCGGCGACCGTTCCACCTACTACTGGCCGGTGCTGCGCCGCCTCGACCGGCCGGGGGACCGTGCCCACGAGAGTTCGGCCGGGCACGGCAACACCGGCGAGATCCTCCCCGAAGCGGCGGTGAGCGTCGAGTTCCGCGGGAGCCCGGTGAGCAAGGTGGTGCCGATGCCCCGCTTCCTGCGGGCGATCACCGGCGACGCCGTCGCTTACACGGCGGGTACGGACGCGGACGTACGGGCCCGCTGGGGCTGTTCCGGTTTCCCCGACCGCTCGACGACCGACTATCCGCGGTGCCCGGCCGGGAGCCTCGTCACCCGGACGCTGGTCTTCCCCAGTTGCTGGAACGGGCTGGACACCAGCGCGCCCGGCCACCGCTCGCACCTGCGCTTCCCCTCCGCGCAAGGGGTGTGCCCGCAGAACACCTTCCCCGTGCCCGAGCTGCGCGTCTCGCTCTCCTATCCGGTGGCGTCGGGGATCCCGATCGCCCTCGACTCCTTCCCGGAGCAGCGGCACAGCCCGCGCACGGACCACGCCATGTTCGTGAACGTGATGACCGACGAGCGGATGCGGGAGGTCGTCGGCTGCCTCAACGAGGGCCGCGTCTGCCGGACCTGAGGATCCCGCCGCACGCCCCGCCCGCACGCCCCGCCCGCCACGCCCGCCGCGCCCCGAGTGACGCACCTCACGTGAACCATCCGTCCGCCCCCGGCGTGTTCCGACCGCACCACGTAACACGAGGAGGACGGAGAGGGTGAGATGGCCGGACCACTGTGGCCCCGCACTCGGCGGGGCTCGACCGACGAAGCACTGATCAGGACGGTCTACGAGGAGCACGGCCACGCCCTGCTCGCGTACGCGACGCGGCTGACCGGGGACCGGGCCGCCGCCGAGGACATCGTCCAGGAGACGCTGATCCGGGCTTGGCGGCATTCCGAGGTCCTCGTCAACGGGAAGGGCTCGGTGCGCGGCTGGCTGCTCACGGTGGCCCGCAACATCATCACCGACCGGTACCGGGCCAAGGCCGCCCGACCGGCGGAGGTGTCCGGCTCGTCGGCGGCGCCGCCGGTGGAGCTCGACCACGCCGACTCGGTGGTGGACTCCATGACCGTGCTCGGCGCGCTCGACCGGCTCACCCCGGAACACAGGGACGTACTGACGGAGTTGTACTACCGCCAACGCAGCGTGACCGAGGCGGCCGACCGCCTCGGGATACCTGCGGGGACGGTGAAGTCGCGCGCGCACTACGCCCTCAAGGCGCTGCGCGAGGTGTTCTCGGACAGCGGCAGGGACGACAGCAAGGACAGACGATCAGCCCGGCCGCCCCAGCAGCCCGGCGGACTGCGGGAGGTGGTGGCATGAACCGGCAGCGGCACGAGGAGGAACTGCTCGGACCGTACGTGCTCGGTGTCCTGGACGAGGATGACGTGCGGCGGGTCGAGGAGCACCTCGGCACCTGCTCGGGGTGCCGTGAGGAGGTGACGGCTTTGCGCGAGTTGGAGAGCGTACTGGGCGAGGTGCCCGAGGAGGCGTTCCTCGACGGTCCCCCGCAGGGCGGCGACCTGCTGCTCCAGCGGACCCTGCGGCAGGTCCGCGGTGAGCGGGCCGCGGCCTCGCGGCGGCGCATCGCGTTCGTCTCGGTGGCTGCGGCGGCCTCGATGGCGGCCGTGTTCTGGGCCGGTACCCGGCTCGGAGGGGACGCCGGCCCCGGCGTCGCGTTGCCTCCGCCGCCGTCCCCGAGCGTGTCGGCGGCGCCCTCTCCCCCGGTGGCGGGCACGAGGGTCGCCTCGGCGACGGACCGGGGCACGGGCGCGCGGATGACCGTACAGGTGACGCCGGCCCCGAAGTGGGTGCGGGTGCACGTGGCCGTGACGGGGCTGCCGCCGGGCGAGCGCTGCCGGCTGGTCGTGGTCGCCCGGGACGGTACGAGGACGACCGCGGGCGGCTGGGTCGTGGGTACGGCCGAGCATGGCGAGGGCAAGGGCGCCTCGCTGGACGGCACCGCGGCGGTGGATCCCGCGCAGGTGAAGGAGGTCCTCGTCGAGAACGAGGCGGGGCGGACCTTCGTGTCCGTGCCGGTGCCCGCGCCCGCGTAGCGGAGGCGGGAAGCGTTCCCCGGCCTCCGGGCCGGGGACGTGACGGAGCCCGGGAGCATGTCCAGCTCCCGGGCTCCTGTTTGCCACCCAATTGCGCACACCGGCTGCGTTTAAGAGCCAGGGATCATGTTGAGGCCGACGTGTTCTACCTTTGAACTACCGCGCCACGGAAGAGGCGCAGGAGGGACTTGAACCCCCATCCGTCGGTGATCGTCCCGGCCCGGTCGATCCGGTGTTCGGCGGCGAATACTGAGACTGGAGCGATAATCTGAATTTGAGAGGGGCCGCCTGTACCAGCTTGGGCCACCCCGGCATGTGGTGCCGGGGGAGGGATTCGAACCCTCAAATGACACCCCTGTTTCAGCTTCAACATCAGTTTCAGCTTGCGCTCTCGCGCACCCCCTGCGACACAGGGGGCGATCTCGGGGCTACCTGAACAGGTAGCCGAACACCGCGTCGCCGACCCGCTCGTCGGTGACCTCGGCGCTGTTGGCCTCCTCGCGGGCGAACTTCACGGCCTGCTGGAGCCGCTCCACCTTGTCGAGGAGCTCGTTGACGCGGCGGGCGGGCAGGGCGCCGGAGAACTTCACGGTGGTCCAGTAGCCGACCGCGACGTCCTCGTAGTACACCTCGACCTGGGCCGGGTGCTTCTCGGTGGCCTCGGCCTTGACGTGGTTGCGCGGCACCTTCTTCGTACGGATGGTGCGCACGGCCTCCGTCTTCCAGGAGTCCGTGGACGGGTCCAGGTTCCAGGATTCCGAGGCGTCGAGGACCGGCAACTTCCGTACGAAGGTGTGCAGGTCGGTCAGCTGCTTCTCCAGGAAGAGCAGGTAGGGCACCGGCACCTGGGCGAGCAGCACGTTCCCGTCGACGACGACGTCCGCCGCCGCGGTGCGGTTCGCCCAGTCCTTGGTGGCCGTGACGTCGAAGAGGCGCGTCAGCGTGGCCGCCGTCGATCGCAGCACGTCCTCCGCCTTGACCTGCACCCGGGTCGACTCGGGCGGCAGTTGCTCGCCCTCCTCGTCCTTGGGCTGGTACGTACGCGAGATGCCGGCCAGCAGGGCGGGCTTCTGCACGTCGTGGTGAGCCTGGGTGAGCTCCTGGAGGGACTTGGACTTGACGCCCTTTTCGACTGCGATGATCTGATTCAGCTTCGGCACGTGATCAACCTAGCAACGCCGTTCGTACGATGGCCATTCGATTTCCGCGACTCGCGGCCCGGCCGGCCGGCGGTGCGGTGCCGCCGGCCCCGCCGGGCGGGCGGGGCCGGGACCGTCGGATCCGCTACGCGGTCAGGTGGACCGGCAGGTCGAAGAGGTCGTTCTGGGTCAGGATCGGCTTGTTGCGCAGTTCCTCGCGGGGCACGGCGAGGCGCAGGTCGGGGAACCGGGCGTAGAGCGCGGGCAGGGCCACCAGGGCCTCCAGCCGGGACAGGGCCGCGCCGGGGCAGACGTGGGGGCCGTGGCCGAACGAGATGTGCCGGTTCGGCGTGCGGGTGACGTCGAACTCGCCGGCAGTCTGCCCGTGTTGGGCCTCGTCACGGCCGAGGGCTCCGAAGGAGACGATCAGGCCCGCTCCCCGGGGCAGGATCCGGTCGCCGACCTCGATGTCCTCGGCGGCGAAGCGGATCAGGACGTGCGAGGTCGGGGTGGCCCAGCGCAGGGTCTCCTCGATGACGTTCTCCCACGGGACCTCGCCCTTCAGGACGAGGGCGCGCTGCTCGGGGTGGGTCTCCAGGGCGACGACGGCGTTGACGATGAGGCTGATCGTGGTCTCGTGGCCCGCCGCGACCATCAGCTGGAGGGTGTTGGTGATCTCCTCGGTGCTGAGGTGGTCGCCGTCCTCGGAGGCCGCGATGAGGGCGCTGGTCAGGTCGTCGCCGGGGTTCTCCCGCTTGGACTCGACGATCCGGGAGAACAGCGCGCCGAGGTCCGCCATCATCTGCGGGACTTCCTCGGGCAGGGTCTGGGTGGAGAAGAACTTCTCGAAGAGGGCCTTCAGGCGCGGGTGTTCGGCGGCGTCCACGCCCATGAGTTCGCTGATGACGTTCATGGGCAGCGGGTACGCGAAGCCGGCCTTCAGGTCGACGCTCTCGCCCGCGGGGCGTTCGGCCAGCGCGTCGAGCATCCGCGTGGTCAGCGCCTCGATGCCGGCCCGCAGCTTCTCCACCCGGCGGACGGTCAGGGCCTGGGCGACCAGGGTGCGCAGGCGGCGGTGTTCGTCGCCGTCGACGGTGAGCATGGAGCGGCCGGGGTTGGCGAGGCCGATCAGCGGCCAGTCCGCGGGTATCTCGCCGCGCTGCCAGGCCCCCCATACGTTGATGTCCTTGACCACTCTGGGGTCGGTCAGGAGTCTTCTGGCCTCGGCGTGGTGCGTGACGGCGTACACGCCGACACCGCCCGGCAGGACGACGGGTACCAGCGGGCCGGTGGCGCGCAGCGCGGCGCTCTCGGCGTCGAGGTCGGTGACGAAGGGGTCCAGGACGAGGGGGGCGGGGCCGGCGTGATCGATCGGGCACGTCATCGGGTGGCTCCAAGGGCGGGGGTCGGGGTGAAGGTCACGGGGAGTTCGGTGAGTCCGCGCAGCCAGGGCGACGGCCGCCGGGTGAGCCCGGCGGCGCGGCCGGCGAGGTCGACGTCCGGGAGCCGGTCGAGGAGGACCTCGATGCCGGTGCGGGCGATGGCCTCGGCGACCTCCTGGGCGGGGAACGGGCAACGGTGTTCGCCGTGACCGAAGGAGAAGAAGGCGTTGTTCCCGCCCGTGAGGGAGCCCGTGTCGGTGCGTACGTGCGGGTCCCCGTTGGCGGCGGCCAGGCCCAGCAGGACCAGGTCGCCGCGGCCGATGTGCTGTCCGCCGAGCTTGGTGTCGCGGGTGGTCCAGCGTCCGGCGACGTTCTGGGTGGGGGTGTCCTCCCAGAGCACTTCGTTCATGGCCTCGCCGACGCTGTGCCGGCCGCCGGCGAGGGAGGCGGCGAACCGGTCGTCGGTGAGCATCAGGCGCAGGGTGTTGCCGATCCAGTCGGCCGTGGGCTGGTGGCCGGCGGCCATCATCACCATGAGGTCCTGCGCGACCTCGTCCATGGTGAAGCCCGCCGTGTTCGCGAGCATGCGGGAGGCTACGTCCGGGCCGGGGTCGGCCTGCTTCGCGGCGAGCAGCGCGTACATCGACTCGCCGAGGTGGCGCTGGCCCTCCAGGGCGCCCGCCCGCCCGTTGATCATGTCGTTCATGGCGGTGACGAGGCCGGGGCCCTGCTCGTCGGAGAACCCGTAGAGGCGGGCGAGGACGCGCAGCGGCAGGAGCATGGCGTACTCGCCGACGAGGTCGCAGGCTCCCCTGCCGCACAGGCCGTCGATCAGTTCGTCGGCGAAGCGTTCGGCGTGGCCCTTGAGTTCGAAGGGGTCGACGGCTTCGAGGGCGCCGGAGATGACGGCGGCGCGTTCGCGGTGGCGTTCGCCCACGGTGTAGAGGATCGACGGCTGCTTGCGGCCGATCATCGGCAGGAGCGGCCAGTCGGTGGGGATGGCGTCCCACTGGTTCCACAGGTCGGAGTCGCGGGAGAAGAGCTGCGGGTCGCTGGTGACCTGGTGCAGTTCGCGGTAGCCGAGGACCAGCCAGGCCGGGACGTCCCCGTCCAGCACGACCGGGGCCACGGCGCCGTGGTCGCGGCGCATCTCCCGGTACAGCTCGATGGGGTCGGTCTGGAAGCGGGGGCCGCCGAGGTAGACGGGCTGGGGCTCGGGGGTGGTCACGGGGTGGGCTCCGGGATCGTGTGCAGGACGGCCGTCTGGTGGCGCTGGAGGTGCTGGAGGTGCTCGACGAGGGAGATGAGCACCTGCTTGCTGGAGGCGCGCGAGCGGGCGTCGCAGAACAGCAGGGGCACCTCGGGGGGCAGGTCGAGCGCCTCCCGGATCTGCTCGGGCGTGTGGGAGGGGCCGCCGAAGTCGTTGCAGGCGACCACGAAGGGGGTGCCGTGGTGTTCGAGGCGGTCGATGGCGTACCAGGAGTCCGCGAGCCGGCGGGTGTCCACCAGGACGACGGCGCCCAGGGTGCCGGAGAACAACCGGTCCCAGAGGAACCAGAAGCGTTCCTGTCCGGGGGCGCCGAACAGGTAGAGCACGTTGTGGGCGTCGAGGGTGATGCGTCCGAAGTCGAAGGCCACCGTGGTGGCGGTCTTCGCGCCGACTCCGGAGGTGTCGTCGACGGCCTCGCCCGCCTTGGTCATCGTCTCCTCGGTGTTCAGCGGACGGATCTCGCTGACCGAGCGGACCATGGTGGTCTTGCCGACGCCGAAGCCGCCCACGATGACGATCTTCAGGCCGTTGTCGGCGGTGCTGCTGAGCGTCTGTCGGGGCGTGCCCCGGTCAGAGGTTGCGGAGTCCAACGAGCACCTGCTCCAGGATGTCGAGGTCGGGAAGGAGGTACGTCGAACGCGGGTGCCGGGCACTGATGCGCCCGGTCCCGAGCAGGTCGGCGAGGAGGATCCGCACGATGGACACCGGCAGGCCGAGCTCGGCCGCGATCTCCACGACGGCGGTCGGGAACCGGCACATCCGCAGGATCGCGGCGTGCTCGGACTGCATGCCGGGCACGGGGTCGCACTCCGTGACCACCAGGGTCACGAGGTCGAACGCGTCCGAACCGGAGCGGCTGCGGCCGCCGGTGAGGGTGTAGAGCCGGTCCGGGGAGTCGTCCCGGCCCGGCCTGCCGCGGCTCAACCCCGGGGCCTGGCGATCAGATGTTCGCTCAGCTGCTCGACCAGTTCGGACATGTTGTGGCCGACGAAGCCGGCGTCGGCCTCCTCGTCGGCGACCAGCGCGAGGTGCGCGCCCTCGCCGGCCTCGACGATGAAGAGGATCCCGCCGTAGAACTCGGCCATCGCGGAACGGACTCCGCCGGTGCCGTCGCCGAACTCGATGGAGGCGCCGTGGGACAGGCTCTGGATGCCGGCGGCGATGGCGGCGAGTTGGTCGGCCTGGTCGACGGAGAGCTCGGGGGTGCGGCACAGCTTCAAGCCGTCGCGGGACAGCACGAGGGCGTGCCGGGCGCCGGGGGTGCGCTCCAGGAGTCCTTCCAGGAGCCAGCTGAGCGTCTCGTCGGTGGTGGTGCCGGTCATCGCGTGTTGCCTTCCGGGTGCGGGGGGTTCGGTGGCTGCTGCGCCGAGTTGCCGCGCACGGCCTGGCGGAAGCTGCCGAAGCGGGCGGCGGACTGGGACGCGCCGGTGGGGGCGGCCGGGTTGCGGGCCGCCGCTCCTGCGGCGTCGGGGCCCTCGGGGTGGGCGGCGGCCATGGTCCGGCCGCGCCGCCTCCGGGGCAGTCCGCTCTCGCCGATCACCGGGTTCCGGCCGGTGGATTCGGAATCCTCGGTGCCGGTGGCGGGGTCCTCGGCGTCGGCCGGGCCCTGCGTCCGGGGGCCACGCTCCCGCGCGGGCGCCGCGCCCTCGGGCTCCACGGGGCCGTGGTGGGCGGGCTCCGCCTCCGGGACGACCGCGGGTGCGGGCAGGGCCGCGAGAGCCGGGGCGGCCGGAGCGGCCACGAGGGCCGGGGCGGGCAGGGCCTCGGCGGCGGTTCGGCTGATCAGCTCCTGCGGCAGCATCATGAGCGCGCCGGTACCGCCGCGCGCGGAGGGCCGGAAGGAGACGGTCAGCCCGTGCTTGCGGGCGAGACGACCCACGACGGCGAGCCCGAGGCGGGTGCCCGAGAGCCCGGCCAGGTCCAGCGACTCGGCGGTCACGGCCTGTTCGGCGCGGCGCAGCTGGACCTCGCTCATCACGAGGCCGCTGTCCTCGACGGTGATGATGACGCCCGCCGGGACCTCCTCCACGTAGACGTGGACCTCGGCGTTGGGCGGCGAGAAGTTCGCGGCGTTGTCGAGGAGCTCCGCGAGGGCGTGCATGACGCCCTCGGCGGCGTGTCCGGCGACGGCGGCCTCGCTGGTGGAGTGCAGACGTACGCGCTGGTAGCCGCCGATGCGGCCCATGGCGCCGCGCAGGATGGACTCCATGACGATCGGCTTCGCCCAGCGGCGGCCCGAGCGGGCTCCGGTGAGGACGGCGATGGAGTCGGCGAGGCGGCCCGCCTGGGCGGTGCGGTGGTCGAGGTGGAGCAGGTCTCCGAGGACGTCCTCGTCGGCGTGCCGGTGCTCCATGTCGCGCAGGTCGGCGAGCATTCCGGTGGCGAGCGCCTGCATCCGGCCGGCGGCGTTGGCCGCGGCGGCCATGGCGGCGGCGCGGCCGGAGCGGGCGCGCCGCAGTTCCTCGCCGAGGCGCTCGCGGGAGGCCAGCTGGGCGGAGGTCATCCGGTCGAGCTCGGCGGCGTGGGAGGCCGTCAGGTGCTCGCGGTCCGCGGCCCGCGCCGTGGTCAGCCGCTCCACTTCGGCGGCGTGCTCGCCGACGAGGCGGGTGCGCTCGGCCGTCCGGGCCGCCGTCTCCCGGGTCGCCTCGGCGGTGAGGCGGGCGAGGTGCGCGTCGCGGTCGGCGAGTTCACGGGTGAGGGCGGTGAGCCGGCCCCGCAGCAGGCGGGATCCGCGCAGGGTCCAGGTGAGGGCGCAGGCCGCGACCGAGAGCACCAGTGAGCCGGACGCGGAGAACCAACCGAGTGGTTCACGGACCGACGTCGGGGCCGCGGCCACCGCCGCCATGGAGAGGGCTCCGGTGGCCACTGCCGTGATCAGCAGGGCGAGCACAGCGGGGCGAAGGGGGGAAGGCGACGCCGTCATCAATCAAAGCCTCAAACCGGGCGTATATGGAAGAGAGGGTTCCTGTGGCAACGAGGGACAACTATAAGAGGATTGCTGATCGTTTAGGAAAGGTCTTGACGGAAGTCACGCTATGTAGCGCCCACTAAGGACAGGTCTGGAGCGGTTTTGGGGCTATGGCATGGCATCCTGTGACGTCACAACTCGCCGGACGGGATCGGCGGCGGACGTCCGGGGAATATGGGGAAGGTCCATGAGGCTCTGCTTCCTGGTGGAGGAGCACTACCGCCACGACGGCATGCCGAACGAGGTGATCCGGCAACTGACCTCCTGGGGCCACCGGGTCGACGTCGTACGGCCGGGCGGCTCGCTGCTGCGCATGGCCGAGGTCGTGCGGGCCGGCGTGCACGACGCCTGGGTCCTCAAGACCGTGTCCGGCGGCCCGGGACTCACCCTCCTGGAGGCCGCCGCGGCCACCGGCACGACCACGATCAACGACGCCCGCTCGATCCGCGGCGTACGGGACAAGGCCCTCGCCGCCGCCCTCGGCAGTGCGCACGGCCTGCCGATGCCGGCCACCTACGCGGTGGCCCGGCCCGAACTGCTGGCGGAGGTACCGGACTCGGAGTACCCCCTCGTCGTCAAGCCCGCCGACGGCAGCTCCGGCCGCGCCGTGCACCTCGTACCGTCCCCGGACCGGCTCGCGGAACTGCTCCCCGTCCTCGCGGGCGAGGGCATGCTCATCGCCCAGCCGTACGTGCCCAACCCCGGCACCGACATCAAGGTGTACTGCGTCGACGGGGAACTGTTCGCCACCGAACGTTGCTCGCCCCTGCACCCGGACCCGGCCGTGCGCGAGCGCCGGGTGCCGCTGCCGGCCGAGGTCGCGGCGATCGCCGCCCGGGTGGGCGCGGTGTACGGGCTCGACCTCTACGGGGTGGACGTGCTGCTGGGCCCCGACGGGCCGGTGGTGGTCGACGTGAACGACTTCCCGAGCTTCCGTCAGGTCCCGGACGCCGCAGCCCGGGTGGCGCGGGCCGTACTCGCGCTGGCCCGCGCGGGCGG
>NZ_JANFAK020000183.1 GCF_024721315.2 Streptomyces sp. Isolate_45
CCTCGGCGCGGGCGCGCAGCGCGGCCTGGGCGGCGAGCCGGTCGCGGCCGGCGAACAGGGCCCGGGACAGGGCCAGGGCCGTGCGCCGCTCCTCGGCGGAGAGGTAGCGGTTGCGGGACGACAGCGCGAGGCCGTCGTCCTCGCGGACGGTCGGTACGCCGGCCACCTCGACGGGGAAGTTCAGGTCGGTCACCATGCGCCGGATCAGGGCCAGTTGCTGGGCGTCCTTCTGGCCGAAGAGGGCCAGGTCGGGGCGGGTGAGGTGGAGCAGCTTCGCGACGACGGTGAGCATGCCGTCGAAGTGGCCGGGGCGGGTGGCCCCTTCGAGGCGTTCCCCCATGGCTCCGGCCGCCACCCGCACCTGCGGGGCGCCGCCCGGGTAGACCTCGTCGACGGAGGGCGCGAAGACGGCGTCCGCTCCGGCCTCACCGCAGATCGCGAGGTCGGCGTCGAGGGTGCGGGGGTAGCGGTCGAGGTCCTCGTTCGCGCCGAACTGGAGCGGGTTCACGAAGACGGTCACCACGACCTGGCCCCGCGGTCCGGCTTCCTCGCGGGCCGTGCGGATCAACGTGGCGTGACCCTCGTGCAGGGCTCCCATGGTCATGACGACGGCGCGGCGGCCTGTCCGGGGGAGCTCGTCGAGCTCTTCGGCGGTGTTCAGCAGGAGCGGGCCGGTCATCGCTCGCCACCCTCCGGTTCGGCGGTGTCCTCGGCGCCGGTGTCCGCGAGGACGACCAGCAGGTCCTCGGCGAGTTCCGGCTTGAGCAGGCCGTGCGCGAGGGCCCGGTCGGCGGTGGTGCGGGCCATCGCCAGGTACCCGGGGACGGTGGCCGGGGCGTGCTTGCGCAACTCCGACACGTGCGCGGCGACGGTACCGGCGTCTCCTCGGGCGACGGGCCCGGTGAGGGCGGCGTCGCCGGAGGAGAGCGCGTTGTCGAGGGCCGCGCCGAGCAGCGGGCCGAGCATCCGGTCGGGGTGTTCGACCCCCGCCTTGGCCAGCAGTTCCATCGACTGGGCGACCAGGGTGACCAGGTGGTTCGCGCCGAGGGCGAGCGCCGCGTGGTACAGCGGACGGTCCCCTTCCGCGATCCATTCGGGTTCCCCGCCCATCTCGATGACCAGGGCTTCCGCGGCGAGCCGCAGCTCGTCGGGGGCGGTCACGCCGAAGGAGCAGCCCGCCAGCCGCTGCACGTCGACCTCGGTGCCGGTGAAGGTCATCGCGGGGTGCAGGGCCAGGGGGAGGGCGCCCGCCCGGCGGGCCGGGTCCAGCACGGAGGTCCCGTACCGGCCGGAGGTGTGCACGAGGAGCTGGCCGGGCCGGACGGCGCCGGTCTCCGCGAGCCCCTGGACGAGGCCCGGCAGGGTGTCGTCGGGGACGGTCAGCAGGACCAGGTCGGCCCGCTCCAGCACCTGGGCGGGCGGCACGACCGGTACGTCGGGCAGCATCCGTTCCGCGCGGCGCACGGAGGCGTCCGAGACGGCGGACACGGCGACGGGCCGGTGTCCGGCCTGCTGGAGGGCCCGGGCCAGGGCGGGACCGACACGACCGGCGCCGACGACGCCGACGGCGAGCCGGGCAGGGCGGTCGGACGGATCCCGGGGCTCCGTCTGATGGGGTGCGTTCACGCGGGGAATGCCTTCCGTTCCAGTCCGCGGGGGGTACCGGACGATACGCCGCCATGCTAGCCCCTGGGGGGCCGGGCCGATCGGCGGCGATCGGCGATGATCAGGGGCATGACTGACGACGCGGAACGCGGGAAGCGGCTGGTGGCGGCATGGCGGGGGGCCGACCGCGTCCTCTCGCACAGCCTGCTGGAACCCACGGTCGGCGAGCTGCTGGCGGGGCTCGCCGAGGCCCCGTACGACATGGACGCGCCCGCCGACCTGTACGGCGACGGTGTCGTCGGCGACCTGGAACGCCGCGTCGCCGAACTGCTGGGCACCGAGGACGCCGCGTTCTTCCCCTCCGGGACGATGGCCCAGCAGATCGCGCTGCGATGCTGGGCGGGGCGCACCGGGAGCCCGGTCGTGGCCCTGCACCCCATGAGCCACCCGGAGCGCTGGGAGGGCGGCGCCCTGTCCGTCGTCTCCGGGCTGCGCGCGGTCCACCCGGTGGCGGAGGCCCGCCAGCCGACCGCCGCCGAGGTCCGGGACCACCCGGAGCCCTTCGGCACCCTGATGCTGGAGCTGCCCCTGCGCGACGCCGGGTTCCTCCTGCCCACCTGGGAGGAGCTGACGGAGCTGGTCGACGCCGCCCGGGAGCGGGACGCGGTCGTCCACCTGGACGGGGCCCGGCTGTGGGAGACCACCGTCCACTTCGGCCGCCCGTTGCCGGAGATCGCGGCGCTCGCCGACTCCGTGTACGTCTCCTTCTACAAGTCCCTGGGCGGCCTGAGCGGCGCCGCCCTGGCCGGCTCCCGGTCCTTCGTCGAGGAGACCCGGGTGTGGCGCCACCGGTACGGGGGCCAGATCTTCCGCCAGTTCCCGCAGGCCCTGTCCGCGCTGGCCGGCCTGGACGGGGAGCTCCCCCGCCTGCCCTCGTACGTCGCCGCGGCCCGTACGGTCGCCGAGGCCCTGCGGGAGGGTTTCGCGGAGGCCGGGCTGCCCTGGTTCCGGGTCAATCCGGAGGTCCCGCACACCCACCAGTTCCAGGTGTGGCTCCCCTACGACGCGGACCGCCTCACGGAGGCGGGCCTGCGCCTCGCGGAGGAGACGGGCACGGTCCTCTTCCGCCGCTGGTCCCCCGACGGCCCGCCGGGCCTCGCGATGACGGAACTCGAAGTCACCGCCCCGGGCCTGACCTGGACCCCGGACGACGTCCGCGACGCGGTGCGGGGGTTCTTGGCACGGGTGGGGGCGTAGGGGCGGGCCCCTCTCCCCTCAGCAGGCCCGGCGGCGCAGGGGGAGGAGGTGGCGGAGTGTCGTGCGCCAACGGTGGGTCGCCGGGCGGCCGGCGAGGACGGCGCGGAACTGGGCCTCGGTGCGCAGGGCGCGCAGCGCCGCGATGTCGTCGCGGCCCGGGGGCGGGGGCATCGGGGTGCTGTGCTGTGCGGCCCGGTAGGTGTCGATGAGGTACTGCTCGATGGCGGTCATGCATCCACCCTCACCCCCTCGGCCGCAGCCCGCCCCTTGATTGACGTTCCGCGTCAATCGATGCCTCCGACCTGCGGTGGAGCCTTCGTGCGGGTCGCCCGGACGGCGGTGTCGTGGAGGGCACCCCGGGCCGCGGCGGCGCGGTGGGCCGGGCCAGAATGGGGCGATGAGCGTCACCATCGACATCGCCGGACTCCCCGCCGAGCGGATCGGCTTCGCCCCGTCCCCGCTCGCCGAGCTCTGCATGGCCCTGCACGCGCTCTCGCAGCCCGCCCACCACCCGGGGTTGAACTCCTGGACGGCCGCCACGACCGCTTCCCTCGATTCCTGCCTGGCGGACCGGCTGCTGGACGCCGACTTCATGTGGCGGAGTTCGTTCTCCGACATCTTCATGGCCTTCGCCGGCGTCCCCGGCGCGGGCCTGCCGGCGGCGACGCTGGCCGAGGAGCTCGACGTCCTCGACCGGATGGACGACGAGCGGTTCGTGACGGCCGCCCTGGAGCACTGCTGGCTGGCCCTGTACAACGAGGGCGGCGGCCCCTCCCCGCTGCACGATCCGGCGGCGCGGGCCAAGGCCCTGGACACGGCGGCGGCGCGCGGGCCCCGGCAGTTGGCGTTCTCGCTGCGGCTGATGGACGACACGGCGGCCGTACGGGTCTGGTTGCGGCGGCTGTTGGAGGACTGCGACGAGGCGTTCTTCGCCGAGACCTGGCGGCGGGTCGGGCCCCGGCAGAGCGCGGACGCCCGGCACAAGGCGGAGGTGCTGCGCCACAAGGGCCTGCCGGCGGCGCTGCGGGAGGTGTCGCCGGCGTTGAGCGTCGACAGGGAGCAGCGGACGATATCCGTCGACAAGATGGTGCACGGGCAGGCCACCGCGACGGATCCCCGGCTCGGGGCCGGGTTGGTCTTCGTAC
The DNA here is from genome assembly GCF_024721315.2 of Streptomyces sp. Isolate_45. GTDB lineage: Bacteria > Actinomycetota > Actinomycetes > Streptomycetales > Streptomycetaceae > Streptomyces. Next base: position 4,008 of record NZ_JANFAK020000183.1, read on the forward strand.
CGACCGATTTCGGTTGGCCGCACCTGCTGGTGCTGCACGCGCCGGGCTGGCGTCCGGTGGTGCACTATCCGCTGGAATCGCCGGAACTGGCGTCCGCGTCGGGCTCGGTGGAGTTGCTCCAGCGGCGGATGGAGGCGCTGGCCCATCCGATGCGGATGCGGCTGTGCCGCAGTTTGGCGCGGGCCCCGTACACGACGAGCGAGTTGGCGACGGTGTACGGGATATCGGCGCCGGAGGTGTCCCGGCACCTGACGGTCCTGAAGAAGGCCGGATTGTTGCGTACGTGGCGCCAAGGTCGCTATGTCCAGCATCAGTTGGATCTGTCCGTGGTCGCGCGGATAGGCTCCGATTTCATCGAGGGCATTCTCCGCTGACCTTTTTCCGGACGCCGGCCTGATTTGTTCGGCGCAGACGCACCGATATACGGATTTCACAAACCGGAAGCAGTGAAAACTCTGGCGAGAAGCGCCTGTTGGTGCCTAACGTGCGTCCACCACTCCCCCACGCACCGTGCGATGCGCACCTGCTGTGAAAGGACCTTCATGCCCTCTCGCCGTATAGCCGCAGCCACCGCCGCACTGGCGGCCGCGGCCCTCGTCTCCCCGCTCCTGCTCGCCGGACCCGCCGGGGCCACCGGCAGCCCGCAGAGCGACGCCGCCCGGGGTGACGCGCTGGCCAAGAAGCTGGTCCAGGAGGCGACCGGGAAAGGCGCCAACAACCACCTGAAGGTCTTCCAGTCGCTCGCCGACTACAACAACGGCAATAGGGTCGCGGGTTCCAAGGGACACGTGCAGTCGGCTCAGTACGTCGAGGCCGTGTTGAAGGCCGCCGGCTACAAGGTCACGAAGAACGAATTCAACTTCGTCTACGTGGAGGCGATCGCCGAGAAGCTCGCCGTGAACGGCGACAACGGACGCGACATCCCGATCCACCTGATGACGTACACGGCGAGCGGCCCGGAGGAGGGCGTGACCGCCCAGGTCTCGGTCGTCCCGGTGGACGCCGACGGTACGAACGGCTGCGAGCCCGGCGACTTCGCGGCGGGCGCCTTCACGGGGAAGATCGCCCTCGTCCAGCGCGGCGGTTGCACCTTCGCGGTGAAGCAGCAGAACGCGGCGGCGGCGGGCGCGGTCGGCACGATCATCTACAACAACACCGACGGCGCCCTCAACGGCACCCTCGGCGACGCGAACGCGGGCAAGGTCCCCACCGGCGGCATCACGAAGGCGGACGGCGAGAAGCTGGCCGCCGAGGCGACGGCCGGCCCGGTCGAGGTGACCCTCGACATCCGCGAGCTGCGCGAGAACCGCAAGACGTACAACGTGATCGCCGAGACGAAGGGCGGCGACGAGAACAACACCGTCTTCCTCGGCGCGCACCTTGACTCGGTCGCGGCCGGTCCGGGCATCAACGACAACGGCTCCGGTTCGGCCGGCATCCTCCAGGTCGCGCAGCGCCTGGCGAGCCAGCAGACGAAGATCAAGAACAAGGTCAAGTTCGGCTGGTGGTCGGCGGAGGAGTACGGCCTGCTCGGCTCCGAGGCGTACGTCGCCTCCCTGACCGAGGAGCAGAAGAAGCAGATCAAGCTGTACCTGAACTTCGACATGATCGGCTCGCCGAACGCCGCCTACTTCGTCTACGACGGCGACGACTCGGACGCGACGGGCGCGGGCCCCGGCCCGGAGGGTTCGGCGCAGCTGGAGAAGGGGATCACCGACTTCCTCGACTCCAAGAACATCCCGCACGAGGGCACGGACTTCTCGGGCCGTTCGGACTACGGCCCGTTCATCGAGGTCGGCATCCCGTCGGGCGGTACGTTCACCGGCGCCGAGGGCATCAAGTCGCCGGAGCAAGCCGCGAAGTTCGGCGGTCAGGCGGGTGTCGCCTACGACGTGAACTACCACGGCAAGGGTGACGACATCACCAACATCGACCAGAAGGCGCTCGACATCAACGTCGACGTCATCGCGAACGCGGTCGGTCACTACGCCCACGACCTGGCCCCGCTGTCGCGGCCGGTCGTCTCGCAGCCGACCACCCCGGGCACGGGCAGCGGCGGCGGCCTGCACGACGGCCACGGCCACGAGGTCACCAAGTAACGACGAGGTCGCCGAGTGACCAGGGGCCGGGATTCCCGTCAGGGGGTCCCGGCCCCTGACGCGTCTCCGGCCCCCGACGCCTCCCCGGCCCCTCCGACGAACCCGCCCCCGCCGGACCAGGTCGGCACGCCGACCGGCTGGACCAGCCAGCCGAAGTCGCCGAGGCCCCCGCGCGCGGTGAGCTCCGCCGCCTCGCCCGCCGCCGCCAGGGCTCGGACGTACGCCGCCGGGTCGGTGGAGGCCAGCGCCAGCGGGGGCCGGCCGCCCGAGACGCCGAGGGCCGTCAGGGCCTCGCGCTGGGTGAGCAGGGTCGCGCCCGGTCCCGCGCAGGCGTCGAGCGCGACGTGCGCGGTGACGTCGCAGCCGCCGTCCGGGACGGGGGCCACCTCCCGGCCCGCCCGGAAACCGGTCAGGGTGCCGTACGGGGGCCGGGCCTCCCGGGTGTGGCAGTAGTCGACGGCCACCGCCAGGCCCCTCTCCAGGGTGGCGACGGCCGCCGCCCACGCCTCGTCCCGGGGCCGGCCGATCTCGGCTCGGCCTGTCCGCAGGCCGTCCGGCCACCACCGCTCCAGCCAGGCCCGGTCGGCCGCGTCCGGGGGGCCGCCGGGACTCTCCGTACCGTCGGCGGCGACGAGGACGTACCGGCCGTCCTCGACGACGTCCAGCGGTACGTTGTCCAGCCACTCGTTCGCGAAGAGCAGCCCGGTCGTCCCCGCGGGAGGCTCGGCCACCCACCGGATCCGCGGGTCCGGCCCGCCGGGGGCCGCCGCGTCGGGCGCCGCCGCGCGTTCGACGGCGTACGGGCGCACCCGTGCGGCCGTACCGGCCGGCAGGGCCGCGAGGACGCCGGTCAGCAGCTCGCCCCGGCCCGCCCCCACGTCCACCAGGTCGAGCCGCTCGGGGTGGCCCAGCTCGGCGTCCACGGCGCCCAGCAGCGCGGCCACGGCTCGCGCGTACAGCGGGGAGGCGTGCACGGAGGTACGGAAGTGACCGGCGGGGCCGGGGCCGGGGCGTACGTAGAACCCGTCGGGGCCGTACAGCGCGGCCTCGGTCGCCGGCCGCCAGCGGACCGGCCCGGAGGTGTCGTCCTGAGCGCTCATCACACGAAGGTTAGGCTCACCCTCCACCTTGCGGAGTACGCCCCCGTCACAGGGATCGCTCCTGTGGTTGACTCCAGCACCTATCTCCGTTCCCTACTCTGGGTGACGTGCAGCGCCTCTACGATTTCATCCGCAGACACCCGACGGGCGTCGACAGCTTCTGGGCTGTCCTCTTCTTCGGGATCTCGATGTTCGCCGTGGTGGGAAATCCCGAGACGAGTACGGCGCTGCGCCTGGCCACCGTGCCCGTCGTGATCGCTCTGACGGCCGCCCTGGCCCTGCGCCGCAGGTGGACGCAGGCCATGTTCTGGACCACGGTCGGCGCGGGCGTCTGGCAGCTGGCATTCGGCATCGAGGCCCAGGTCTGCGACATCGCGATGCTGGTCGTGCTGTTCACGGTCGCCGCCGGGGACGTCCCGCGCTGGGTGTCGCGCGCCGCGCTGGGCGTCGGTCTGCTGGCGTCACCCGTGTACTTCCTGCGCTTCGGCGTGGACAAGGGCCTGAGCTTCACCGAGAGCGTCATGTTCGCGCTGATGGTGATCGTCCCGTTCGCCCTGGCGTGGGTGACGGGCGATTCGCTGCGCACCCGCCGGGCCTATTACGCCCAGCTCGTGGAGCGCAACCAGCGCCTGGAGAAGGAGCGCGAGGCGCAGGCGAAGGTGGCGGTCGCCGCCGAGCGCGCCCGCATCGCCCGCGAGCTGCACGACGTCGTCGCGCACAACGTGTCGGTCATGGTGGTCCAGGCCGACGGCGCCGCGTACGTCATGGACGTGGCCCCGGAACAGGCCAAGGAGGCCCTCCAGACGATCTCCGGGACCGGGCGTCAGGCCCTCGCCGAGATGCGCCGCCTGCTGGGCGTGCTGCGCACCGGCGAGCCGCAGGACTCCGAGGACTACGTGCCCCAGCCGGACGTCGAACAGATCGAGGTCCTGGTCGAGCAGGTACGGGCGTCCGGCCTCACGGTGGACTTCGTGGTCGAGGGAACCCCGCGGAAGCTGCCGAGCGGGGTCGAGCTGACCGCGTACCGGATCGTGCAGGAGGCCCTGACGAACACGCGCAAGCACGGTGGCCCCGAGGCGGGGGCGAGCGTGCGGCTGGTCTACTTCGACGACGGGCTCGGCCTGCTCATCGAGGACGACGGCCGGGGCGCGGCCCACGAGTTGTACGAGGACGGCGGCGCGGACGGCGCCGGACACGGTCTGATCGGCATGCGGGAGCGCATCGGTATGGTCGGGGGGACCCTGGACGCGGGACCGCGGCCCGGCGGTGGCTTCCGCATCAGTGCTTTGCTCCCGCTCAAGAAGAGGTAGAGGTATTCACCGATGTCCATCCGAGTGATGCTGGTCGACGACCAGGTGCTGCTGCGCACCGGCTTCCGGATGGTGCTCGCCGCCCAGCCGGACATGGAGGTCGTCGCCGAGGCGGGGAACGGCCTGGAGGCGCTGGAGGTGCTGCGGGCCACGAAGGTCGACGTGGTGCTGATGGACGTCCGCATGCCGAGGCTCGACGGGGTCGAGGCGACGCGGCGGATCTGCGAGCCGGAGGAACACCCGAAGGTGATCATTCTGACCACCTTCGACCTGGACGAGTACGCCTTCTCCGGGCTCAAGGCGGGGGCGAGCGGGTTCATGCTGAAGGACGTCCCTCCCGCGGAGCTGCTGGCCGCGATCCGCTCCGTGCACAGCGGGGACGCGGTCGTGGCCCCGTCGACGACGCGACGGCTGCTGGACCGTTTCGCCCCGATGCTGCCGACGACGACGAACGAGCCGAAGAACAAGGACGTCGAGCGGCTGACGGAGCGCGAGCGCGAGGTCATGCTGCTGGTCGCCCAGGGCCTGTCCAACGGCGAGATCGCCGCCCGGCTGGTCCTGTCGGAGGCCACGGTGAAGACGCACGTGGGCCGCATCCTGACGAAGCTGAGCCTGCGCGACCGGGTCCAGGTCGTGGTCCTGGCGTACGAGACGGGCCTGGTCCGCGCGGGCGGCCTGTAGCCGCCCGGCCCTGCCCCCCGCCCTGAGCGGCGCCGCCCCGCGCGGCGCCGCCCGGACGGCCGCCGTGGCGGCCCCGACCCGATGGACCCGAAGTGATCCACCCGGACGATTCCAACGATCCCGCCGACCCGGACCACGCCTTCAAGAACTTCGTCCGTATCCACCTGGATCTGGAACAGGGCTACGACACGGCCTGGGACATGCGCGGCACCCTGCACTCCTTCTCGCCCGCGTTCGTCGGCGACGTCCGCCGCGGCTTCGACGACTTCCTGCGCGAGGGCCGCGGTGTGGACGCGTACGAGCGCCTCACCAGCATCGAGTTCCCGGACGCGGAGACGCTCCACGCCTACCTCCGAACCCTGTACGCCTACCTCTTCGACGGCGCCGGCGACCGCCCCCCGATGCCCCCGGGCTAGGACCTGTCACGGCGCCTCGCCGGCGCCGCCCGGCGGGGCGGTCACGATCCGCCCGATGAGCCGGGCGGCGGCCAGTTCGTCCAGCCGGACCAGTCCCGCGTCCTGCGGCACCTCTTCCCCCGGCGCGTCCGGGATCCGGTCCGTCACCTCCCACCGCAGGTCCCTGCCGAACGACCGGTCCGTGTGCGCGCCGCGCAGCACGCACCGCCTCAGGAGCAGGCCCCGATCCTCTGCCGAGGTGTAGTAGGTGACCCGCCCGTCCGTGTCGAGGGCGTCGAGGACGGTGTCGCCGAGGACGGTGACGGGCGGGTTCCCCAGGTACGCCTCCAGGGTGCCGAGCCGGAACGTCACGCCCGTCAGGTCGATGGACCCGGCGTCGTCCCGGGCGAACTCCCCGCCCCGTTCGTAGAAGCGGAGCAACGGCTCGTAGGGGTCGGGGAGACCGGCGGAGCCCGCCGGGTTCCGCTCCCGGAACTCCGCCCACCGCACCGCGCCCGAACAGGTCCGCGCGACTTCCCGGCCGGGCAGCCGGCTCAGGAACTCCGCGAGTTCCCCCGAAACCTCCACCGCGGACCGGAACGCGGGGTCCAGGTGCGCGGTGACGTCGACGAAGGGCCAGCCGTCTTCACAGCCGTGGGCCCGGCACAGGACGGCGGCCCGCCGCAGGTACTCGCGGAACAGCACCCGACGGGACTTCACGTGCCCGAACGCGAAGTCCCACTCCCCCGGCCACCGCGCCGCCCGAAGCCGTTCCAACACGCCGAACGCGGCTGCCGCCGCCGGGTCGTCCGCCACTTGGGCACGGTTCCCTTCTCCGCTCACGTCATCCAGCGGTCCGGCCGGGCCGTCGCGCGGGAGGTGCGGGAGCGGAGTGCCTGGGCGTCGAGGAGTTCGGAGGCCTCCGCCGACGCGCGCAGCCGGGCGGTGACGGTGTTGTTGGCGCCGGTGTCCACGTGCAGGTCGGCGACCCCGCGGGCGCGTTCCCAGGGGCCCTGCGAGCGGCGCACGCTCTGGACCTTCGCATGCGGGACGATCTCCGTACGCCGGCACAGGCGCCCGCGCCGGGCGGCGAAGAGCTCCGCCGAGACGGCCAGCCCGTACCCCTTCCACCACACCGGTACCACCCACCGCGAACCCGCGCTCGGCGACGGGGCGAAGACCAGGGCCCCCAGGTCGGCGCCGGGCAGCACCCGGGCGATCACGGCGTGGGCGGCGTCGCGGGTGGCCACCGGGACCAGGAGCCCGTTCTTGGAGCCCGCCACGGCCAGCTCCACCCGCACCCAGCCGCGCCGCCGCCACAGCAGCGGTTCGATGACGCGTACGGTCTGCACGCGCCCCGGCGGGACCGTCTCGTGCGCCCGGTCCAGCAGTCCGTGGTCGAGGCGCAGCCCGTCGGGGGACTCGGCGACGGTCCAGTCGTACTCGGTGAGGAACCGGCCGAGGCTGCCGGTCCAGACCGCGCCCAGCATCGGGACGAGGGTGGCCACGGTCACCCAGAGGCTGTCGCTGAACCACCGGACGACCACCGGGACGGTGACGCCGGCGATGAGCGCGGCCCACACGTCGAGGCTGAGCAGCAGGGACACCACCAGGTCCCTGACGGAGACCCGGAGCAGCCCCCGTTCCGGGGCCTGGCCGACCGAGACGGCCTCGGCGGGGGCGAATCCGGCGGCCCGGGCGAGCAGTTCGGCGCGCAGGGCGACGGCCTCCCCTTCGCCGAGGAAGGCCAGCTCGTCCTTCGCGTCGGTGCCGATCACGTCGAGCCGCAGCTTCGCGACCCCGGCGACGCGGGCCAGCAGCGGCCGCGTGACGTCGATCGCCTGGATCCGGTCGAGGCGGATGTGGGCGGTGCGGCGGAAGATGAGGCCGGTGCGGATGCGCAGCTCGGTGTCGGTGACGGCGTAGTGGGTGAACCACCAGCTGAGGAACCCGTACACGCCGAAGACGAGGACCAGGGCGACCAGGACCAGCACGCGCAGCCCCTGGGACAGGTCGGTCACCCACTCCCGGGCCTGTTCGCCCTGCTGGACGATGACGCCGACGGTCGCGGCGATCGGGACCCACGCGCGGCGCAGCGGGGTCAGGAGGTGCAGCCGCCGCTCGACGATCCCGCCGCCGGTGTTCTCCTGCGCCGCGTCCGGCCGGTCCGCCGGCACGCTCACAGGCCCGCCGACCTTGCCTCGCCGAGCTCCGTCAGCCGGTCCCGCAGCCGCTCGGCCTCGGCCGGCACCAGCCCCGGGATCTTGGCGTCCGTCGCCGCGGCGGCCGTGTGCAGTTGGACGGAGGACAGGCCGAAGCGCCGCTCCAGCGGCCCCGAGGTCACCTCGACGAGCTGCATCCGCCCGTACGGGACCACGGTCTGTTCCCGCCACAGCACTCCCCGGCTGATCAGCAGGTCGTCCGCGCGCTCGGCGTACCGCCAGGACCGCCAGTTCCGCCCGAGCATCACCCACCCCCAGGCCAGGACCCCGAGCCAGACCGCCCCGAGGAAGGCCCACCCGGGCCCGGCGAGCAGGCCCAGCAGCACGCCCGTCACCGCCGTGAGGAGCACGGTCCAGATCACCAGCAGCAGCCGCCGCATGGAGAGGAGCCCGCCCGGCAGCCCCACCCATTCGGGCGGGGCCGTCTCACCCTGCGTCCCGGTTTCCATGCCCCCAGCGTAGGGCTGAGACAATGCGGCCATGACGGAGACCACGGTCGGCATCGGCGGAGCGGCGGAGAGCACCGACATGGTGCTCAACATCGGACCGCAGCACCCTTCCACGCACGGTGTGCTGCGCCTGCGGCTCGTCCTGGACGGTGAGCGGATCGTCAGCGCCGAACCGGTGGTCGGCTACATGCACCGCGGCGCCGAGAAGCTCTTCGAGGCCCGCGACTACCGCCAGATCGTGATGCTCGCGAACCGCCACGACTGGCTGTCCGCGTTCTCCAACGAGCTGGGCGTGGTCATGGCCGTCGAGCGGATGCTCGGCATGGAGGTCCCCGAGCGCGCGGTGTGGATGCGTACGCTCCTCGCCGAGCTGAACCGGGTCCTGAACCACCTCATGTTCCTCGGGTCGTACCCCCTCGAACTGGGCGGGATCACCCCGATCTTCCACGCGTTCCGCGAGCGCGAGGAGCTCCAGGCCGTGATGGAGGAGATCTCCGGCGGCCGCATGCACTACATGTTCAACCGCGTCGGCGGCCTCAAGGAGGACCTCCCGGCGGGCTGGCTCGGCCGGGCCCGCGCGGCCATCGCCGACGTCCGGACCCGGATGGACGTCTACGACAAGCTCGTCCGCGGCAACGAGATCTTCCGCGGCCGCACCCGGAACGTCGGCGTCCTGTCCGCCGAGGCGGTGCACGCGTACGGGGTGTCCGGGCCGATCGCCCGTGCCTCCGGCGTCGACTTCGACCTGCGCCGTGACGAGCCGTACCTGGCGTACGGGGAGCTCCAGGACGTCCTGAAGGTGGTCACCCGTACCGAGGGCGACTGCCTGGCCCGCTTCGAGGTACTGCTCGACCAGACGCACAACGCCCTCGACCTGGCGGTGGCCTGCCTGGACCGGATGGCCGAACTGCCGCCGGGGCCGATCAACCAGCGTCTGCCCAAGGTGCTGAAGGCGCCCGAGGGGGCCACGTACGCGTGGACCGAGAACCCGCTCGGCATCAACGGCTACTACCTCGTCTCGAAGGGCGAGAAGACGCCGTACCGGCTGAAGCTGCGCAGCGCCTCCTTCAACAACATCCAGGCGCTGGCCGTCCTGCTGCCGGGGCAGTTGGTCGCGGACATGGTGTCGATCCTCGGTTCGCTGTTCTTCGTCGTCGGCGACATCGACAAGTGATCCACGGGTGATCCACGGGTGATCGACAGCCGGTCGACGAATAAGGTGCGTGCGGAGGCGGACCCAGGTCCTATCGTGCGGACATGACCTCTGGCATACGCGCCGGCTACCTGCGGCGACTCGGCATCACCGACCCCGGTACCCCTTCCGCGGAAGGGCTGTTCGCGCTCCAGCGCGCCCACCTGGAACGCGTTCCGTACGAGAACCTCGACATCCAGCTCGGCCGGCCGCCCGGCATCGACCCCGAGCTGTCGGCGCGCCGCATCGCGGCCGGGCGGGGCGGCTACTGCTTCCACCTCAACGGCGCCTTCGCGCTGCTCCTGGAAACCCTCGGGTACGAGGTGACCCGCCACGTCGGGGGCGTCATGCAGCGGGCCGAGGCCCACCGGCGCGACGTCAGCGGCGACCACCTGGTGCTGACGGTACGGGTGGACGGGCAGGAGTACCTCGTCGAGACGGGGCTCGGCGACGGACCGTACGAGCCGCTGCCGCTGCGCGCCGGCGCGTACGAGCGGAGCGGCACCACCTACCGGCTGGAGGAGTCGGCGCCCGACGCGGCACCCGGCTGGACGTACCTCAACGACGGCGCGTCCGCCCCGGTGATGAACTTCCTGCGGGCCCCGGCCTCGACGGCCGATTTCGAGGCCGAGCACGCGCGTCTGTCGACCTCGGAGGACTCCGGCTTCGTACGGACCTGCGCGCTGCTGCGGCGCGACGAGCACGGCGTCGACGCCCTGCGCGGCCGGGTCCTGAGCCGCGTCGAGCCGGGCAAGCCGGTGTCGGAACGGGAACTGACCACGCCCGAGGAGTTCTTCGACGTCATCGCCTCCGTCTTCGACCGGAAGCTCGACGACTTCACCCCGGCGGACCGGTCGGCGCTGTGGACCCGCGTCAGCCGGGCCCACGAGTCCTGGCTGGCGAGCCACAGGGGCTGAGGCCGGGCCCGGCCCGTACGGGTCCCGGCCGCCGGTTCCGGTGTCGGTGCGGCAGGGCAGACTGGGGGCATGTCCCACTCCCCCCGGCGGGCCTGCCCCGCCTGCGGCCGCGACTGCGCCGTGACGGCCGGTCGGATCGCCCGCCACGATCCTCCCACCGGCCGGGACCGGGGCGGCATGGTGTCCTGCCCCGGCTCCCGCGCCCGCGTCGTGCTCGGCGCGTCGGCTCCGACGCTGGACGGTCTGGTCCTGGGCCCGCACCCGGGTCAGCTGCCACTGTTCTGAGGGCGGGGCGGCCTGTCCCGACGGGCCCACGGGTCCGCCCCACAGCCGGCCGAGCACCGCCCGCAGGCCTTCCCCGCAGTCGGCCGACCGGCAGGCCGTCGGCGGCCTCCCCCGTCATCGTCCGGCGGCGCGGGTCAACCCCGACGGGGGGTTGTCCCCCTGCCCGGCCCGGGGGGTGACGGGATGTCACCGGCATCCGTGCCGCGCCTAGCGTTCGGGACATGACAACGACGACGCACACGGACACCCGGACCGGCAAGCAGTGGCTCAGGCGCGGCGCCGCGGCCGTGGTCCTCGCGGCCGTGCTCGGCGGCCTCGCCGCCCCGGCCGCGCTCGCCAGATCGGAAGAGCGTCGTGTTGGGTAATATTTTTGCAGCAAGTGTTGTTATCGGTGGTCGGCGTATGATTAAAAAAGGGGGGGGG
>NZ_JANFAK020000184.1 GCF_024721315.2 Streptomyces sp. Isolate_45
CCCCCCCCCCCCCCCCCCCCCCCCCCCCCCCCCCCCCCCCCCCCCCCCCCCCCCCCCCCCCCCCCCCCCCCCCCGCTCTCGGGGTGACGCCGGGGAGGGAAGGCGTGCGCCCCGAGGTTCTCAGCGGCAGGTGCGCCCACCGTTGATGCAGCGCACCGCGCCGGCCATCAGGTTGTCCGACATGACGTTGATGAAGTCACCGTGGTCGGTCACCGGCTTGTGCAACTGCTCGGGGAAGCTGTCCACGGCGAACTTCGCGCCGGGCTGCACCCCGTACACGATCCGCTGCACGAGCTGCGGGATGGCCTTGAAGCCGTTCGGGCAGGAGCCGTTCTTGTCCGCGAACGCCACGTGCGTACGGTGGTTGGCGCTGTCGGTGTTGCGTCCGTCCCAGCAGCTCTGGAAGTTGAAGGTGCGCACGACGTCGCTGCCCTTGGGGCAGATCGGGTACTTGTCCTTCAGCTGCCGGTTCTCGAACCCGGTGCAGCTCCAAGAGGCGTTGGCGTTGGCCGTCCCGTTGGTGAGCGCCTTGGCGTCACCGGTGATGACGCGCAGGAACCGCGGCATGGCGGTGACCTTGCTCGCGGGGCTGCCCTTGAAGTCGATCGTCACCTGCTTGGGCTGGAGGATCGTGCCGACGTTCCCGTCCTGACCGCCGCCGGGCGCGGCCGCGTCCCGTTCCTTCTGTCCGTTGCGCAGTCGCAGCACCGGCCAGTAGTAGGTGGACTGGTCGCCGTTGGTGCAGGTCGTTCCGGACGCGGCGAGGCTGTTGTTGGTGGAGAACGCGTCGGTGGTCTTGTTGCCGACGTAGTCGTGCATGTGGTGCGCGCCGTTGCTGACGCCGGGCGCGACGATGACGTTGTCCGGGTTGAAGTGGCCGTTCTCGTTGCGCCCGCACTGCACGGAGAAGGTTCCGGTGGACGCTCCCCCGCGGGCGGCGGGCTTGCGCACGTTGGGCCGTACGGTGCCGATGGCGACGAAGTCGCTGCGCGCCGGACCTCCGGCGCCCTTGGCCGCGGCCGGCGCGGCACCGGCCGCCTGGGCGTTCTTCACGTCCGCGGGGTCCGCGGCCGCGGCCTCCTGCATCGAGCAGGCGCTCAGCTGGTCCAGGCCCTGGGGGCGGGAGCCCTGCTTCGCCATCGCGTCGGAGAGACTGCCGATGGTCCGGCCGCGCTGGTTCTTCAGGTCGCCGAGGAGGGCGTTGCCCTTGGCCCGGCCGGAGGAGAGCTTGGCGTAGGCGTCGGCGACCTGGGTGTCGAGTTGGGCGAGGTTCTCGTCGACCTCCTTGCGTGCCTGCTCGGGGACGTCGCGGAGCTTGTCGCCGACGTCGGGGCAGTCGATGGTGGCGGTCACCGCCGCCTTGCCGTCCTGCCCGGCGGAGGCGCCCTGGGCGAGGAGACCGACCCCGCCGCCGCCCATGACGAGGGCGGCCACCACGGCGAGGGCCTTGTGGGCGGGTCGGAGGCGGCGTTTGTGGCCCTTTTGACTCATGCGATCACTTCACTTCGTCGATCGGGAAACGGTGGAGGGAGCCGGTGGGGCGTCCGCGAGGCCGTCGAAATCGACCAGCCCGGTGTCCTCCAGGACCGAGATGTGGTCCAGAACGGTGGCGTTGGCATCGGTGGCCAGGGCGCGGACCATGGAATTGCGGGTCTGGGACCGGATCTGCGCCACGAGGGCGAAGACCTTCCCGTGCGCCCGGCGCAGCAGTTGGGCGAACAGTCGTTCGTACTGGGCGCCCTGGGCCCGGTCCAACTGGTCGAGCCAGTCCTGCTGCTGCGTGCTGGGCCGGTCCGGCAGTTCGACGCCGAGGGCCTGCCCCACCTCCAGTACCCGGCGGTCCAGTTCGGTGTGGCCCTCCACGAGGTGCTCACCGGCGGTCTTCACCGTGGGGCGAGTGGGACGTTGCTGGGCCTGCCGGCCGGCGGGGAGTTCCCACAGGCCGGCGAGCCGGACCTTGCGTACGAAGTCCCGGTCCGCGGGGGTCAGCGGCCCGAAGGCCGTGCTCAGGGTTCCGGCGCCGTCGTCATCCGCTGTGGCCGTGGCGGCGGAGGCGGACGTACCGCCGAACTTGTCCACGGGGATCAGCAGGGCGATCAGGGTGAAGGCGAGGGCACCGATGACGATGCCCGTCCCGATCACGTGCCTCGAAGCGAGCGACATGCTGCCGACGGACGACCGACGCAGTGACGGCACAGTACCTCCTTGCTCTGGGGGCCAGGAGGGCTGCGGGCCGTACCGGCGGCCGCTGCGGGCCGCCCGGACACATCCGCACTCCCGGGTGCCAAGGGACGCTAGTGCCGCCCGTGGTGACGGGACATCAAGGCAATCACGATCGGATAGACATCCGGGCAACCCCCCGAAAGGCTGGTACCGTGCCCCGGCCGCACCCCGGTCGTCGGCGGTCGTCGCCGGTTCCGCCCGTGGGCGCCCTCCCCTGTCCGCCTCCCGCCCCTGACCCGCTCCCCGCTCGCGTCCGCGTCCGTACGGAGCCCCGCGCTGCGCCGCGCGGCCGCCGGGCGCGCCGGCGGTCGTAGGGTGGAGCGGGACGGGCCCAGGCGGGTGCGAGGCGAGGCGAGGAGACCCGGTGCGTGACGCAGACTTCTTCCGACGCTGGATGGACACCACCGCTGCGGCGGTGGAACGCGAGGCGGACCGACTGACCGAGCTCGACTCCCCCATCGGGGACGCCGATCACGGAAGCAACCTGCTGCGCGGGTTCGTGGCCGTACGGAGCGCCCTGGCCGGCGCCGATCCGGCGACCCCGCCCGGCGCGCTGCTCCAGCTCGCCGGGCGGACCCTGATCTCCACGGTCGGCGGCGCGTCCGGACCGCTGTACGGGACGCTGCTGCGCCGCACCGGCAAGGAGCTCGGCGAGGCCGCCGGGGTCTCCGACGACGAGCTGCGCGAGGCCCTGTCGGCGGGCGTGGGCGCGGTGGCCGTGCTGGGTGGCGCGGCGCCGGGCGACAAGACGATGCTGGACGCGCTGGTGCCGGGAGTGGCGGCGCTGGGCACCTCGTACCGGGCCGCCGCGGAGGCGGCGGAGAACGGCGCCCGGGCGACGGTGCCGCTGATCGCCCGCAAGGGCCGGGCCAGCTACCTCGGCGAGCGCAGCGTCGGGCACCAGGATCCGGGGGCCACCTCGTCCGCCCTGCTGCTGGACGCGCTGGCCGACACCGCGGAGGGCGCCGCGTGAGCGCCGGGCCGCTGGTCGGGGTCGTGCTGGTGTCGCACAGCGCCGCCGTCGCGGAGTCCGTGGCCGAGCTGGCCCGGGGGCTGGCCGGTCGCGGCGCGGTGGCCCCGGTGGCCCCGGCGGGCGGCACCGCCGACGGCGGTCTGGGTACGAGTGCTGACCTGATCCTGGCGGCCGCGTCGGCGGTGGACGGGGGCGCGGGAGTCGCGCTGCTGGTGGACCTCGGCAGCTCGGTACTGACGGTGAAGTCGCTGCTGGCGGAGGACGAGCTGCCGGCCGGGTCCCGGCTGGTGGACGCGCCCTTCGTCGAGGGGGCGGTGGCGGCGGTCGTCGCCGCCTCGGCCGGTGCGGACCTGGAGGCGGTCGTGGCCGTCGCCGCGGAGGCGTACGCGTACCGCAAGGCCTGACCGACCCGCACCGGCCGGACGCGTGCGGCCCCGCCCCGGCCGACCCGCACCGGTCGGTGCGGGAGGCGTCGGTCGGTGCGGGAGGCGTCGGTCGGTGCGGGTGCGGTGCGCCCGTCAGCGGCCGCGCAGGTTCGCGATCTCCCGGCGGTCGCGCTTCGTCGGCCGACCCGTCCCCCGGTCGCGGATGCCGACCACGGCGGCCTCGACGGGGGTGGGCGGCGGCGGGCTGTTGTCGATGAAGCACTCGGCGGCGACCGGGGCGCCGACCCTCTTCGTCACGGGCCGCCGGACGACCACGATGCGTTCGCGGCCCGCATGGAAGAGCCGTACCTCGTCTCCCGCGCGCACCGTCTGCGCCGGCTTCGCGCGTTCCCCGTTGACCTTCACGTGGCCCGCCCGGCAGGCGGTCGCCGCGACGGAGCGGGTCTTCGTCAGACGCACCGACCAGATCCAGGCGTCCACCCGGGCGCTCCCCTCCTCCACCGGCCCGGCCGGGGGCGTTGCGGTCGTCGACGGCTCCTGCGTCTTTTCGTCAGCCATGCCCCGACTTTACCGAGCGCGGCGGCCGAGAACGGAATGACTTTTGGCGGATAACACAACGAGCATGGCATCTGCAATGGAGATCGTTCCAAACGAATTGCAAATGCCCGAGGTATGCCCCTACCTTGTCGCACATGCAGTCCTACACCATCGGACAGGCGGCGCGCCTGCTGGGCGTCAGCCCGGACACGGCACGCCGTTGGGCCGACGCCGGCCGGGTCGCGACCCATCGCGACGAGGGCGGCCGTCGCCTGATCAACGGCCGTGACCTGGCCGCCTTCTCCGTGGAGGTGGGTCAGGGCGCGCACATCGAGGACGGAGAGCCCTACACCTCGGTGCGCAACTCCTTCCCCGGCATCGTCACGGCGGTGAAGCTCGGCGACGTGTCCGCCCAGGTCGAGATCCAGGCGGGTCCCCACCGCCTGGTCTCCCTGCTGACCCGTGAGGCCGTCGAGGAACTGGGGCTGGAGGTCGGAATGCGGGCCACCGCCCGCGTGAAGTCCACCAGCGTGCACGTCGACCGAGCCTGATCCGGCCCGGCCCGCGTTCCGCCCCCTCGCCCCGCCGACCCCCGCCGACCCCCACCGCCCGCAGCCGCCGCTCTCGCCTTCCGCTGTCCCCAGACCTCCCCGCCCCGCTCCGCCCGTCACCGGCGCGGGTCACCCACACGCGGTCCCGGCACCCGGCCGGCCGCCGACCCGACCGAGGAGCACCCAGCCATGTCCCTGATCATCAACCGCCGTGCCGCGGCCGCCGCGCTCACCGCGGCCCTTCTCGTGCCGCTGTCCGCCTGTGGCGGCGGCGACAAGAAGTCCGACACCGGCGCCTCCACCTCCGCTTCGGCCTCCGCGCCCGCCGGGGCCAAGGCCGCGAACCTGACCGTCCTCGCCGCGTCCTCGCTCACCGACGTGTTCAAAGCCGCGGGCGCCGCCTACGAGAAGGCCCACCCCGGTACGAAGGTCACCTTCTCCTTCGCCGGCTCGCAGGAACTCGCCGCGCAGGTGAAGCAGGGCGCCCCGGCCGACGCGCTCGTCACCGCCGACACCAAGACGATGGACGGCCTCAAGGCCGAGACCAACGATCCCTCGGTGATCGCGAAGAACCGTCTCGTCATCGCGACGGGCAAGGGCAACCCCTTCAAGGTCGACGACCTGAAGGACCTGGCCGACACCAAGCTGAAGGTGGTCCTCGCCGCGCCCGAGGTCCCCGTCGGCCGCTACAGCAAGCAGATCCTCGACGCCCAGAAGGTCGAGGTGAAGCCGGTCTCCCAGGAGCCCAACGTCCGCGCCGTGCTCAGCAAGGTCGAGCTCGGTGAGGCCGACGCCGGTCTCGTCTACAAGACCGACTCCGCCAAGTCCGGCGACAAGGTCGTCACGGTCGACATCCCGGACGACCAGAACGCCGTCGCCTCCTACCCGGCCGCGACGCTCAAGCAGTCCAAGAACGCCGAGGCCGCCGCCGCGTTCGTGACCTGGCTGAACGGCCCCGAGGCGCAGAAGATCCTCCAGGACGCCGGTTTCCAGAAGCCGTGACCGCCACGCCGAACGGCGCCGAGGGGGACTGCCCGGTCCGGGGGGACGGGCAGTCCCCCTCGGCGCTCCCGGCCCCGGCGGCGCTCCCGACCCTCTCGGCGCTCCCGGCCCCGGCGGCGCACCGCGCTCCGTAGGCTTCGTCCCCGGCACCTCCCGGTACCGGTCCCAGCAGCTCCAGCCAGGAACCCCCATGAGCAGACTCCGCACCCGCAACCGGCCGCCCATGACGCTGGCGCTCCCCGCGCTGCTCGCCATCGCGTTCCTGTTGCTGCCCCTGATCGGCATCCTCACCCGGACCCAGTGGGGCGAACTCGGAACCCACCTCACCAGCCCCGGCGTCGTCGAGGCCCTCAAACTGTCGCTGGTGGTGTCCCTGTGGGCGCTCGGGCTGTCGCTGGTCCTCGGCGTACCGCTCGCCTGGCTGCTGGCCCGCGTCGACTTCACGGGCAAGGCCCTCGTCCGCTCGCTGGTCCTGCTGCCGATGGTGCTGCCGCCGACCGTCGGCGGTGTGGCGCTGCTGCTGGGATTCGGGCGGCGCGGGCTGCTCGGGCCGTGGCTGGAGGAGACCTTCGACATCACGCTGCCCTTCCACACCTCGGGCGCCGTCGTCGCGGCCACCTTCGTCGCGATGCCGTTCCTCGTCATCAGCCTGGAGGGCGCGCTCGGCGGCCTCAAGCAGAGCTACGAGGAGACCGCCGCCTCCCTGGGCGCCTCGCCGGTACGGGTCTTCTTCACCGTGACGCTGCCCATGGTGGCCCCCGGGCTGATCGCGGGCGCGGCACTCACCTGGGCCCGCGCGCTCGGCGAGTTCGGTGCGACCATCACCTTCGCCGGCAACCTGCCGGGCACCACGCAGACCCTGCCCCTCCAGGTCTACCTGCTGCTCCAGGACCAGCCGGAGGCCGCGACCTCGGTCTCGCTGCTGCTGCTCGCCATCGCCATGGGCGTACTGATCGCCCTGCGCGGCCGCTGGACCGGCACCCCCGTCGCCCGTCCCGCGACCGAGGTCCCGCCCGTGGCGGAGGAACCCGCCGCGCCCGGACCCGACATCACGGGGACGGCATCCGGATCCGACGCGGCGAAGGGGGCCGACGACGGACGCTGGCCCCTGCACGCGGAGGTGACCGGCTTCAACCGGCTCACCCTGGACGCCGCACCGGGCACCACCATCGCCGTCGTCGGGGAGAACGGCGCGGGCAAGACCACCCTGCTGCGCGCCCTGCTCGGCCTGACGCCCCGCGCCCACGCCACGCTCAGCCTCGGCGACACGGACGTGACCGCGCTGCCCCCGCACCGGCGGCAGGTCGCGTGGGTCCCGCAGGACGGGGCCCTGTTCCCGCACCTGACGGCCCTCGCGAACACGGCGTACGGGCTCCGCGCGCGCGGCACCGACCGGGTGACCGCCCGCCGCGAGGCCCAGGCCTGGCTGGACCGGCTCGGTGTCGGTCACCTCGCCCGGCGCAAGCCCGCACAGCTGTCCGGCGGGCAGGCGCAACGCGTCGCCCTGGCCCGGGCGTTGGCCGCCCGCCCCCGGCTGCTGCTGCTCGACGAGCCCCTCGCGGCCCTCGACCAGACGACGCGCGCCCGCGTGCGCCACACCCTGCGCACCCACCTGGCCGGCTTCGGCGGCGTCTGCCTCATCGTCACCCACGACCCGGTCGAGGCGGTGTCGCTGGCCGACCGGGTCCTCGTACTCGCCGACGGCCGGACCCTCCAGGACGCGGCGCCCGCCGAGGTCACCCGGCATCCGCGGTCTCCCTGGGTGGCTCGGATGCTCGGCCGCAACGCGTGGCCCGGAACCGCGTCCGCCGAAGGCCTCGCCCTCGCGGACGGCGGTCGGTTGGTGGTCGCGGAGACGCTGCCCGAGGGCGCGCAGGCCCTCGCGATCATCGCCCCCGAGGCGGTGTCCGTGCACCGGGAGCGCCCGAGCGGCAGCCCGCGCAACGTCTGGCCCGGCACGGTCCGGGAGATCACCGCCGTGGGCAGCCGGCTCCGCGTGCTGATCGCCTCGGCCGAGGCGCCCGACCTGGTCGCGGAGATCACCCCGGAGGCGGCCGCCGAACTCGGCGTGACCGACGGCGTGGCCGTCTGGACGAGCGTGAAGGCGACCGAGGTCACCCTCGTACGACTGTAGGACTCATCACCCGGGGGTGGTTCACCGGTGTTTCACAGGCCCGCGCGGGACAGGAGCTCCTCCATCTCCGCGAGGGAGGGCTGCGGAGCGTCGGGGACGGGCGGCGTGCGCGGCGGACAACCGTGCGGCCCGAAGGACGCCGCGTAGCGGGCCAGGTCCTCCTCGGTCGCCACGGCCGGGTCCGCGAGGAAACGGTCGGCGCCGGCGCGCAGATCGGCCTCGATGGACCGTCGTACCGCCGGCGTGGTCTCCCGTCGCCGGGCGATCACGGCGCGGACGTTCGGTTCCGGGTCGGCGGCGAGGAGGTCGATCAGCGGACGGGGCAGTTCCGGGTGCAACCCGAGCATGCTAAGTCGCGGTGGTACGAGGGAACAGGGCGGCAACAGGGCTTCCCGCGCCGCGGTTTTCGGACACGGTCTACGGGCGTTCCTGACGTACCGACAGCCACTCGTGGCCCGGCGCCGGGAAGGCGTCGACGCCGAACAGGGTGCGGGTCGTGCGGGTCGTCGCGACGGTCGGGACGCCCTCGCCGCGGACGGCCGAGAAGCGGGGCGCTCCGGGAATGATGAGCACCGCGTTCTTCCCGGTGTCACGCCGGAACTCCGCGAGGCGCCGGGTCAGCAGAGCCGCTTCCTTGCGGTCGACGGTGTGGGGGGCGTACGGAGCCACGACGGCCAGCGCACCCGTCCAGGGCTCCCGGGCGGCGGCGTCGAGGGCCCCGGTCAGGGCGCGCATCCGGGCGAGGCCGCCGCCGTCGAGGGTCCGGCGGGTGGTGTCGAGCGGCAGGAACCGTACGCCGCGGTGGACGAACGGCCGCGGCTCGGCGCCGGTCAGCACGAGGTCCGCGGTCCCGGCCGGTACGGCCGTCCCCGGGGCCGGGGCCGGGGCGACGGCGAACCTCCAGGACCGTGCCCGGACCTCGTCGGCGGAGGCCACGACGGGGTCCGGGCGGACGGTGCCGGGCACGGCGGGACCGGTGGGCGGGGTCGGGGCGGTGAGCGTGTCCAGGACCAGGCGGCCGGAGCGGGTTCCGGTGGCGGAGAGCCGGGTGAGGGTCAGGGGCCGCTCGGCGGTGCCGGGCAGGGGGAGGTTCAGCTCCCGCCAGCCGGCCCAGTCCACGGCGGGCCCCCGCAGGGTCACCACGGCCCCGTCCGCGTCGAGCAGTTCGAGGGCGGGCCGGGCCCCCGAGGCGTCACCGTGGACCCACAACGACACCGACCGGGCGAGCTCCGGTACGGGCAGCGGCCGGGGCGGGGTCGCCCCGGCAGGCCGGCCGGGGCCGGGTTCCAGGGCGAGGCCCCGGCCCGGCCGGCCCTCGGCCGGTGCCGCGCCCGTACCGGTCCAGGCGGCGGCGTCGTCCAGGGCGGAGAGGGGCCGGGTCACCGAGCCGACGCCGAGGGCCACTTCGGCGGTGACGCCGGTGGCGGAGCCGCCGGCGGGATCCGAGTCGGAGGCGCGGATGGTGGCGCGCAGCCGGCCGGTGGCCCGCGGAACGAGGGCCGTGACGGTGTAGCCGCCGTGCCCGTCCTCGGTGACGCTCCACCGACCGCGGTCGTAGTGCAGGGTCACGTCCCGGGGTTCGACGGGGGCGGCCGCGCCCTGGGCGTCGTACCCCGTCAGGGTGAGCGTGGCGCTCTCGTCGCGGGTCAGGAGGCCGATCCGGGCCGGGGCGGGCCGGATCCGGGCCGGCGGACCGAGCACGTCGAGGCGGAGGGTGCCGCGGGCGCTGCCGCGCCGGGCCTCGACGGTGACGGGACCGGGCTTGCCGGCACGGAACACGGCGTCCGGGCCGATCCGGCCGCTGCCGGCGGTCCATCGCGGGGTGCCCGCGGCGGGGCCGAACGAGGTGTCGTGGCCGGTGGCGGTGAGGGTGCGGGTCAGCCCGGGAAACAGCCTGGTGGCGGCGCCTTGTGCTTCGACGCGGTACCCGGCGAGCTGCCCGGAGCCGGTCGGCGCGGTGAGCACGAGCCCGTTGGGGACGGGGCGGGGACTTCCGTCGGACGGGGAGTTCTCCGTGCTCGGGGTCGACGCTCCGGGTGCCGACGCGAGCAGGGTCGAGGAGCCGCCGCCGTCGAGGTTGAGGGCCTGGTGCGCGCCGAGGCGGTGCAGGAGCCGTCCGAGTCCGGTGAGGGTGAGGCCGCCGCTGTCGCGCTGTCGGCCGTCGACCGTGACGAGCCGCAGTCGGCGGCCGTCCTCGGACAGGGCGGCGGCGGTGCGCGGGGCGGCCGTGTCGTTGGGCCGACCCGTGTGGTCCAGTGGCCTCCCGTCGACGACCAGGGGCTCACGGCCCCCGACGGCGGCCACGGGAACCGGCCCGGACGTGGGCAGGGGCCGCGCGGTGACGGTCACCCGGTCCCCGGTGCGCAGGGCCACGAGGGCGGCCGTCTGCCGCGCACCGCTCGCGAACAACAGGGTGGTGCCGGGGGCGGGGCGCCGGGGCCGGGCGGACCGGAGCGGGGTCCGGGCCGGCGCGACGACCGTTGCGTCGCGGAGTTCGACCATGGCGCCGGGGCCGGGGGCCGGGGTGGGGAGGGTCCTGCCCGACCAGTCGGCGGTGTAGGCGGAGAAGCCCTCCGCCGGTGGCCGGGCGGCGTTGTACCCGGCCAGAGGGCGGGCCGGACCGTCGGGCAGGGTGACCGCGCCGGCCGCCGGGAGGCGCAGGACGCGGCCGGTGCCGTCCGCCCCGAACCCGACGGCGGCGCCGCCTCCTGGTCCGGGCGAGGCGGAGTGCAGCAGCCGGCCCGCGCGGACGCCCGGGCCGAGGGGGGCTCCGGTGGCCCGGATGTCGAAGAAGTCCCCGTTGACGGCGGCGACGACCCGCCGGCCGGGCCCGGCGGCGTGCCGGGCGGCGGCCTCGGCCACGGTGGCGGGCCCGACGCCGCCCAGGTACTCGGCCCGCACCCCGCTCCCCGCCCCGAGGTCCGCCACCAGTTCGTCGATCCGGAGCCACCGGTCCCCCTCCAGCCGGTCGTACGACTCCAACCGCACCCCCGGCGCCACCTGCCGCCCGACCCTGGCGGTCTCGATCCCGTCGACGGGGTCCGCGGCGGCGGGGTGCGCGGGAGCCGTGGGGAAGGCGGGGAAGGCCGGGCCTGGAGCCGCAGCTGCCGGCAGGCCGGTCGGAGACCCGACGGGTCCCGCGTACGCACGCCCCTCGGATCCCCCGGCGAGCGCGAAACCCGGTACGGACGCGAAGGGGCCGGGGAACCCGGACGGCCCGGACAACCCGGCGGGCGCGGACAATCCGGCGGGCGCGGGGAACGGCGGCTGTCCCCGGAGCTCCGGGGTGACGAAGAGCCCACGGGTCGGGGCGGACGCGAGCTGCCCGGGGCGGTCCCGGGTCGCGGAGTACGCCGGATGTTCCCGCGCCTCGGAGCCCGCGGCGTGGGCGGGGGCCGCGAGGGCCGCGGCGAGCAGGGCGGGCAGCAGCGGGCGAAGGCTCGGCATCCAGGCAGCATCGATCACTTCGTAGGACGATCGGGTCGTCCGCCCGCCGGAAAGTGGCGTGTTCAGCCATTTGCCGCCCGACCGTCGCGGGGCCTCAGTCGTCCCACGCCACCTGCGGTGTTCCGGCCGGCTCGGGTGGGGATTCCGGTTCGGGCCGTGGGAGCCGCGGCCCCGCCGCCGTGCCCGGCATCCGCCCGGCACCCGCGTCCGCGTCCGCACCCGCGTCCGCACCCGCATCCGCATCCGCATCCGCACCGACGCTTCCACCCGGCAGTGGCCCCGGCACGGGCCCCGGCGCCGGGGCGGGGACGTCGAACTCGCACCACACGCTCTTTCCGCTGCCCCGCGGCTCCACGCCCCAGTCGTCCGCGAGCCGGTCCACCAGCATCAGGCCACGGCCCGACACCGCCCAGTCCCCCGCTTCCCGACGCCTCGGCAGGGCACTGCTCGTGTCCTCCACCTCGATCCGGATGCGGCTCCCCGCCGTCAGCCACATGACGACGTGGCCACCGCCGTCGGTGTGGACCAGGGCGTTGGTCATCAGCTCGTCCGCCGCCAGCTCGATCTCGTCGGCCTTCTCCCGTGCACCCCACGCGGCGACCGCGGCCCGGATCAGGTGGCGGGCCATCGCCGGCCCGTCCGCGTCGCCGGGCGTGAGCCGCTGGTGCAACGGGCCTCCGCCGCGCGGCACGGCGGCGCCCCGGCGGCGCAGCAGGAGCAGGGCCATGTCGTCCCCGCCGCCCGCGTCCCCGACCAGGTCGCAGAGCACGTCGGCGAGCTCCTCGACGTCGGTGGGGCCCGCGCCGGCGGTGTCCATGAGCTCCCGCATGCCGGCCTCGGGGTCGCGGCCGGGCCGCTCGATCAGGCCGTCGGTGCAGAGCAGCAGGGTGTCCCCGGGGTGCAGTTCGAGGGACGTGACGGGGTAGCCGGACCCGCTGCCCTGCCGGTCGCGCGGAGGCAGGCCCAGCGGAAGGCCGCCCGCGACCTGGACGCGGTGGCAGCTGCCGTCGCCGCGCCGGACGACGGGGTCCAGGTGGCCGGCCCGGACCATGCGCAGCATGCCGGTGTTGAGGTCGATCTCGGCGTAGGTGCAGGTGGCGAAGCGGTCGGTGGCCAGGTCGCGCAGGAACGCGGAGGCGCGGGCCATCGCCGTGCCGGGGGTGTGCCCTTCCAGGACGTACGCGCGCAGCACGATCCGCAACTGGCCCATGACGGCGGCCGCGTCCGTGTCGTGGCCCTCCACGTCTCCGATCATCACCCCGACCCGGCCCGCGCCGAGCGGGATCACGTCGTACCAGTCGCCGCCGATGTCCCGGCCCATCCGGGCGGCCCGGTAGCGCACGGCGATCCGCGCGCCCGGCACCTCCGGGATCCGGCGCGGCAGCATCGCACGCTGCAGGCCCTCGGCGAGGTCGTGCTCCTGCTCGAACAGCATCGCCCGCTGGAGGCTTTGCGCGATGCCGCTGGCGAGGGCGACGAGGAGGTTGCGTTCCTCGCCGGTGAAGTCCCCGTCCCGCGTGTAGAGCAGCCCGAGCGCGCCGACGGGCCGACCCTGGGCGATCAACGGCAGGTAGACGCCGCTGCGGACCGACAGCGGTTCGATGTACGGCCACAACTGCGGGTAGCTCCGCTGGAACTCCTCCCGGGAGGATATGTAGACCGGCTGGAGGGTTCGTACGGCCTCGCTCATCGGAAACCGGGCGTCGATGCGCGTGTACTCGATCTCGGGGACGTAGGTGCCGAGCTGGCCCTCGGCGACCAGGTGGATGCGGCCGCCGTCGACGACCCCGAGCATGACGCTGACGGCCCCGAGGTGGCCGAGGGCCTCGCGGTCCTTGAGCACGTCGGTCACGTCGTTGACGGTGCGCGCGTGGGCGAGGATCGCGGTGGTCCGTTCGACGACGCCGGTCATCCGGCGCCGCCCCTCGTCCCGCTCGCCGGCGGCGCCGGGCTCGCCGGGGTCGCGGGTGGCGTCGCGGAGGATGCCGATGATCCGGTACGGGCGGTCGTCCTGGTCCCGCAGGATGTGGCCCTGGAGGTGGATCCAGGCGGGGTCGCCGCCCTCGCGGGGGGTCCGGAAGTAGACCCCGTAATGGCTGCGGCCGTCCTGGAGGGCCTGCACGACGCGGCTGTCGTACCGGTCCTCCTCCCCCGGGGCGACGCGGCCGCGCAGCCCGGCCGGAGTTCCGTCGAACTCCGCCGGACGCAGGTCGAGCACCTCCAACGCGGTGGCGTCCAGATGCATCCGCCCGCTGTCGAGATCCCAGTCGAAGGTACCCATGCGGTTGAGCGCGAGGCTCAGATCAGGCCGCGCGGGCCAGTCGACCTCGGGGTTTCGTCCCCGTTGGTCCATGGAGCAAGGGTCTCACTGTTACCCCGTCCCCGGCATGCGCAGGGAACCCGGGCGCCGCCGAGCGGGTCAGTCCCGGGAGGGCGGGGCGGTCGCGGAATCGGTGCCGGTCGGGGTACCGGCCCGTTCCCGCTGCGGCCGGTCCGCCGGCCCCGACTCCGACGGTCCCGTCGGGGTGCCGGAGTCCTCGGTGAGCCCGGGTGCCCGTGACCGCGTCGACGGCCCCTCAGAGGTGCCCGGGGACGTTCCGCCGGGCGAATCGGCCGGGGAGTCCTCGGGGGAGGCGGGGGACTCGTCGGAGGGGGTGTCACCCGGACTGTCGGAGGGGGTGTCTCCCGAGCCGTCGGAGGGCGGGCCGACGGAGGAGGGGCCGTCCGGACTCCCGGAATCGGTGACGGGCGGCGAACCGTCCGACGCCGGAGGGGACACGGGAGGGGTGACCGGTGGGGACACCGGCGGGGTCGTGTACTTCGGTGTGGGGATGACCGGCGGCGGTACGGGCCTGTCGGGCTTCGGGTCGGCGCCGCGCTCGCGCTCGAACCAGCGCCGGTCCTCGTGGTCGTAGATCACGATCTTGTTGACGATGGTCACCGACGGGGCGATGACCACCACGTCCTGCGGCCGGTAGGAGCTCCACGGCCGCCCCTGCCGTTTGGCGTCCGCCTTCAGCGCGACGGCCGCCCCCAGCGGGTTCCCGCACGCGCAGCGCACCCGGGGCACGCCCCGGTCGTCCACGAGGACGGCCGTCCCGGCCTGGAGCACCGCCTGGTAGGGGGTGGCCCGGCCGTCGCGGAAGCCGTGGTTGGTGACGCGGGTGTCGAGGGCGAGCTGTACGGGGGTGAGGGAGCGCAGGTGACCCGGTACGGCGGCCGGTCGGATGCCGAGCGCGGAGGCGAAGGCGGCGTTCTTGGGGGGCTCCGCCGACAGCAGCGCGATCTGCTTCTCGACGTCGCAGCCGGCGACGTTCTTGGTGCCGCCGTACAGGCCTGGGGTGGACCCGGTGACGCTGCGGATGCCGAGGGGAGCGCCGGTACTCCGTGTGGGTGATGTGGACGGGCCCGGAGGTCGGCTCGCGGGCGGCACGGTGGCCTCCTCGGCGGCCGTCGACTCGGTGAACGGGGCGGGGCCGGTCGCGGCGGCGGGCTGGAGGAACACCTCGGCGCCGGCCCGGTCGGGGTTGGGCGTGGGCGTGCCCCCGCCGCCCGACCGGGTCAACACCACCACCAGGGCCGCGACGACCGCCAGCGCGACGACCGCGGCGGCCGATCCGCGCGGGGAGCGCCACCACGGCCGCCCGGACGGGCCACCGCTCGGGGGTGGGGGCGGGCCCTGCGGGGGCGG
>NZ_JANFAK020000185.1 GCF_024721315.2 Streptomyces sp. Isolate_45
GACGGGGCCCGGCTGCGGGTCGGGGCGGCGCTGCCCGGCGAGGTGACCGGCCGGAACGTGGGTCGGGGGTCGGGGGTCAGGAGTCAGGCGAGCCGGGCGACGTGGAGGGAGACGACGTACGGCTCCTCGACCGTCGCGTCCGGGAAGAGGCGCTCCAGCCGGGCGCGTTCGGCGTCCATGAAGGCGCGGGTGGCCTCCTCTCCGAGGAGGAGGAAGCCGGAGTGGCTGGAGAGGTTGGCGAGGTGCGCGTCGAGGGGGATGCGGCGCGACCAGCCGACGGTCCGGGAGACGAAGGAGGAGCCGATGCCCTGCGGGAGGGTGCGGAAGTGGGTGGTGCCTTCGCCGGCGAAGAACGCGCGGATCCGGGCGCCCTGTTCGGCG
The DNA here is from genome assembly GCF_024721315.2 of Streptomyces sp. Isolate_45. Taxonomy (GTDB): domain Bacteria; phylum Actinomycetota; class Actinomycetes; order Streptomycetales; family Streptomycetaceae; genus Streptomyces. The sequence goes on from NZ_JANFAK020000185.1 coordinate 382, forward strand.
ACCCAGGGCACGGACTCGTCGGTGTCGTTCCACCAGATCGCGAGCGAGCCGCCGGGCCGCAGCACGCGCCGGGCCTCGGGGACGGCACGGGCCGGGTCCGTCCAGTGCCAGGCCTGGGCGTAGGTGACGAGGTCGAACGTGCCGGTGGCCAGCGGCAGCCGGTCGCCGTCCCCGCGGACGATCGGGACCTCGGGGAGGGCCCGCCGGAACTCGGCGGCCATCCCGTCCCCGGGCTCCACGGCGAGCACCCGGGCCCCGCGCGCGTGCATCGGCCCGGTGCCGATGCCGGTGCCCGCCCCGACGTCGGCCACCCGGGCTCCGGCGAGCGGCCGGCCGGACAGTTCCTCGACGGCGTCGTACAGGCCGTCGGGGTAGCCGGGGCGGTACGCCGCGTAGAGGGCGGCGGCGCTGTCGAACGAGCGGGCGCGTGTGGTCATGCCCCCATTGTTCGCGCCGGCGACCCCCGCCCCCAGCTCTTTCGGGCGACCGGGCGGGGGTCGGGCGGCGCAGGTCGGCTCAGTGGAACTCGGCGACGACCTCGATGCGGCCGACGATGTGCGCGTTGAACTCGGGGAGCTCCTCGGCGGGGACCCACAGCTCCAGGATCGTCTCGCCGCCCGCCTGCCGGACGGGGTAGCGCTCCAGGAAGGCGGAGTCCACCTCGAAGCGGGTCACGTAGCCGGCGCCGTCGTGCTTGACGTTCCAGTCGCGGGCGATGCGGGTCGCGTAGTCCTCGTTCAGCACCGGGTAGAAGATCGGCTGCTCGGGCAGCCGGGGCGGCCATGCGCGGTTGTCGAGGGCGCGGACCAGGTCGAGCTCGACGGGGCCGGTGGGACGCCAGAGGGTGGTGGTGGGTGCGGTACGCGGGGACATGGGGGCAGAATCTACGCGGCCGGGGTGCGGGCCCACGAGCGGTTTTCAGCGGCGGGACGCTCCCCGCGAGAGCCGCAGCAGGGTCACGGTCTGGAGGAGGAGCAGCGCCGCGAGGCCGGCCCGGGCGGCCGGGGGTTCGGCCGGTCCGCCGTACTGCTCCCAGACGGTGGCGGCGAGCCGCGCGGCCCCGACCGCGACGAGGGCGACGAGGAAGCGGGCGGTGAACTCCCCCTGGGTTCCGTGCGGTACGGCGGAGCCGATGACGAACACCGCGAGCAGGACGGGGATCCAGGGCGCGCCGGCCTCGGACAGCAGCAGGGCGGCCCCGGCCTCCACGGCGAGGAGCAGGCAGGTGCGCAGGAGGAAGCCAGGCATGAACACATCATGCCGGACCCCTCGCGGCGGAAGAGGGGGTGGAGTCCGCCCGGCCGGCCGGCCCATGATCCCCGGAAAGGGCGGGGTCGTGGCACAGAGGTCGACGCACCCCCTGCCGGAGGGAACACGCCGGTTCGAATCCGGCCGCCCCGCCCCCCACCCCCCGCCGGGAGCCCGGGAGGCTACGGCGTGGCCGCCAGCCAGGCCGCCATCCCGGCCCTGGCCGCCGCGCCGGCCGGCAGCGGCAGGCCCAGGAAGCCGTGGAAGACGCCCGGGTGGAGCCGGACCTCGCAGTCCGCGCCCGCCTCCCCCAGCCGGCGGCCGTACGCCAGCCCCTCGTCCCGCAGCGGGTCGCAGTCCGCGAGGACGATCAGCGTGCGCGGCGATCCGGCCAGGTCGGGGGCCCACAGCGGGGACACGTGCGGGTGCGTCGGGTCGCCGCCGTACTGGTCCCAGTACCAGGCCATGTGGGCGGCGGTGTGGAAGTGGCCGCGCCCGTACGTGGTCACGGACCCGGAGCCCATCGAGGCGTCCAGCGGCGGGTACGCCAGCAGTTGTCCGGCTACGAGTTCCGGCGCCCGCAGCGTGGTGACGGCGGCCAGGTTGCCGCCGCTGGAGTCGCCCGCGACGACCACCCTCCCCGGGTCGCAGCCCAGCGCGGGCGCCTCGGAGCGGGCCCACAGCAACACGCTCAGCGCGTCGTCCGTCGCCGCCGGCCAGGGGTGTTCGGGGGCCAGCCGGTAGTCGGCCGAGACGATCACCGCGCCGGAGGCCAGGGCCAGTTCGCGGCAGAGCCGGTCGTGGGTGTCCAGCCCGCACATCACCCAGCCGCCGCCGTGGAACCAGACGGCCAGCGGCCGCCCCTCGGCGCCCGGCGCGGGATCGTAGACCCGTACGGGGACGCCCCCGGCGACGGTGTCGTACACGGAGGCCACCTCCGGGCCGGGCGGGCCGGGCACGGCCGCCGCCCGCAGGGCCGTCACGTCACCGGGGCCGGGGAAGCCGGCCGTCATCGCGTCGCACAGCCGCCGGGCGGCCGGCGACAGGGAGTCCGTGCTCATCCGGCCGTCAGCCCCCCGTCGACCGCGAACTCGGCGCCCGTCACGTACGAGGAGGCGTCCGAGCACAGGAACAGCACCAGTTCGCCGACCTCCCGCGGCTGCCCCATCCGCCCGAGCGGCACGTGCGACCAGTCCCGGCCGGAGACGGCCCCGGCCACCATCGGGGTGTCGACGGCGCCCGGGTGCACGGAGTTGACCCGGATGCGGTCCCCGGCCAGGTCCAGCGCCGCCGAGCGGGTCAGCCCGCGCAGGGCGAACTTGGTGGAGCCGTAGGCGGCGTGGCCGCGGATCCCGACGAGCCCGGCCGTCGAGGAGATGTTGACGACCGAGCCGCCGCCCCCGGCCCGCAGCAGGGGCGCCACCGCCTGGATGCCGAGGAACGGCCCCAGCAGGTTGACCCGCAGCAACGTCTCGAAGCCTGCGGCGCTCTGCTGCTCGACGTGCGCGGTGCGCCACAGGGCCGCGTTGTTGACGAGCGCCGAGACCGTACCGAAGGCCGAGACGGCCGCTTCGGTCACCCCGGCCCAGCTCGCGGCGTCGGCCACGTCGTGGTGGACGAAGACCGCCTGGTCGCCGAGTTCCGCGGCGACCGCCCGTCCCTCCTCCTCCCGGATGTCGGTGACGACGACCCGCGCCCCCGCCTCCACGCACAGCCGGGCCTCCGCGGCGCCCTGGCCGCGCCCGGCGCCGGTGATGACGACGACCTTCCCGTCGAGGGAGATCACGGTTCAGCCCTCCAGGGCCGGGGCGGCGTCGGCGGCATCCCGTGCCTCCATTGCGCGGAAGTGCGGAATGACCTTCTCGCCCCACTGGCGGATGGTCTCCATGCAGGCCTCCTGCGGCACGGTCCCCATCTGGATCAGACACATCACCTCGTCGACGCCGATCTCGCGGAGCTGCTCCACGTAGGCGATGGCCGTCCCGGCGTCGCCGTACGCGTGTTCCGCGTTGTAGGTGCCGGTGTCGACCGGGCGGGCCGGGATGTTCGCCTCGTGCAGACGGGCGACGAGCTCCTCGCGGCCCTGGGCGAGGGCGGCGACGTGGGAGGCGGCGTCCTCGTCCTCCGCGTATCCGGTGGGCGCGGGCGCGTTGCCGTACCAGTGGGCGATGGACTCGGCGAAGAACCGCTGCCCGCGGGTGCCCAGGCGAAGGGCCCGTTCGGCGTCGTCGAGGACGATCGTCGGGCACAGCGCGGAGAGGTGGTCGTTGACCTCGCTCGACACCAGGCGCTCGCCGGTGCGGGCGGCGATGGCCTCGTCGTAGACCTTCCGCATGGCGCGCACGTCGTCGGCGCCGGCGAAGCCCATCACCAGCGCCCCGATGCCCAGTTCGGCGGCGAGCTTGAGGGTGTCGTGCTTGGAGCAGGCCATGAACAGCGGCGGGTGCGGGTCCTGCACGGGCCGGGGAAGGATCGCCCCGGGTCCGATGTCGATGGAGCCGTGCCACTCGAACTCCGGCTCGCGCCAGGCGGCGGAGAAGATCCGCAGCGCCTCCTCCATCTGCGGGTAGGTGTCCTCGGGCCGCACCCCGTACATGGACATCTCCTGGCGGGTGGCACCGCGGCCCGCGCCGATGTCGACGCGGCCGCCGGACAGCACGTCGAGCATGGCGGCCCGCTCGGCCACGCGGACGGGGTGCTGGTAGCCGAAGGGCATGGTGACCACCCCGTGGCCGATGCGGATCTTCCGCGTCCGGGCGGCGACCCAGGTCAGGAAGATCTCCGAGGCGCTCATGTGCGCGTACCGGGTCAGTGAGTGGTGTTCGACCGCCCAGATCCGGTCGAAGCCCATCTCCTCGGCGTAGACGGCCTGTTCGACGCAATCGTGAATGACCTGGCGTTCGCGTTCGGGGGTGGGGTCGACGAGCTGCGCCTCGAAGATCATCGAGAACTTCACGGTGAGGTTCCTCCGTCCGGGACCTGTGCATGTATTTCTAATAGGAATACTTCTAGCAGTCACACCCCTTGGAGGGAAGGGCAGTGCGGGGAGCGGTCGTAGACTGCGCTGCGTGGCAGACGAGACGAACACGCGCACGCTCCCCGCGACCAGCTGGGCGGTGCTCGGGCTGCTCTCCTTCGGCGAGGAGCTGTCGGGCTACGACCTGAAGAAGTGGTCGGACTGGTCCCTGCGCTTCTTCTACTGGAGCCCGTCCTTCAGCCAGATCTACAGCGAGCTCAAGCGGCTGGAGAAGGCCGGCTACGCCACCTCGCGGATGATCGCCCAGGACACCGGCACCCGCGACAAGCGCGTCTACCGGATCACCGACGAGGGCATGGCGGCCGTACGGGAATGGGCGCGCGAGGCGCCCGTGGACCCGCCGGTGCTCAAGCACGGACCGATGCTGCGGATGTGGCTGGGGCACCTGCTGGAGCCGGAGCGGATGCGCGAAGTACTGCTCGGGCACCAGGAGTTCGCCGAGAAGATGCGCCGTCGGGCGGTGGCCGACACGGAGGGCGCGAAGGACGAGGCGGCGTGGGCGTACCCCGCGCTCACCCTCAAGTGGGCCGAGCGGTACTACGCCTCCGAGCGCGACCTCGCGGCGGCCATGCTGGAGGACATCGAGGCCCTCCCCCCGGAGCCCGGCAACCGCCCGTAGGCGCGCCGGAAGTAGAGCAGCGGCGCACCGTCGCGGTGGGCCGTGAGCGTGGTGACGCGGCCGAGCGCGATGAGGTGGTCGCCGCCGTCCAGCACGTCCTCCAGGGCGCACTCCACGGTCGCGAGGACCCCGTCGAGCAGGGGCGCGCCCGCCGCGCCCGGCCGCCAGGGGACGCCGGCGAACTTGTCGCCGCCCGTGACGGCGAAGCGGCGGCACAACTCCTCCTGGTCCGCCGCCAGGATGTTGACGGCGAAGACCCCCGCGGAGCGGATCCGCGGCCAGGTGGCCGAGGTGCGGGCCGGGCAGAAGCAGACCAGCGGCGGGTCGAGCGAGACGGACGAGAACGACTGCACGGCCATCCCGACGGGACGGCCGTCGCTTCCGCACGCCGTGATCACGGCGACACCCGTGCAGAAGCTGGACAGGACCGCCTTCATGTCCGCGCCACCGGGGCCGGAGGGCGCGGGCGCGGTCTGCGCGGTGGGCGGGTGGCACCGGCTCGGCGGGTTGGACCGGGCGGGCGGAGTGGGCGGAGTGGCGAGGGTCGACATGAGGGGCCTCCCGAGAAGGTTGTTCCTACTAGGTATATGCCTAACCGAAACAGCTGTGATTGGATACCGCCCACGCTCGCTCGTCAAGTAGGGAGGGTTCGTGACCAGCCCCCGCCAGACCCCGCAAGTGCCCCCGCCGACACCGCGGATGACCCCCGGACCGCCCCCGCCTCCCGCCACCCTCGCCCGCCTCCCGGAGTACGCCGCCGCCGCGTACGGGGAGCGCGAGGCGCTGGCCGACGGGGAGGTCCGGTGGAGCTTCACCCGGCTGGCCGCCGAGATCGCCGCCGCCTCCCGCGCGGCCGTCGCGCACGGCATCCGCCCCGGCGACCGGGTCGCCGTCCAGGCCCCCAACAGCCGCCACTGGATCACCGCCGCGCTCGGCGCGGTCGGCGTCGGCGCCGTCCTCGTCCCGGTCAACACCCGCTACAAGCCCGCCGAGGCCGCCGACATCATCCGCCGCAGCGGTGCCCGCGTCCTGTTCACCGAACGCGGCTTCCTCGGCACCGACTACGCCCGCGACCTGCACGCCTCCGGCGAGGACCTCGGGGCGCTCGCCTCCACCGTGATCCTGCGGGGCGGCAGCGGCCCGGAATCGTACGGGGCGTACCTCGCCGCCGGGCGGTCCGTCCCCGATGCCGAACGCGAGGCCCTGGCCTCCCGGGTGCGACCCGAGGACCTCTGCGACCTCCTCTACACCTCCGGCACCACCGGCCGACCCAAGGGCGTGATGACCACCCACGGCCAGAGCGTGCGGCTCTACGCCTCCTGGTCGGAACGGGTCACCCTGCGCACCGGCGACCGGTACCTGCTGGTCAACCCGTTCTTCCACACCTTCGGCTACAAGGCCGGGATCCTCGCCTGCCTGCTGCGCGGGGCCACCATGCTCCCCGAGGAACGCTACGACGCCGACCGCGTCCTGACCCGCATGGCCGCCGAACGGGTCACCTGCCTGATGGGCCCGCCGACCGTCTTCCACGGCCTGATCCACCACCCCGACCGGGCCGCCCACGACCTCTCCGCGCTGCGCCTGGCCGGCACCGGGGCCGCCTCCGTGCCCGCCTCCCTCGTCGAGGAGATCCGTGGCGAGCTCGGCGCCCCGGAGGTGTTCACCGCCTACGGACTGACCGAATCCGGCGGGGTCGTCTCCGTCTGCCCCACCGACGCCGACGCCCGGACCGTCGCGCACACCGTCGGCCCGCCCCTGCCCGACACCGAGGTCCGCGTCGTCGGTCCGCTCGGCGCCGTGCTGCCCGCCGGCGAGCCCGGCGAGGTGCAGGTGCGCGGGTACCACGTCACCCCCGGCTACCTGGACGACCCGGCGGCCACCGCCGAGGCCATCCTGCCCGGCGGCTGGCTGCGCACCGGGGACATCGGCGTCCTGGACGCGCGGGGCTACCTCTCCATCACCGACCGACTGAAGGACATGTACGTCGTCGGCGGATTCAACGCCTACCCCGCCGAAGTGGAGAACGTCCTGCTGACCCACCCCGCCATCGCCGACGCCGCCGTCGTCGGCGCCCCCGACGAGCGCCTCGGCGAGGTCGGGGTCGCCTTCGTGGTCACCACCGCCCCCGTCACCGCCGAGGAGCTGACCGCCTGGACCCGGGAGCGGCTGGCCAACTTCAAGGTGCCGCGGCGCTTCACCCTGCTGCCGGAGCTACCGCGCAACGCGGGCGGCAAGCTGCTGAAGGCCGGGCTGCGCCGCACCGCGCGGGGGGAGTCCGCGTGAGCGCCCCCGACCCGGCCCCCCTCGACCCGACCGCGGAGCAGGTGCAACTTCGGGACGCGGTACGGGCGGTCCTCGCCCGGCATCCCGGCCACACGGCCTGGGACCCGCTGACGGCGCAGGTCGGCGCGGCCGCCCTGGCGGTGCCCGCGGAGTACGGCGGCCTGGGCTGCGGGCCCGCCGAGACCGGGGTGGTGATGGCGGAGCTGGGCCGCGCGCTGAGCCCCGTACCGTATCTGGGCTCGGCGGTGCTGACCGTGGGGGCCCTGCTCGCGGCCGGGGACCGGCGGGCCTGCGAGGAGCACCTGCCGGGGCTCGCGGAGGGCTCCGCGGTCGGCGCGCTGGCCTGGGCGGAGGAGCCGGAAGGGGGCGGCGGGCGCGGCAGTTGGGAGGCCGCCGACCTGCGCGCCCGGGCCGAGTCGGACGGCCGGTCCGGATGGCTGCTCACGGGGGTCAAGCGGTACGTCCCGGCGGGCCCGGCCGAACCCTCCCTGGTCCTGGCGTTCGCCCGGGACGGGGACACCGGCCGCCTCGGCCTGTACGAACTCACCGCCGCGCCGGCGGGGTTCACCGTACGGTCCACGATGGACCCGACCCGGCCCCTCGCGGAGCTGACCCTGGACCGCACCCCGGCCCGGCTGCTCTCCGCGCACGGCGAGGCGGTGCTCGACCGGGTCCGCGACGAGGCGTGCGCCGCGCTCGCCGCCGAACAGGCGGGGGCCGCCGGACGGGCCCTGGAGGTGACGGTCCGGTACGCGAAGGACCGCCGGCAGTTCGGCCGCCCCATCGGCTCCTTCCAAGCCGTCAAGCACCGCCTCGCCGACATGCACACCGCCGTCGAGACCTCCCGCGCCCTCGCCCTCGCGGCGGCCGCCGCCGGGGCCCCGCCGGAGCTCGCCGCGGCCGCCCGGTCGGCCTGCTCGCAGGCGTACGCGTACGTCGCGGGCGAGATGATCCAGTTGCACGGCGGCATCGGCATCACCTGGGAACACGAGGCCCACGCCTTCTTCAAACGGGCCCACGGCTCAGGCCAGTTGTTCGGGGCGCCGGGCGCACACCGGGAACGGCTTGCCGCGATGCTCGGATTCGCGCCCCCGCCCTGACGTACCCTCGGGGCCATGACGGGCAGCGCGATCGACCTCCGCAAGGTGCGGGAAACCGCTCCGTCCCTGGTGAACCTGTACAAGAGCGCCGGGATCTCGCTGCGCAAGCACGACCTGGAGGGCGTGCGCGCCGCGGTCTACCTCGTCCTCGACCACTCGGGGTCGATGCGCCCGTACTACCGCGACGGCAGCGTCCAGGCCCTCGCCGACCGCGTCCTGGGCCTGTCCGCGCACCTGGACGACGACGGGCGGATCCCGGTGGTGTTCTTCTCCACGGAGGTGGACGCGGTGGAGGAGATCACCCTCGGCGGCCACGAGGGACGGATCGGCGCGATCGTCGCGGGGCTCGGCCACATGGGAAAGACCTCCTACGACGCGGCGATGGAAGCCGTCATCGACCACTACCTGGACTCGGGGGCGGGCGAGCCGGCCCTGGTCGTCTTCCAGACGGACGGCGGCCCGCTCAGCAAGCTCGCCGCGGAGAGGTACCTGTGCAAGGCGGCCCGCCTCCCGCTGTTCTGGCAGTTCGTCGGTTTCGGCAACACCCGCAGCGGCCAGTTCGACTTCCTGCGCCGGCTGGACGAGCTGCCCGTCCCCGCGAAGCGGGTGGTGGACAACGCCGGCTACTTCCACGCCGGCCCCGACCCGCGCGCGGTCTCGGACTCCGAGCTCTACGACCGGCTCCTCGGCGAGTTCCCGGCGTGGCTCGCCGCGGCCGGCGCGGCGGGGATCGTGCGCGCCTGACCGCACGCCGTCGGCCAGGCGCGCTTTGATGGAGGGATGACGACGAACAACTGGTCCGCCTTCGAAGCGGCGGAACCCGAATTCGCGGCGGCGGTCCGGGCCCGCTTCGCCCTGTTCCCCCACCACGTGCTCGCCACCCTCCGCAAGGACGGCTCCCCCCGGGTGACGGGCCTCAACGTCGACTTCCGCGGCGGCGAACTGTGGCTCGGCATGATGGCGGGGTCCATGAAGGCCAAGGACCTCCAGCGCGATCCGCGGTTCGCCCTGCACACCAACCCCGGCGAGGGGGAGACGATGCCCGACGGGGACGTACGGATCTCCGGGCGGGCCGTGGAGATCGTCGACCCGCCCGAGCTGCACCGCTACGCGGAGGAGACGGAGAGCCCGCACCCCTTCCACCTCTTCCACGCCGACCTGACGGAGGTCGTCCACGTCGGCGTGGACGGCGACGACCTGGTGGTGCGGTCGTGGACCCCGGCGGGCGGCGTGCGCACCCTGCGCCGGGGCAACGACGACGAGCCGCCGCGCGAGGACCCGCCGGGCGGCCGCCCGCCCGTCAGCTGAGAGACGGGAGTTTGACGACGGGCCCCAGGGCGGCCGGGTCGACGTCCAGCCAGTTCCGGTCGATGTTGAGGGTCACCCCGCCGTACGAGGCGTCGTGGTCACCCCGGAACTGGTGGGCCCGGCGCGGCCCGACCCACTGCGGGGTGCGCCCGGACAGGCCCATGTCCTTGTCGGAGACCGAGGCCGCGCCGTTCCACCGGGCGCCCCACAGGACGTCGGGCATGGCCTGCGGGGCCTGGTGGTAGTGGGCGCTGAGCGCCTTCACGCCGGAGCTCGCCGCCACGTACGCCCCGGACCGGAAGCCGAGCTCGTGCAGCCGGACCGTCCACGCCGTGAGGTAGGCCACCGAGGGCGCGTCCCAGGTCGCGCGGTCGGAGTAGTTCTCCAGGTCGTTGTAGAGCACCGTGCCCTCGGGCAGGCCCAGGGAGCGGGCCGCGTCCACCGCCCCGTCGGCGGCGGCCCTGCCCTGCTCGTTCGCCCGGGACGGGTCGGTCGACAGCCCGGTGCTCTTGCTGTGCCAGGGCTGCGGGCCCACCCAGATCGGCATCAGGTGCCAGCCCGCGGCGGCCTGCCGGCGCACCCAGGCGGCCGTCAGCTGCGGCTGGGCGCAGGCCCGGGCCCGGCCGCCGATGTAGACGCCGACCGCCCGGAAGGGGGAGCCGGCCCGCCAGCTGTCCATCGAGCGCTGGGTCGGGGCGGTGCAGGCGTCGAACCCCTCGCCGGTGAACGCCTCCTGGGCGGAGCGGGGCGCGCGGGCGGCGGCCAGGGCGGCCGTCACGACGGGGGCGGCCGGACGCGATCGGGCGGCGGCGCCCTCGGCCCCGGCCGGGGTCCGTCCGGCCGCGACGGCCCGCGTCAGGAGGGCCCGTACGGTGTCGGGCGCGGCCCCGTACGAGAGGGTGGCCATCACCCCGGTGCGGCGCAGGGCGTACCGCACCTCGTTGCTGTCGCTCTCGGTCGGGGGCAGGGCCCGGCCCCCGTCGACCGCGAGGGTGGGGATGTCGGCGCGCGGCGGGGCGCCGGCGATCGGCTCCAGGTGGAGGGTGTCGGCGCGGGTGGCGGCGGCCCGGCCGGTGCACTCGCTCTGGGTTCCGGCGTGCCCGAGGTAGAGGGTGGGCACGTCCAGCCGCAGGCAGGCCTCGGGGTGCCGGTCGAGGTCGATGACCCGCCAGTCGGCGGGGAGGGCGAGGCGCAGCCCCTGGTAGTCGACGGTCCGCTCGTCCGCGGCGGCGGCCACGGCGGGCGACAGGGACGCGACGGGCAGCAGGAGGGCGGCGCCCAACAGACGGCGCAGCAGCGTTCGGGAGGGCATGGGGCCCAGAGTTACCAGAGTGCGCGGCCGGCCTGCCGGGCCCGCGGCCGGCCCTGATGGTCCGTCCGGCCCCAGGGCCGCTCCCCCGGAACGACCCCCGGTTCCGGGGTTCCTGACGCGGGGACGGGAGGGGTCGTGTCCCCGTCACCCGCACGAGCGAACCGGCCCGCCGGGCCGCGTCGGGGCGCCGCCGGGCGGCCGGGTCCGGTGGGCGGCGCGCACCCCCGTGGTGCGCCGGCCGCCGGACCCGCGGTCAGCAGAGGTCCGGGATCGGGGGCGGCAGGAACACCGCGTCGAGGACGCGGTCCGCGGACAGGTCCACGGAGTTCCACGCCGTGCCGTACCGGGTGTCCACGCTGAAATCGAGCTCCTTCGGCAGCTCCTCGACAGTGATCCGCTTCCCGATGTGGACCACGGACAGCGTGCCCGCGCACTTCTCCGTGGCCGGCGGTCTGCTGGGCGGAACGCCGCCCTCTTCGGGACCGACGTCGACGGTGACGGTGGACAGCGCCTCGTACGAGAACGAGTACCGGAACCGTTGCTGCGTCGGTGCCCCGGGCAGCGGTCGCAGGGTGAACAGCGGTGCCGGGGTGGGCTTGCCCTCTTCCTGGTACCGGGTCGTGTCGACCCTGAAGTGGCTCACCTGCACGGGGACGGCCTCGCAGGGCCGGCGCGCCCTGTCCGGGGTGAACCGGATGCCCGAGTCGGTGAGGGACAGGGCCGCCATGGACGGGATCTCGTCGTACTTCAGGTCCTTGAGGTAGGCGAGGCGCTGCGCGTCGTCCATGCCGGCCGTGGGCACGCACGGCGGGGTGGGCGACGGACTCGGGGTGGGCGACGACGCGGGCGGCGTCGCGGGGGCGTACGTCGTGGAGGTGGACGGCTCCGCCCCGACCGGGGAGTCGCCCGCGCAACCCGTCACCGCCAGCAGCGGGACGGCCAGGAGCGAAGCGGCCAGGAACGGTACGGCGGACACGGGTAATCGGCGCATGCGGCCTCCTCGTCGGGCGCGGCCGGGAACCCTTCCGATGCTGCCGGCCGGGCTCGGGCGGCGGCATCCGTAGGACCGCCTACGTATCCCCGGCCGCGATTGCGGGTACCGCTGTCCCCGGGGAGGCGCGATGCTGCACGGAACGACGCCACTGGTGGGCCGGGGGGCCGAACTGGACCGGCTGGACGCGGTGATCGAGGGCGCGGGCGCGCCACCGGGCGTCGTCGACCTCACCGGGGCGGCGGGCATCGGCAAGAGCCGGCTGCTGACGGAGGTGTGCGGGCGGGCCGCCCGGCTCGGGCTGACCGTGCTGCGCGGGCGGGCCACCGAGTACGAACGACACATCCCGTTCCGGGTGTTCGCCGACGCGTTCGCCGACCTGGATCCGGAGCTGCTGCACGGCCTGGGCGGCGGGACCCGGACGGCGCCGGTCCTGGCCGCCACGGGGGCCGCCCCGGGGGCCGGCACGGGCGACGGGGAGGGGGACGCCGCCGACCGGTTCGCCGCGCACCGGGCGACGGCCCGACTGCTGACCGAGCTGGGCGGGCGCGGCGGGGCCGGGCTGCTCATCGCCCTCGACGACCTGCACTGGGCCGATCCGGCGTCCCTGGAGCTCCTCGACCACCTGGTGCGTCACCCCGTGCCCGCCCCCGTGATCGTCATCGGGGCGCGGCGGGACCGGCAGACCTCGCCCTCGCTGGACGCCGCGTTGACCCGGGGCATCGACACCGGCGCCGTGCTGCGGCTGGGCCTCGGCCCGCTCCCGGAGCGGGACTGCGTACGGGTGCTCGCCCCGGCCCTGCCGCCCGCGCGGGCCGCCCGGCTGTACGCCGCCAGTGGCGGCAACCCGCTGTACTTCCTCACCCTGCTCCAGGGGCAGGCCACCGGGCCCGCCGTCCCGACCGGCGGCCTGACCGCCCTGCTGCTGGACGAGCTGACCCCGCTCACCGCCACCCAACGCCGTACCGCCGAGGCCGTGGCCCTGCTCGGCGACCAGGCGACCACCCCGATGCTGGCGCTCACCGGCGCGGCGCCCGGGACGGGCCTGCCCACCGCCGACCCGGCCGCCGACGCCCACGCCCACGCCGCCCTCGACGCCGACCTCGACGTCCTGATCGGCCGGGACCTGCTGCGCCCGGGTCCCGGCGGGAGCTGGTCGCTGCGGCATCCGGTGCTGCGGTCCGTGGTGTACGAGAACACCGAGCACCGGCGGCGCACCGGTATGCACCGGCGGGCGGCCGCCGTGCTGACCGGGGCGAACGCGTCCGCGTCCGTGCGCGCCCACCACGTGGAGCGGGCGCTCACGGGCTGGGACCCCGGGGCGGCGGCGACCCTGCTGGAGGCGGCCGACGAGTCGCGGACCACGGCCCCGGCGAGCTGCGCCCACTGGCTCGGGGTGGTGTTGGGGATGCTGCCGGACACCCCGGAGCACGGCGCCCGGCGCCGGGAACTGCTGCTGCGGCGGGCCCGCGCGCTCAGCGTGTGCGGCGAGTTGCGGGAGAGCCGGAGCGTGCTGTACGAGCTGATCGCGCGGGTCGACGCCGAGGAGGACGGCGGGCTGCGGGCGGGCGCCGTGACCCTGTGCGCCGCGATGGAACGCCACCTCGGGGACTACGGGGCGGCGGTGGCGCTGCTGCGCCGCGAGCTGTCGCGCGAGCCCGCGCCGGCCCCGGCCGACGCGCTGGCGCTCGGCCTGGAACTGGGCTCGTCCGCACCGCACGCGCTGGCCTACCCCGAGGTGCGGGGCGACGTACTGCGCACCTACGGGCTGGCTCTGCGGCTGGGGAACGAACCGGCGGCGGCCGGGGCCTTGACGACGGCCGCCCTCGGGGAGACCTACGGCGGCGACCCGGCCACGGCCCGGAAGTTGGCCGATCGCGCCGCGGTGCGCGTCGACGCGCTGGCCGGCCGTGAACTGCCGGAGCTGTCCGAGTCGTTGGCCCGCCTGGCCTGGACGGAGTTCTATCTGGACCGGTACCCGGAGGCCGAGCGGCACGCCGACCGGGGGCTGGCCCTCGCCCGTCGCGTCGGTCCCCTCCACCTGCTGCCGCACCTCCTGCTGTGCAAGGCGGTCGTGCACATGAACTCCTGCCGACTGGTGTCGGCGCTGGAACTGTGCGACGAGGCCGAGAGCATCGCCCGCGGCATCGGCAGCGACGAACTCCTCGCCCTGGTGGTCGGCAACAAGGCGCAGGTGATGCTGGCGGCCCTGCCGCCGGGCGACGTCGCCGCGCTGGCGACGGCCGAGGAGGCGGTCGCGCTGGCCGGGTCGCGCAGCAGTTGGTGGACCTCGCTGGCCTGGTGCGTCCTGAGCTACGCCTCGCTGTACGCCGGGGACCACCGGCGGGCCCGTGCGGCGATGCTGCGGGCCGGCCGGGGCCCGGAGCTCGCGGGCCTGCAGCCGACGATGCGGCCGCTGTTCCTGGAGGCCCTGGTCCACTCGGCGGTCGCGGCGGGCGACCTGGCGGAGGCGCAGGGCTGGGCCGACCGGGCGGCGGTGGACGCCGAGCGGCTGG
>NZ_JANFAK020000186.1 GCF_024721315.2 Streptomyces sp. Isolate_45
GGCCCCCGGGGGGGCGCCCCCCCGCGCCGCCCCCCCCCCCCGCGCCCCCCCCGCCCCCCCCCCCCCCCCCCCCCCCCGCCCCCCCCCCCCCCCCCCCCCCCCCCCCCCCCCCCGGACGGTCACCCGGGTGGCGGGTCAGCCGAGGGTGACGTTGTCGACGGCCCAGAACCAGTTGTTGTTGCCGCTGTAGCGGAACCGGATCTGGACGTCGGTGGCGCCGGCCGGGACCTGGAGGGGGATCGTCTCGGCCTTGGCGAGGGCGTCGGCGGTGTAGTTCTTCACGACGGTGGGGGCGGCTCCGTTGTAGGAGACGAGGACCTGTGCCGTCTGGCCCGCCTCGTGGCGGTAGTGCGACTGGAAGGCGAGGGTGCGGGTGGCGCCGCCGGTGACGGCCCACCGGGGGGTGATCAGGGTGGAGTCGAAGCTGCCGGTGTGGGTCTTGTCGTCCCACTCGTCGGAGTCGGCGACGGCGAACACGTCACGGGAGCGGACGTTCAGCTCGCGCCACTGGTCGCGCTGCGCCTGGGTCCAGAACTCGTCGGTGGCGAAGGTCCAGCCGGACCACTCGGTGATGCCGCCGGTGCCCATCCTCGAATTGTCGACGGCCCAGCCGGTGGGCGGGGTCCGGGTGAAGCCCTTGGTGCCGGCGGGGATGCCGGTCTCGTCGACGCGGGCCTGGAGGGCGGGGCGCAGCGTGTCGAAGGCGTCGTTGTCGGGGGTGTTCAGGGGTACGCCGTCCAGGCCGGTGGTCGCGACGCCGACCTGGGCGAGGGCGGTCGCCGCGACGTCGGCGAGGCGTACGTCGTCGCGTACGGAGCCGGCGGGGATCCCGGCGCCCTTGGCGATGACGAAGGTGCCGCGCTCGGCGATGGTGGAGCCGCCGTGGCCGCCGGTGGTGGTGTGTCCGTGGTCGGTGGTGACCAGGATCTTCCACTTCTCCTGGGCGTAGGTGGGGCGCTGCTGGACCGCGGTGAGGAGTTGGCCGACGAGGACGTCGACGCGGGCGACGGTGTCGAGGTAGGTCTGGCTGCCGGCGCCGGAGGAGTGGCCGGCCGCGTCGATCTCGCCGAGGTAGACGAAGGCGGCGTCCGGGTTCCCGGTGCGCAGTTCCGTGGCGGCCGCCGCGGCGATCTTCGGGTCCTCGTTGCGGTAGCCGTCGCGGTCGCCCTTGAGGGAGAGCCGCTTGTCGACCTTCGTGGAGAAGATCGGGCCGTTCTGGTCGGTGGAGGTGATGGGCTCCCAGTCCGCCGCCGCGTAGGTGTTGAGCGCGGGCTTGGCGTTCTCGATGCGGGTGAGGAAGTCGGGGTGGGCCGTGTAGTTCTTGCCGGTGAAGGAGTTGTCCTTCACGCCGTGCTTGTCGGGCCACACGCCGGTCGCGATCGTGGACCAGCCGGGGCCGGAGGACGTGGCGCCCATCGGGTTGGCGTAGAGGGTGCTGTGGGCAGTCAGGCCCTGGGCCATGAGGCCCTTGAGGTGGGGGGCGTCGGCGGCTTTGACGCGGTCGAGGACCGCACCGTCGAGGCCGATGACGAGGACTTTGTCGGTGTTGGCCGCCTTCGCCGCCGCGGTCGCGGTGGGCGCGCCGAGGGCGGTGGCGAGCAGGGCGGTGGCGGTGGCCGCGACGGCGAGGGCGCGACCGGACAGGGCAGGGGACACGTACTCCTCCAGGAGCAAGTGGGCATGGTGAGCAGGTGGGCACTGCGGACATGCGCCGGGTCCGGACCGAGGGTGCGGCCTTCGGTCCAGACCCGTTATGCGAGCGTCACTCTTCCGGGCGGGGGTGGCCAGGAAGTAACCGGTCAGCTTCCGGTTGCCGACTTCCACGCGTCGACGTAGGCGGTGAGGTTCGTGTCGATGTCGGCCCAGTCGGGTTCGAAGACCTCGACGCCCGTCATCAGCTTGGTGAGTTCGACGGCGTTGGCGTCGGTCGGCTTGACGTCGGTGCGTGCGGGGAATCCGCCGCCGACGCCGCTGACGAGCTTCTGGGCCTCCTCGCCGAGCATGAAGTCGAGGAGCTTCTTGCCGTTCTCGGCGTGCGGGGCCTTGTCGAGGAGGCCGGCCGCGTAGGGCAGGGCGAAGGTGGTGGGCCTGCCGCCGTCCTTCGCCGGGAACCATATCCCCAGGTTCGGCATGGACTTGGACTGCGCGAAGTTCATCTGGACGTCGCCGTTGGCGACGAGCAGTTCGCCCTTGTCGGTCTTGGGCGCGAGCTTGCTGGTGGATGAGGACGGACCGACGTTGTTGGCCTGGAGCTTCTTGAGGTACTCCATGGCGGGTTCCTTGCCGCCGAAGTCGTGCATCGCCTTGATGAGGACGGCGGTGCCGTCGCCCGCGACGCCGGGGGTGGAGTACTGGAGCTTGCCCTTGTACTTGGGGTCGAGGAGCTCCTCCCAGGTCTTGGGGGCCGCGGCGAGTTCCTTCTTGTTGTGGATGAATCCGAAGTAGTTGTTGACGACGGACGTCCACTTGCCGTCGGCGGCCTTGTTCGCGCCGTTGACCTGCTCGGAGCCCTGCGGCTTGTACGCCTGGAGCAGGCCCTTGCCGTCGGCCTGTTGGATGAAGGGGGGCAGGGTGACGAGTACGTCGGCCTGGGTGTTGGTCTTCTCCCGGACGGCGCGCTGCACCATCTCGCCGGAGCCGCCCTCGACGTACTTGACCTCGATGCCGGTCTTCTTGGTGAACTCGGCGAAGACCTTGTCGTACCAGCCGTCGCCCTTGTCGCTCTTGAGGCCGTCGGCGCTGTAGACGGTGACGACCTTGTCCCCCTCGGCGGAGGAGCCGGCGCCGCAGGCGGTGAGGGCGCAGGTGAGGACGAGGCTGCCGGTGACGGCCGCGGCGACGCGCGGGAGGGTGCGGTTGCTGGGCATGGAACTTCCTTACGGGGAAGGGGAGCCGGGGATCAGCGGTACGAGGCTTTGGTGCGGATGCGGGAGACGGCCAGCAGCACCAGCAGGGTGGTGGCCATCAGGACCACGGCGACGGCGGAGCCGCCGAAGAGCGAGCCGCGGTCGGTGGCGGTGAAGATCCGGACCGGTAGGGGCGTCCAGTCCGGCGGGTAGAGCATCATCGTGGCGCTCAGTTCGCCCATCGAAAGGGCGAAGCAGAGCCCGGCGGCCGAGGTGAGGGACGGCAGCAGCAGGGGCAGCCTGACCCGCCACAGGACGTACGCGGGGCGGGCTCCGAGGGAGGCCGCGGCCTGTTCGTAGGCGGGGTCGAGGCGGACGAGCGCGGCCGAGACGGACTGGTACGCGAAGGCCGTCACGAGCACGGTGTGGGCCAGGACCACGATGGAGCCCGTGCCGTTGAGCAGCAGCGGGGGCTTGCTGAACGCGACCAGTACGGCGAGGCCGACGACCACGGACGGCACGGCGACGGGCAGCATGAACAGGGCGTCCAGGCAACGCCTTTCGCGCTTCTTGAGTCCGGCGGCGGCCAGCGCCGCCCACGTCCCGACGATGAGTGCGAGCAGGCTCGCGACGAGGGCGGTGAGCAGCGAGGTGGTCAGAGCCCGGAGGGATTCGCCGCGCACGGCGGAGGCGTAGTTCTCGGTGGTCGGGCCGGAGGGGAAGGCGCCGGACCAGTGGGTCGAGAAGGACGCGGCGACCACCACGAGCAACGGCAGGGCGAAGAGGGGCAGGAAGAGCAGGCCGAACAGGGCCCAGGCGGCCCGGCGGCCGGTCCGGCTATGCACCAGCACGCTTGCTCACCACCCGGTAGAGGCCGAACAGGCCGACGGAGATCGCGATGTTGACGACGGCGACCACGCAGGCTGCCGAGTAGTCGGATTCGAGGATCGCCTTGCCGTAGATGAGCATCGGGAGCGTCGTGACGTCCTTGGCTCCGGTGAACAGCACGATCCCGAACTCGTTGAGGCACATGACGAGGACGAGGCTGCCGCCGGCGGCGAGGGCCGGCAGGGCCTCGGGCAGGATGACCCGCCGGACGATCCGGGCCGGCTTCGCCCCGAGGGAGGACGCCACTTCGAGCTGGGCGGTGTCCAGTTGGGAGAAGGCGGCGAGCAGCGGGCGCATCACGAACGGCGTGAAGTAGGTGATCTCCGCGAGCAGGACGCCCCAGGGGGTCGCCAGGAAGCGGAAGGGGCCCTCGGCGGCACCGGTCAGGTCGGTCCAGGCCCCGTTGGCCATGCCCACCGTCCCGTAGATGAAGAGGAGGGCGAGGGTGACGAGGAAGGAGGGGAAGGAGAGGAAGACGTCGATGAACTTGGCGACGGCCTTGGAGCCGGGGAACGGTACGAAGGCGATGACCAGGGCGAGGGCGAAGCCGAGGACGAGGCAGCCGACGGTGGCGCCGACGGCCAGCCACACCGTGGTGCCGAGGGCCTCGTGGAAGCCCCGGGAGGCGAACACGGAGGCGTAGGCGTCGAGGGCGCCGCCGCCGTTCTCGGGGGTGAACGACTGCCGCACGACGAGCGTGAGGGGGTAGAGGAAGACCACCGCGAGCACGGCCACCGGCGGCACTGCCCACATCCGGGCCGGGAGCGTGCGCGGGCGCCGGGCGGGCGGGGTGTGCGGCGGGTCGGGCTCGGCGGCCCGTACGGCTCGGGCCGGCAGGGTCGCGGCGGCGGGTTCGCGCAGGTTCCCGGCGAGTTCAGCCATCGGAGACCCCCGCCGACAGCAGGACCGCGTCGCGCGGCTCGAAGTGCAGGGTCACCGCGTCGCCCAGCGCCGGGGTCTCGCGCAGTTCGGGCAGGTCGGCCTTGACGCGGTGGCCGTCGACGTCCACGTACAGGCGGTGCGTGGAGCCCCGCCACTGGACCTCGGTGATGGTGCCGCGCAGGGCGTTGGGGCCCTCGCCGAGGCCGATCAGGTGCGGTCGTACGCACAGCGTGGCGCGGGCGCCGGGTGCGGCGCCGCCGCGGTCCAGCTCCAGGCCGCGGCCCTCGAACACGGCGCCGCCGTCGGCCACCGTCACCGGCAGCAGGTTGGCGTTGCCGACGAAGGAGGCGGTGAACTCGGTGCGCGGGGAGCGGTACAGCTCCTGCGGGGTCCCGCAGTCCTGGAGCCGGGCGCGGTCCATGACGGCGATCCGGTCGGCCAGGGTGAGGGCCTCCACCTGGTCGTGCGTGACGTACAGGATGGACACGTCGGGCAGTTCGCGGTGCAGTCGGGCCAGTTCGGCGAGCATTCCGGAGCGCAGCTGCGCGTCGAGCGCGGAGAGCGGCTCGTCGAGCAGGAGCACGGCGGGGCGGATGGCGAGCGCCCGGGCGATGGCCACCCGCTGCTGCTGGCCGCCCGACAGCTCGCGCGGGTAGCGGGTGGCGTAGGCGCCCATGCCGGTCATCTCCAGGGCCTCGGCGACCCGGTCCCGGATCCCGGCCCTGGGGGCCTTGCGCGCCTTGAGGCCGAAGGCGACGTTCTCCGCGACCCGCATGTGCGGGAACAGCGCGTACTGCTGGACGACCATGCCGATGCCGCGCTTGTGCGGGGGCAGCGCGGTGACGTCCCGGCCGCCGATCAGGATCCGGCCGGCGGCGGGGCGTACGAACCCGGCGACCGCGCGCAGCGCCGTGGTCTTGCCGGAGCCCGAGGGCCCCAGCAGGGCCATGACCTCGCCCGGCTCGACGGTCAGGTCGAGGGAGTCCAGGACGGTGTTCCCGGCGTAGGCGACCGAGACGGACTCGAAGCGGATGCCGCTCACGCCCCGGACTCCCGTTCCAGCAGCCCGGGGAGCTCGGCGACGGAGCCGAGGACGTGGGTGGCGCCGTTGCCGGTCAGCGTCGCCCGGTCGTGGGCGCCGGTGAGGACCCCGGCGACGATGCCCGCGCCGGCGCGGAGGCCGCTGAGCACGTCGTACGCCGTGTCGCCGACGACGACCGCGTCCCGTACGTCGGCCACGGCGCCGGTGCGCAGGAACGCGGTCAGCACCATGTCCGGGTAGGGCCGGCCGCGGCCGCCCGCGTCGGCGGGGCACAGGGTGAGGTCGGCGAGGTCCTGCCAGCCGAGGGCGTCGAGGATGGCGTCCTGCGTGACGCGGGCGAAGCCGGTGGTGAGGACGACGGCGCGGCCGTCGGCGCGGAGCCTTTCGACGGCCTCGCGGGCGCCGGGGATCGGGGCGATGAGGCCGCCGTCGACGAGTTCCCCGTAGGCCTGCTCGAAGGCGGAGTTGGCGCGGCGGGCGAGTTCCTCCGTGCCGAAGAGGTGGCGGAAGACCGAGATCTTCGACTCGCCCATGGTGTCGCGCACGTACTGGAGCTTGGCGGTGTGGTCGGCGCTGCCGGGTACGACGCCGAGGGTTTCGGCGGCGCGTTCGAAGGCGCGCTCGACGAGGCCGCCGTCGGCGACGGTGGTGCCGGCCATGTCGAGGACGATCAGCTTGTTGGCATCGGTCATGTCGGTCACCAGCCCAGTTCGTTCGCGGTGGTCTCGGCGATGGCGGGCGAGCAGGTCATCCCGCGCCCGCCGGGTCCGGTCACCAGCCACACGCCGTCGGCCACCTGTTGGCGGTGGACGACGCGGGTGGTGTCGGTGCACTGGGCGTAGACGCCCGCCCAGCGGTGTCGGATCCTCGGCAGCGGTCGGCCCAGGAAGGACTCGGCCACGGCGGTGACGTGTTCGTAGGGGTCTTCGAGGGTGTCGAAGGCGAAGGGGTGCTCGTATTCGTGGGTGTCGCCGATGGTCAGTCCGCCGTCCCTGCGCTGGACCATCAGCAGCTGCATCGCGTGCGCGGCGGCGACCGGCTCCTGGGGCTGCCCGGCGTTGAGTTCGTCGAGCGCCGGGGACGCGTAGGCGGGGTAGTAGCGGAAGCTGTCGGCGTCGGCGACGGAGGTGGTCAGGGCCTCGCCGAGCGGGGCCGTCTGCATCATCTGCAGCCGGACCCGGCGCACCGGCAGGTCGGGGACCAGCTCGCGGACGAGGCCGGACAGCCAGGCGCCGGTGGCGAGGACGACGGCGTCACCGCGGTGCACGTCGCCGTGGTCGTCGCGGACGGCGCCCGCGCCGACGACCTCGCGGACCTCGCGGCCGGGGAGGAAGGTGTGGCGGCCGGTTGCCCGGAGGGCTTCGCGCAGGTGGAGCTGCGCGGTGCGCGGCTCGACGGCCGCGTCCCGCTCGCACCACAGGGCCGCCTCGAAGTCCCCGCGCAGGGCCGGGTTGATCCCGCGCGCCTCGGCGGCGGTGACCAGCCCGTAGCCGCGGGCCGCGGCGTCGGGGCGGGCCACGGCCGCCTCCGCCACCGCGTGTTCGCGGGCGTTGCGGACGGGGGTGAGGGAACCGATCGCGCGGAAGCCCAGTCCGGGCACCTCCGCGCCGATCCGCTCCCAGAGCTCGCGGGCCCTCAGGGCGGTTGCGAGTTCCTCGCCCCCGGCCCGTCCGCTGACCCAGATCTGGCCGAAATTGCGCAGTGACGCGCCGCGTGCCTCCGCTTCCCGTTCGATCTGGACGACCTCGTGGCCGCGTTCGACTGCTTGCCAGGCGTGCATGGTGCCGACCACGCCGCCTCCGACGACTATGACTCTCACGCCGTCCAAGGTGGCGGCGGCCGGTGGCCCGGGAGGGTCCGGTCGACGACGGGCCGGTGAACAGCCCTCGACGGTTGGACCAGACCCGTTACCGTTCCGTGATGTCAAG
This sequence comes from Streptomyces sp. Isolate_45, assembly GCF_024721315.2. GTDB lineage: Bacteria > Actinomycetota > Actinomycetes > Streptomycetales > Streptomycetaceae > Streptomyces. The sequence continues at coordinate 7,587 of NZ_JANFAK020000186.1, forward strand.
TCGCCCGTTTTGGATCGATTGCCGGGTATCGAAGGTGTGCGCCGTGCGCTATTCGGGGCGCAGGCGCGTCGTGAAGCTGAACCGGTCGCCACGGTAGAGCGAACGCACCCGCTCCAGCGGGCGGCCCTGCCCGTCCCGCGAGAACCGGTGGATGAGCAGCATCGGAAGGGCCGGCGGGGTGCCGATCAGCAGGGCTTCGCGGGGGGTGGCGAGGACGGTCTCCAGCTTCTCGTCGGCCTCGCCGAAGGCGATGCCGAGGCCGTCGCGGAGATACCCGTAGAAGGAGGAGTCGGGCTGGAAATCGACGTCGAGGCGGGGCGCGCGGGCGACCCTGATGTACGTGCTCTCCAGGCCGACGCGCTCGTCGTCGGCGAGCAGCACCCGCTCCAGGTGCCAGACCGGCTCGCCGCTCTCCGCGCCGATGCCGGCGGCGAGGCCGTCCGGGCAGGGGAAGCGCTCCAGGCCGATCAGGTTGCGGCCGGGGCGGCGGCCCTGCCGGCGCACCCCTTCGGTGTAGCTGGCGAGGGAGAGCGGCTGCTCCAGCTTGGGGCCGGCGACGACCGTACCGCGCCCCGACCGGCGGAGCCGGCCTTCCAGCAGCAGCTCGCGCAGGGCCTGCCGTACGGTCTCGCGGGACACCGCGTAGCGCTCCGCGAGATCGCGCTCGGTGGGGAGCGGGCCGCCTTCGCCGAGCTCGTCGAGCAGTTCGGCGATCAGCGCCTTGACGGCGTAGTACTTCGGGATCCGGCCGTGCTCGGGGATGCCCGAGCGCACGGGGCGGCCGGGGAGGTGCTGGTGCCGCTGGGTCTGTTCTTCCACGTGGGGACTGTACGTGGGGCAGATGTACGGAGATCGTCGCGCGCGGGACGACAGCGGCGGGCGCCGGCGGGGCGGGGGTCAGCGGGGGCGGGGGTCAGCGGGGGCGGGGCGCGCGGAACCGGCGGGCGCCCAGGAGCAGGCCGCCTCCGGTGGTGAGCGCGGCGAGGGCGCCGGCCCCGTACGCCCAGGGGCGGTCGCGGGGGCCGGTGTGCGCGAGGGAGCCCGCCTCGGCGGTGTCCTGCGGCCCCTCGACCTCGAACCTGTAGCCGCCGGCCTCCCCGACCCAGTCGCCGTCGTCGCCGTGATCGCCCTTGCGCTGGACGAGGGCGGCGTCCGCGACGACCTCGCCGTGGGGGGTCTCCTCGGCGAAGGCGAGCCGCACGGTGACGGTGATCGAACCGCCCGCGCCGACGGAGAACCCGGAGAAGGCGTCACCGCCGTCGAACACCGCGATGATCTCGTCGCGGTCGGTGCGTTCCAGGCTGACGGGGTGGGAGCCGCCCGGGGCGTCGAATTCCATCCGGAGGTGGGCGGGGCGCAGGGCCCGCGCCTTGTCCGTGAACACGACGACGGGGTGGATCGCCGTGCACGCGCCGCCGGTGGTGTTCGTCAGGTCCAACAGCCAGGTCTGCGCCCCGCCGCCGGCCCGGTAGACGGACGGGCCGCCGCGGATCCGGGCCCCGATGGGGAAGGCCGCGCCCTTGCCGTCCCCGCAGCTGGCCAGCGCGCGCGAGGGGAGCGCCGGGGCCGGGCGGGCGCCGCCGCCGGTGCCGATGTCCGCCGCGGCGGAGGGCGCGGCGGAGGCGAGGAGGACGGCGGTGAGGGCAAGGGCTTTGCGCAGTCGCATGGAAGACCTTCGCTGCTCGCCGGACGGGACGATGATAGGACGAGGCGACAATCACCCCGGTCTTGTCCGCACCCTTCCACGCGCGCGCGACCCCCTGCCGGGAGCCGCGCGTGAGCACTCCCGGTTTACGCCCGGATGGCGCACCGGGTCAAGTGCCGACCCGTTCCCGCACGTCAGCGGGGAGGGAGGCCGGATCGGGACGGGCGGACCGTCACCCACCGGCCGGGGGTGCGCCCGCGGGGTGGACGTACAGCGGGGTCAGGGCCAGTTCCGCGGCGCCCTCCGCGACGCCGCCCGGGGCCTGCGCCACCGTCGGCGGGGAAGTGTCGGTCAGGGGGCGCGCCGCCAGCGCGGCCCGGACCCCGGTGACGAACACGTCCGGATCGGCGTCCACGACCCGGCCGCCCAGCAGTACCCGGTCCACGTCGAGCAGGGCGACCAGGTTCGCCGCGCCCTCCCCCAGGATCCGGGCCGCTTCCGGCAGGTCCCCGCGGGCCACCGCGTCCAGGCAGAGCACCTCCAGGCAGCCCCGTCCCCCGCACCGGCAGGGCGGGCCGTCCAGCCGCAGCACCTGGTGCCCGAACTCCCCGGCCGCCGAGCGGGCGCCCCGGTAGATCTCGCCGTCCAGCCGCAGCCCGGCACCGAGCCCGGTGCCGACGTGCAGGTACACCGACGTGCCCGCGCCCGGCCCGCCCGGACCCCCGGTCGCGACGGCGGCGTTGGTGTCCTTGTCCAGCACCACCGGCAGCCCCAGCCGCCCCGCCAGCACCTCACGCAACGGGAATCCCGCCCAGTTCGGGAACCCGGTCACCCTCCCCAGCACCCCGCTGCGCCAGTCCAGCGGCCCCGGCGCGGCGACCCCCACCCCGACCAACGGCGGCGTCCCCGCGCGCCCGCAGACCCGTACGACGGCGTCCAGGACCGCGTCCACGACCGGCTCGGGGCCCGCACCGAAGTCCAGCGGGGCCCGCAGGCTCCCGACGACGCTCCCGGCGAGGTCGACCCGTACGGCCCGCAGTTCGTCGCGGTCCAGGTGGACGCCCACCGCGTGCCGGGCCCCGGGGACCAGCCGCATGAGCGTGCGCGGCTTGCCGCCGGTGGAGGGGCCCCGGCCGGCGTCGGCCACCAGGCCGTCCGCCGCGAGCCGGGCCGCGATCTTGCTGACGGCCTGCGGCGTGAGCCCGGCGCGGTCGGCGAGTTCGGCGCGGCCGAGGCCGGGCGGCCCGGCGGCGCGCAGCAGCCCCAGTAGTACCGCCTCGTTGTGCCCGCGCAGCGCCGGCAGGTTCACCCCGCCGCGACTGGCCCCGTCACCCCTGTTCACCTGGCCATTGTCCACCCTCCTTGCACTTGCGCAACACTGTTGCCAAAGTGGTTCCATGAACACCGCCTCCCCCACCGCCCCCCTGCGCGTCGCCCTCATCGGCTACGGACTCGCCGGTTCCGTGTTCCACGCCCCCCTCGTGACCGCGACCGAGGGGCTCGTCCTCGACACGGTCGTCACCTCCGACCCCGGCCGGCAGGGCCAGGTCCGCGAGGCCCACCCCGACGTCCGGATCGCCGCCTCCGCCGACGAGCTGTGGGCCCGCGCGGGCGGCGGGGACGCGCCGGACCTCGTCGTCATCGCGTCCCCCAACAAGACGCACGTCCCGCTCGCCACCGCCGCGCTCACGGCCGGCCTGCCCGTGGTCGTCGACAAGCCGCTCGCCGCCACCGCGGCCGAGGCCCGCGACCTCGCCGCCCTCGCCGACCGGACCGGCACCTTCCTCTCCGTCTTCCAGAACCGCCGCTGGGACAACGACTTCCTCACGCTGCGCCGGCTCCTCGACGGCGGCGACCTGGGCGAGGTCCTGCGCTTCGAGTCCCGCTTCGAGCGCTGGCGCCCGCAGCTCAAGGGCGGCTGGCGCGAGTCCGGCGCGCCGGAGGAGATCGGTGGCCTGCTGTACGACCTCGGCAGCCACGTCGTGGACCAGGCGCTCGTGCTGTTCGGCCCGGCCGTGCGCGTCTACGCGGAAGCGGACGTGCGGCGCCCGGGCGCGGAGGCGGACGACGACACCTTCATCGCGCTGACGCACGCGAACGGCGTCCGCTCGCACCTCCACGTCAGCGCGACCACGGCCCAGCTGGGACCGCGCTTCCGGGTCCTGGGCTCCCGCGCGGGCTACGTCAAGTACGGCCTGGACCCCCAGGAGGCCGCCCTGCGCGAGGGCCTGCGCCCCGGGGACGAGAGCCGACCGTGGGGCGAGGAGCCCGAGCACCTGTGGGGGCGGCTGGGTTCCGGCGAGTCCCCGCTGACCGGCGGCGGCCTTCCGGTGCGCACAGCGGCGGGCGACTACCCCGCGTACTACGCGGCGGTCGCGGCCGCACTGCGCTCGGGCGGTCCGGCCCCGGTCACCGCGCACGAGGCGGCGCGGTGCCTGGCGGTGCTGGAGGCGGCACGCCGGTCTTCGGCGGAGGGCGTCGCCGTGGACCTCTGATCGACCGCGCCGGACGTCCAACCGGCCGCCGCCGGGAGCGGGTTCGGCGTGAAATCGACGCTTCGGGAGAAGTGATCGACATATTCTTCACAAGCTGTCGATCATCACACGTGTGAAGAATGGAACTCAATCAGTGAAATTGCCCCGGATCGCAACCGTCGTGGCCACCGCCGCGATAGCCCCGGCCGTCCTGCTCGCCTCGCCCGCGTTCGCCGCGGACTCCGCCGCGTCGGCGAACGCGGGCTCCTCGTCGACCGCGACCGACGGGGCCGCTCAGCCCGCGACGCCGGCGAACCCCGCTCCGGGCGGCACGACGACCACCCCCGTCGAGAGCCCGGAGGCGGCCAAGGACCGGGCCGACATCCAGGAGATCCTCAAGGACCCGGCGACCGGCAAGGGGGTCCGCGCGGCCGCGGAGAAGGCCCTCAAGGGCTCGGCCGCGGACATGCGGCAGTTCGTGACGGTCGAGTGGCCGAAGCAGCAGCTGGAGGACGACCGCGTACGGGTCGCCGCGATCGGCGAGGCGGGCGGCCGGGCCGTGCGGGCGGCGGCCGACGAGACCCTCAAGGTGAACACCCGCGAGGCGATCACCGCGTTCCTGACGACCGGGCAGCACGAGGCCCGTTACAAGGACGACCTCGTCGAGATCACCCTCATGCTCAAGGGGGCCGGCGAGAACATCAAGAAGGCGGCCAACGAGCTGCTCTCCAAGGGCACGCGCGAGCAGGTCCGCGCGTTCGTCGCGACCGGCCAGCACACGGTCCGCGCGGAGGACGACCGGTTCGCGGCGCTGGACCTGGTGAAGGACGCCGGGCCGGGTCTGAAGAAGGGCATCATCAAGCTCCTCCAGGGCAACCCGAAGCCCGAGCAGCTGCGCGAGTTCATGAAGACCACGCAGCACGTGCTGCGTGACGACGACAACAAGGTCCTCATCTCGACGATGGTGGCGGAGTCCGGCCCGGAGCTGAAGAAGGCCGCCCTCGCCGCCCTCAAGGGCACCGCCGAGGACCGGGCCGCGTTCCTCAAGACCGGCCAGCACGAGGCGCGCGCCAAGGACAAGGCCACCGGGGGCCAGACCGGCGGCACCGGAACGACCGGCGGCACGGGGACGACGGGCAGCACGGGCACCACCGGCACCACCGGGACGACTGGCACGACCGGGACGACGGGCACGACCGGTACGACCGGTACCACCGGCACCACCGGGACCACCGGGACCACCGGCACGACCGGGACCACCGGGAACGGGAACGTGACCCCGGCGGGCAGCACCGCCTCCGGCCCGCTCGCGAACACGGGCGCCGGTTCCGAGAACGCCCTGATCGCGGGCGCGGCCGCCGCCACGCTCGCCGCGGGCGCCGGCCTGGTGATCGCCAACCGCCGTCGCCGCACGACGACCGAGGGCTGATCGGCACCACGTACGGGGACACGGAAGGGGCGGACCGCGACGGTCCGCCCCTTCGCCGTGCCGTGGGTCAGGCGCTCTTGAACTCCTGACGCTGGCGTCCGAGGCCCTCGATCTCCACCTCGACGACGTCACCGGCCCGCAGGAACGGCTTCGGCTCGGGCTGCCCGGCCGCCACGCCCGCCGGCGTGCCCGTGACGATGACGTCGCCCGGGTACAGGGTCATGAAGTGGCTCAGGTACCGCACGACCTCGCCGACCGCGAAGATCTGGTCGGAGGTGTGGCCGTCCTGCTTCAGCTCGCCGTTCACCCACAGCCGTACGTCCAGGACCTGCGGGTCCGGGATCTCGTCCGCGGTGACCAGCCAGGGGCCGAGCGGGGTGAAGGTCTCGCAGTTCTTGCCCTTGTCCCAGGTGCCGCCGCGCTCCGTCTGGAAGGCGCGCTCCGTGACGTCGTTCGCCAGCAGGTAGCCGGCGACGTGCGCGAGGCCCTCCTCGGCGGAGCCCAGGTAGCGGGCGGTGGCGCCGATGACGACGCCGAGCTCGGCCTCCCAGTCGGTCTTCACGCTGCCGCGCGGGATCAACACGGTGTCGTCCGGGCCGACCACGGTGTCCGGGGCCTTGAGGAAGACGATCGGCTCCGGCGGCGCCTCGGCGCCGACCTCGGCCGCGTGGCCGTGGTAGTTCAGCCCGATGCCCACGATCTTGCCGATGCGGCCGACCGGGGAGCCGACGCGCAGCCCCTCCGCGTCGAGCACCGGGAGCTCGCCCGCCGCCACGGCGTCCCGTACCCGGGACAGCGCGGAGTCGTCGGCGAGCAGGTCGCCGTCCACGTCCGTGATCAGGCCGGACAGATCACGCAGGGCGCCGTCCTGGTCGAGCAGCGCGGGGCGCTCCGACCCGACGGGTCCGACACGCAGCAGCTTCATGGGCATTCTCCCGTGGTCGTGGGTGGTCGGCCCGGGGCATGCCGGAGCCGGCCGATGGGTTGCGGCCATCGGAGGATTGGCTGATCCTCCAAGATGGCCGCCCAATCCGCAAGACCCTGTTCACGGACTGGAACGCCCCCTACCGCTCGCCCCCACCCACCGCCCGGCCGGCCGTGGCGACCGGGGCGGTCGGCGCGGCGCCCTCGCCGGCGGCCGCGGCCGCACGGTCCTTGCGGTGCTGGAGCCAGGCCCGCTCCGCGACGGACCAGGCGGTGGTGGTCAGCAGGTACAGCCCGGCGGCGAGCGGCACGACGGCAGCCGTGATCAGCGTCCCGAACGACAGCAGGGGCAGTACGCCGCCCAGCTTCCGCATCGCGGCCTGCTGCTCGGCGCTCAGCTCCACCACCGGCTTCGCCTGCGCCCCGGCCCTGGCGCCCCCCGCCCTGGCGCCCCCGGCCTT
>NZ_JANFAK020000187.1 GCF_024721315.2 Streptomyces sp. Isolate_45
CTTTTTTAATGATCCGCGGACCCCCGAGATCTACACTTGCTGGAACACTCTTACCCAACACGACGCTCTTCCGATCTGGCCCGGGCCGGTCGGGCGGGCTGCCAGCCGGGGCCCGCGAAGACGCGTCCGGCGCGTTCGCGCCAGGTGTCGGCGGCCCGTACGTCGCGGGCGATGGCGGCGTACTCGTGGGTGGCCACGCGCAGCGGGTTGTGGGTGCCGATGTTCTTGGTGAGGCCGTAGACGGGGCGCTCCGTCTCCCCCACCCATGAGCCGAACATCCGGTCCCAGACGATCAGGATCCCGCCGAAGTTCCGGTCCAGGTAGCCGCCCTGGGAGGCGTGGTGGACGCGGTGGTGGGACGGGGTGTTGAAGACGTACTCGTAGGCGCGGGGCAGCTTCCCGATGCGCTCGGTGTGGACCCAGAACTGGTAGAGGAGGTTGATCCCGTAGCAGAACGGGATCGCGGCGGGGTGCACGCCGAGGGCGACCATCGGGAGGTAGAACCACCAGGTGGTGGCGCTGGTCCAGGGCTGGCGCAGGGCGGTGGTGAGGTTGAACCGGCGGCTGCTGTGGTGGACCACGTGGCAGGCCCACAGGATGCGGATGACGTGGTGGAGCCGGTGCTGCCAGTAGTAGAGGAAGTCCTGGACGAGCAGCATGAGCAGCGCCGTCCACCACAGGAACGGCACCCGCAGCGGAGTGAGTTCGTAGACCGCGGTGAAGACCGCCACGACCGGGATCTTCCACAGCAGGTCGAAGCCGATGCTGCCGAGCCCCATCGTGACGCTCGTGACGGCGTCCTTGGTGTCGTACCCGGTCGCGTCCTCGTCGGGATGGAGGCGATAGCTCACCACCTCGATGACGGTGAGCAGCACGAAGGCAGGTATGGACCACAGCACGACATCGGGCAGGTTCGGCATGCCCGCACCATAGAGGCGCCTCCGGGGGCGCCGCTAGGGGTTGTTACCGATCGGTATCCGACGGTGTTACCGCAGGTACCCGGAGCGCCCTCCGGCACCCTGATCGACCCCCGCCGGGGCGGCCGCCCCGGGCGCTCACGGCGCGCGGAAGGTGCGCGGTGGGCGCCCGGGACCCGCCCCGGCGGGGTCGGGTCACCAGACGCGGACCGAGGCGCCGCGGGCGAAGGCCGGGCTGGTGGCGCCGGCGGGGATCCGCGTCAGGGGTTCGGCGATCTCCCGGACGAGGGGGCCGTGCTCGGCCGCCAGGGCGTCCAGGAAGGGGAGGTCGAAGCCGTAGACGCGGGCGGCGTTGCCGCCCACCATGGCGGCGACCTCCTCGCGGGGCAGGCCCGCGTAGGCGATGCGCAGGCCTTCGCGGGAGAAGGGCGTGGTGCCCTCGTCGTGGGGGAAGTCGCTGCCCCACATGATCTTGTCGAGGCCGATCCGGTCCCGCAGCGGGACCTCGTGGGGGCGCATGAAGCTCGCCCCGACGAAGCAGTTGTCGCGCCAGACCTCGCTCGGGCCCCGGCCCATGGAATCGGCCAGCCCCGCGCCGAACTTGGCCTCGGCGGTGGACGAGGCCGCGACCAGGCGGCCGTGGTAGTAGTCCAGCATCTCCAGCACGCCCGGGATCCAGCCGGAGCCCTGCTCGGTCAGGACCAGCTTGAGCCCCGGGTGGCGCCGGAAGGCACCGCCGAAGATCAGGTGCCACAGCGCGCGGTGCGAGAACCAGGTGGTCTCGACCATGAACACGGCGCGGGCCGCCGGTTCGTCGCCCAGCGGGGGCGAGGCCGACCCGCCGTGGTGGTTGACCGGGACGTCCAGTTCGGCGCACACGGCCCAGAGCGGGTCGTACGCCGAGGAGTACAGCTCGGGGACGGGCGAACCGGGCGGGACGCCCGGCAGGAGGATGCCGCCGGTCAGGCCGGCCGTCCTGGTGCGGCGGATCTCCGCGACCGCCGCGTCCACGTCGTTGAGGAGGATCTGGACGACTCCCGCCCGCCGACCCGGCGCGTCGGCGCAGAAGTCCGCCAGCCAGCGGTTGTGGGCCTGGAGGCCGGCCCAGCGCAGCTCGTACTCGTCGCGCGTGGGTGGCTGGGCCATCAAGGAGGCCTTGGGGAAGAACGGCGGGATCGTGTTCGGGAACAGGACCTCGGCGACGATCCCGTCCGCTTCGAGCTCCGCCAGGCGCCGGGCCGAGTTCCAGTTCAGGTCGGCGGTGTCGGCGAGGAGGTCCTCGTACGGGTTGACGTACGTGGCCGCCCAGGCGTCGAAGGCCTCGTGATGGCGCTTGGCCAGGTACGGCCGGTAGTCCAGCAGGTCGGCGCCCGCGTGGCAGTCGGCCGATATGACGGTGTACCGGTCCTCGGCGGGGTTCACCGGTCCACCCCCAGTACGGGGAAGTCGCCGCCGGTCAGCCAGTGCCGGCCCGTCTCGCGGGAGCGGGCCCAGGAGGCCTCGACCGACGCCTGGTCGGAGGACTGGCCGAGCTCGGCCGGGGTGGGGCCGATGCGGCGGGCGATCGGGGCGAGCGCGTCGGTGTCGAAGCCGAAGACCTCGGCCGCCGCCAGCCCCAGCATCCGGCGGGTCTCGGCGACCGGGATGTCGTGGAAGGTGTTCCGCAGCCAGTTGCGGGTGTCGGGCCAGGTCCCCTCGGGGTGCGGGAAGTCGGAGCCCCAGAGGATGTTGTCCACGCCGATCTCGTACCGCTGGGCCAGTTCGCGGCGCTTGGTGTTGGTCGCGCAGACGAAGACCTGACGGTCCAGGTACTCGCTCGGCGGGCGCTTCAGCTCCTCGAAGGGGGACAGCTTCTTGCCGCCGTGCGCGCCGAGGTAGAGGCGGTCCATGAACCAGAGCTGGTTGGGCAGCCACCAGCAGCCCGACTCGGCGACGCCGAACCTCAGGCCGGGGTGCCGTTCGAAGACCCCGGACCAGAGCAGGAACCACAGCGGGCGGGCGGGCCACCAGGTGACCTCGGAGACGAAGATGCCCAGGTGGTCGCCGTACTCGTGGCGGGGCGAGGAGCCGGAGTGGGTGACGATCGGCATCCGTGTCTCGGCCGCGGCCGCCCAGACGGGGTCGTAGCGGCGGTCGTGGTACGGCGCCTTGTCCACCCACATGGCGGGGATCATCAGCGCGCCCAGCCCGGACTCCTTGGCCCGGTGGATCTCGGCGACGACCCGTTCCGGCTCGGCGGTGATGGGGAGCAGGGCGACGCCGCAATGGCGTTCGGGATGCTGCGAGACGAACTCGGCCAGCCAGCGGTTGTGCGCCTGCGCGCCGGCCATGCCCAGTTCGGGGTCCTGGTCGCCGGAGAGGCCCAGGCCCACCCCGAAGGGGGCCGCGGTCTGGCTGTCGACGGCGTCCGCGTCGGGGAAGACGACCTCGCCGGCCACGCCGTCGCCGTCGAGTTCCTTCAGCCGCTGTCCGGTGTCCCAGCCTCCGCGCAGGCCCTCCTCGTGGTCGTGGAACCACTTCTCGGCGAAAGCCTCGTTGCGGACGCCGAGCCGGGTGGCCTCCTCGCGGCGGGCGTCGCGCTGTCCGAGGAACTCGTCGAACGCGCGGTGGAAGCGGGGGTCGAGGTACGGGCGGTACCGCTCGGTGGGCAGCCCCGCGTGGCAGTCGGAGGAGATGATCAGGTACGGGTCCTCGAACCCGTCGCCGGACCGCGCTGCGGCCGGGTCGTTCTCATGCGTGTCAGGCACGGCGGGCCCCTCAGTCGAGGATGAAGCTTTCCAGGTAGGCGGGGTTGGCGCGGTCGAGCATCGACCGCGACCGGGCGCGGATCTGACGGTCGCTGTGCTCGCCGGCCGGGAGCATCCAGAAACGGTCGGCGCGGATGCCGTCGACGACGTGCCCGGCGACCTCCTCGACCGGCGTGAAGCGCACCTCGTGCCCGGCCTCCCTCATCGCCGCCTCGTACTGGTCGAGGGTGCGGTACGGGGACTTGCGCGGCCGCTCCTTCGCGTAGTGGTCGGGCCGGTTGCGGTGCGACTCCCACAGGCCGGTACGCAGCATGTGCGGTCCGGGGAAGAGGACGGAGGCGCCGACGGCCGCGCCCTCCGCCTTGAGGTGGGCGTACAGCGACTCGGTCATCGTGACGACGGCCGCCTTGGTGACGGCGTAGACGGAGGCGGTGGGGAGCGGGGCGATGCCGCCGTCGCCGGACGAGGTGTTGACGACGTGCCCGGGGGCGCCGCCCTCGATCATGCGGGGGACGAAGGCCTGGATGCCGTGGAAGACTCCCCAGACGTTGACGGAGAAGGCCCACTTCCAGTCGTTGGGCTCGTGCTCCCACATCCGGCCCTCCGCCCCGGAGCCGACGCCCGCGTTGTTGCAGAGGACGTGGACGGCGCCGAAGGTCTCGTAGGCGGCGTCGGCGAGGGCGGTCACGGAGTCGCGGTCGCTGACGTCGACGAGCCGGGCGAGCACCTCGGCCCCTTCGGAGGCGAGTTCCTCGGCGGCCTTGCGCAGGGCTCCCTCCTCGACGTCGGCGAGGACCACCTTCAGCCCCTCGGCGGCGAAGCGGCGGGCCATCGCGAGGCCGATGCCGCTCGCGGCACCGGTGACGACGGCCACCTGTCCCGGTTCGAGCCGCATCTCACACCGTCCCTTCGGGGGGTCCGTCGAGGATCTGCAGGGGGTCGTCGTAGCGCTGGTGGATGTACGGGAGGAGGGCCTGGGCGCTGACCCGCTCGACGACCCGACCCTTCTGGTCGGTGGTCTTCTCGCCGATGGTGATCTCCACGATGCGGCGGACGACGAGGTCGGCCACGGGGTCGAACATGGACTCGCGCAGGACGACGTCCCCGGTGATGTGCTCCAGTTTGCGGACCTTCTCGTTGCGCGTGCAGTGGACGAGGACCGGGTCGGAGTCGAAGCCCGAACCGTCGACCGCGGGAAGGAACTTGAAGTAGAAGTCGGTCTTCCGCGTGGGTTCGGGCAGCGGCAGCGCCCGGTCCACGGCCCCGCGGACCTCCACGAAGGCGATCCCGTGCCGGGCGAGGACGGCCCGCACGACGAGCCCGTCGCGCTCGACGGTGACCTCGCCCAGCTTCTTGGGCTCGCCGAACACCTCGCGGCCGCCGATCAGGGCGCGCTCGTGGGTCATCGGCATGACCAGCGGGTACCAGCCCTCGACCCCGCCGTGTTCGGCGGCGACGGCGACCGAGCCGGCTCCGAGGGGGTAGCCGGGCAGGTCGACCTTGCTGATGTTGGCCCGTACGAGGGGCCGCGCGGCGGGCTTGAGCGGCGGGGGCAGGACCGCCGCGACCACGTCGGGGTCGCTCTCCCAGACGGCGACCACCCCGGTGGACCAGATGTCGGGGAGCTTGGAACTCTTCTCGCGCGACGCCGCGATCTCGGCCTCGGTGCGCGCTCCGTACCGTACGCGTGCCATGTTTCGCACCACCCTTCGGTCGGTTCTGTAACACAGTTACACTGCCGTCCGTGAAGGGTAAAGACCCCTGCACGGACAAGAACTGACGACTCGACAGACAGGACGGCCGACCGATGACGAGGAACGCGCTGACCCGTGAGGAGGTGCTGGCGGCCGCCGCGTCCCTGGTCATGCGGGACGGCCCGGCGGCCCTCACCATGCGCGGGCTCGCCGCCGCCCTGGGCACGGCGGTGACCTCCATCTACTGGCACGTCGGCAACCGGGAGTCCCTCCTCGACGCGCTCGTGGAGCGGACGGTGCGCGAGGTGGGAGCCATCACCCCGACCGGGACCACGCCCGCCGCCCGCATCCTGTCGGTGGCCGGGATCCTGCGCCGCGAACTGCGCACCCGCCCGCACCTGGTCGCGATGGTCCACGAACGCGGCCTCACCGACCGGATGTTCCTGCCCGCCCAACAGGCCCTGGTCCACGAGGTGCACGCCGCCGGACTGCGCGGCGCGCGGGCCGCCGACGCCGTACGCGCCATCCAGTTCCAGATCGTCGGGTTCCTGCTCGTCGAGCGGAACCGCGAACGCTCCCCCGCCCAGTCGCCGGCCGAGGGCGAGCTGTGGGACCCGGCGACCGCGCCCGACGACCCGGCGCTCGCCCGCGCCCTGGCCCGCCCGGCCGACCCGGAGCGGCTGTTCCTGCTGTCCGTACGTGCCCTGACCGAGGCTCTGCTGCGACCGGGCGCCGACCGGTCTCCGCCCGACCGGCGACGGCCTGCCGGATAATCGGTTTGCCGCCGCCCGCGGGCCCGTGATGGGATCGACGCCGCGGGGGCGGCTCCGCGGCGTGCATCCTTCTCACACCTTTATCGAAAAGATCCCGCGCGCCCACTCTCCGCCCCCGCTTTGTCGTTCGCGGAGGGGAACCAGAACTGTGTCTGCCGTCGAGTCCGTCCTGCTGCGCCGGCTCGGGAGCGTCCACGTCGACCGCCCGCGGGCCGCCGCCCCGCCCGGCCGTGAAGGGGTGCGGCCCCTGGAGGGCGAACTCCTGGAACGCGGCCACGTGCTCGGCCCGGAACTCCACGCGGTGCTGTCCGCGCTCGCGCCCACCGACCTCGCCGAGGAACGCCTGCGGCTGCTCGCGCTGGTGGACGGGCTGATGGGCGCCGACCGCGTGCACAAGCCGCTCTTCCGCCGCTTCCCCTTCTCCGTCCCGCACGACACCGAACGCTGGTACGTCCGCCGCGTCTTCGCCCTGCTGGCCCAGGAACCCGAGCAGCCGTGCGTGCTGTGCGGCGAGGCCGGCACGGTCCACGCCGTCGACCCGTGCGCCCACCTCGTCTGCCGCGCCTGCTGGGACGGCTCCGACCTCACCGGCTGCCCGGTCTGCCACCGGCGCGTCGACCCCGCCGACCCCTTCCTGCGCGTCGGCCGCCCGGAGGACCGCAAGGCCCCCAAGCCGCCCGCAGGCCCGCTGCGCCTGCTCCGACTCGGCGCCGACCCGGCCGCCGACGCGGCCTCCGTGGTGGCGGCGCTGCTCACCCGACGGACCCCGCTCGCGCCCCAGGACCGCGATGACCTCATCGCCCTGCTGCCCGCCGTCCCGGCCGACCCGGGTTGGCTCCCCGAGGACATCCCCGTACGGGAGACCAAGGCGCTGGTCCTGGGCGTGATGCTGGTCCGCACCGAGGACCGGGCGCCGCTCCTTCGCCGGCTGACCACCGCCACCGACGTGCTGCGGCTGCTCGCCGTGCTCGCCGGCGGCGACCCCGGGCTGCGGCCGCTCCCCCGCTTCGCGAGCGTGGACCGGCGCCTGCGCCGGGAACTCCTCGGCGTCCTCGACGCGTTGCCCCCGCGGTACCTGGTCGAGGACGTGCTGCGGCACCCGACCGGCTGGAAGCGGGCCGGCGAGAGCCTGCACCCGTTCGAGAAGCCCGCCCGGCATCCGCGGGCCGCGCTCGCCTTCGCCGTGCTGCGCTCCACCACCGTGTCGCCCCTCACCCCCTTCGGCGCCGCCCTGCTGGAGACGGCCGCCGCGCACCCGGACGCCGTCCGCGTGGACGGGGACCGCATACGGCCAGCCACCTGGGCGGGCCGGCTGGAACAGGCCCTCGGCGAGGGGGACGCGGCAGCCGCGGCGGCGCTCGCCGGGCAGCGCCCCGGTGAACTGCTGCGCCGCCTCGACCACCTGCTGCGCCTCCACCCGGGCGGGGAACTCCTGCCCGAGCTGGAGGAGGCCCTCGACCACGGCCTGCCCGCCGTCGGCGCGGGCCCCCTGCTGTCGGCGCTCGGCGCCCTGCGGGTGCGCGCCGAGGACCGCACCGGGACCCGGCGGGTGTTCTTCCCGGCCGGGAGCGTGGCCTCCGCCGTGTCGGTGGTCGAGGAACGGCCGCCGCTGCCCGGCCCGCTCGTCGCGGCGGTCGTGTCCCGGCTGGAGGGTGAGGTGCTGCGCAGGTTCGCCGCCGTCGACGGGGAGCCGTACGACCTGGCCGTCCTCGACTCGGCCCTGGCCGACCTGATGGTGCCCTTCGCCGAGCGGACGGCGGCCAGGGCCCTGGTCGCGGTGCCGCGGGGCAGTACGCAGGTCCTGCCGGAGGGCGAGGTGCTGCGGCTGTTCCTGCACTGGACGGAGCCGGCGGGCGAACGGACCGACCTGGACCTGTCCGTGGCCTTCTTCGACGCCGACTGGAAGTACACCGGCCGGTGCGACTACACGAAGCTGCGGCACGGGGACCGGGCGGCCGTGCACTCGGGCGACCTCACCTCCGCCCCCGCCCCGGACGGCGCCACCGAGTACGTCGACCTGGACCTGACCGCCCTCGCGCGGCAGGGGGACGTCTTCGCGGTGCCGATGGTGTTCAGCTTCAACAACGTGGCCTTCGACGCGCTGCCGGACGCCTTCGCCGGGTTCATGACCCTGCCCGCGGACGGCCCGCGCGGCTCCTCGTACGACCCGCGCACCGTCCGGCAGCGCTTCGACCTGGCCGGCGAGTCGCGGGTCTGCATGCCGATGGTGGTGGACCTGGCCGACCGGCGCGCGCTGTGGGCGGACGTCCACCTGCCGCCGTCGGGCGGCTTCCAGAGCGTCGCCTCCCAGGGCGACCGGCTGGGACAGGTGGCCCGCGACGTCCGCGAGCACTTCGGCTCCGGCACCCGTACGACGCTGTGGGACCTGGCGGTGTGGCGGGCCGCGGCCCGGACCCGCGAGGTGGCCGTCGTACGCCGGGCACCGCTGCCCGGCCTCATCGACGAGGTGTGGCTGTACCGGGCGCGGCCCGCCGAGGAACCGGCCGCGTTCGCCGCCCGGATCTGCTCCCTGGAGGTCCCGGAGGCACGGCTGCCGCGTCCGGACTCCGACGGGGCCGCCGCCGAAATGGCCATGGGCCGCCGGGTGTTCCTGGCGATGACGCACGCGGGCGTGGCGCCGGCCGGGGCCTCGGGCACCTCGTACCGGCTGTTCCCGGGGCCGGCCGAAGTGCCGGGTTCCTTCGACCGGGTGAGCGCCGGCGACCTCGTGGCGGAGCTGGGCTGAAGGGCATCGGGCCACGACTGTCGGTCGGGCCCGATATCCTCTGTGACCATGCTCGCCGACCGTACGACCGCAGAGACGACCTGGCCGACCGCGTACCCACAGGGGTACGCGGTCGTCGACGTGGAGACCACCGGGCTCGCTCGCGACGACCGGATAGTGTCCGCGGCCGTCTACCGGCTCGACGCGCAGGGCAACGTGGAGGACCACTGGTACTCCCTCGTCAACCCGCGCCGGGATCCGGGCCCGGTCTGGATCCACGGCCTGACGAGCGACATGCTCCAGGACGCGCCGCTCTTCGAGGACATCGCCGAGGAGTTCGCCGGCCGGCTCGACGGCCGGGTGCTGGTCGCGCACAACGCCATCTTCGACTGGCAGATGATCGCCCGGGAGTACGCGCGGGCCGCGGCGACCGCGCCGGTCCGTCAGCGGCTGTGCACCATCGCCCTGTCGAAGGAACTGAACCTGCCGCTGCCCAACCACAAGCTGGAGTCGCTCGCCGCGCACTTCGGAGTGGTGCAGCAACGCGCCCACCACGCGCTGGACGACGCGCGCGTGCTCGCCGAGGCCTTCCGCCCGTCCCTGCACGCGGCCGCGCGGGACGGCGTACGGCTGCCGCTGCTGGAGTGCCGTCCGCTGACGGAGTGGTCGGACTCCCCCGCCACTCCCCGGGTCGGCCACCAGGCCTCGTACGGCGGGGGCAGCTGGCGCGCCTCGCGCAAGCGGCCGCCGTGCCCGCACCCGAACCCGGGGCGGTTCGAGGACGGCAAGCCGCTGAAGCAGGGCATGCGCATCGCCTTCTCCGGTGACACCTCGGTGGACCGGGAGCTGCTGGAGGACCGGGCGGTGGAGGCGGGCCTGCACATCGCGACGAGCGTGTCGCGGCTCACCAGCATGCTCGTGACGAACGACCCCGACTCGGCGACCTCGAAGACGGTCAAGGCCCGGTCGTTCGGCACTCCCGTCGTGGACGAGGCCGCCTTCACCCAGCTCCTGCGGGACGTCGCCCCGGCCGACTGAGCGCCCGGCCGGGCGCCCGCGCCGGCCGTTCCCGGGCTGCTACGCCAGCCGGGTAGAAGTTCCCCGACGACACGAGTACGTCCGCCCGCCGGGGCGGTCCGAGCCTCCACGATGCCGCCATGGCACGTTGCGAAGTATGCGGAAATGACTACGACCTGGCGTTCTACGTGGAGACCCAGGACGGTGCGCGGCACGTCTTCGACTCGTTCTCCTGCGCGATCCACCGGATGGCACCCATCTGCGAGCACTGCCGGGTGCAGATCATCGGCCAGGGCGTCGAGGCGGACGGGCACTGGTACTGCGGAGCGCACTGCGCCCGCGCCGAGGGCAAGGCGGGGATCATCGACAGGGTGGGCAGCGCCGCCGGCGCCATGGGGTGACCCCCGGAGCCGCCCGGCGGCGAGCACGCCCGACCCACCCGCCCCCGTCCTCCTCCCGACCCCGGAAGGCCACCCGGCCGCCGGGGTCGTCGCCGCTGGGGGTACCGTCGTGGACGTGTACCGCTTTGTACTGACCCGGCAGTGGGTGTGCCTCACCCTCGTCGCCCTCGCCCTCATCCCCGCGATGATCAAGCTGGGCTTCTGGCAGTTCCACCGCCACGAGCACCGGGTCGCCCAGAACGAGCTGATAGCGCGGAACCTGTACGGGAAGCCCGTGCCGATGACCGGGCTCACCTCGCCGGGTCACACCGTTCCGCGGTCCGACTTCTGGCGTGCCGTCACCGCCACCGGTACCTACGACCCCGCCCACGAGGTGGTGGTGCGGATGCGGACCTCGAACGACGACAAGGTCGGCTTCCACGTCGTGACCCCGCTGGTGCTGGCCGACGGCCGGGTCGTGCTGGTCAACCGGGGCTGGGTGGCGGGCGGCGGCGACGCCCGTGCCTACCCGCCCGTGCCGGCCGCGCCCTCGGGCGAGGTCACGGTCACCGGCAGGCTGAAGGCCGACGAGACGAGCGGCGGCAGCGGCATCAAGGAGCGCAAGGGGCTGCCCGACCGCCAGGTGATGCTGATCAACAGTGAGCGGCAGGCCGCGTCCCTGGGCCGGCCCGTCCTCGGCGGGTACCTGGAACTCACCGCCCCGGCGCCCGCCGACGGGAGCCCGGAGCCGGTGGGCGAGCCCGACCACGACTCGATCGGCGCGCACATGGCGTACGCCGTCCAGTGGTGGCTGTTCGCGGCGGCCGTGCCGGTCGGCTGGATGGTCCTGGTCCGGCGGGAGCGGCGCGACCGGGAGGAGGCCGAGGCCGCCGGGGCGACGAAGGCCGTGTCCCCGGAGCCCGCTTCGGCGTAGCGTGGCCCGCATGGATCTTGGACTGAAGGACCGTGTCTACGTCGTCACCGGAGCCACCCGCGGCCTCGGCTTCGCCTCCGCGAGGGAGCTGACCGCCGACGGGGCGAAGGTCGTGGTGACGGGCCGCGACGCGAAGCGGGCGGCGGACGCCGCCGACGCGCTCGGCCCGAACGCGGTGGGCGTCGTGGCGGACAACGCCGACCCGGCGGTGGCCGCGGAACTGGTGGCCACCGCGAAGGAACGGTTCGGCCGGTTGGACGGCATCCTCATCAGCGTGGGCGGCCCGGCCCCGGGCCTCTCGGCGGACAACACCGACGAGCAGTGGGCGGCGGCCTTCGAGTCGGTGTTCCTGGGCGCGGTGCGGCTGGCGCGGGCGGCCGCGGCAGAGCTGGGCGAGGGCGGGGTCATCGGCTTCGTGCTGTCGGGCTCGGTGCACGAGCCGATTCCCGGCCTGACCATCTCCAACGGCCTGCGGCCGGGCCTGGCCGGCTTCGCCAAGTCGCTGTCGGTGGACCTGGGCCCGCGCGGGATCCGCGTCGTCGGTCTGCTGCCGGCGCGGATCGACACGGACCGGGTGCGCGAGCTGGACGCCCTGTCGGGCGACGCGGAGGCCGCGCGGGCGAACAACGAGTCCCGCATCCCGCTGGGGCGGTACGGCACCCCGGAGGAGTTCGGCCGCACGGCGGCGTTCCTGCTCTCGCCGGCCGCGTCCTACCTGACCGGCGTGATGGTCCCGGTCGACGGCGGCTCCCGGCACGGTTTCTGACCCCGCCCCGGACGAACCCCGACCCGGGCGGCCCCGCCCCGCGGCGCGGCCGCCCCCGCCGGCCGGTTACGTAACCCGCTGCGCGTGGTGCGAGGACACCCGGAGGCGGGCCTCCGCGGGGAGTTCGGGCAGGCCCGCCGACGCCCGGGCGTGGGTGAGGACCGGTCCCCGCAGCGCGGCCAGCGCATCGGCCGGGACGGCGTGCGGCTCCAGTTCCAGCGCGATCCGCAGGCCCGGGGCGTCCCGCCGGCCGCGCAGGGCGACCCGGCACCGCGCGACCCCGTCCAGGGCCTCCGCCTCGGCGGCCACCGCCGACTCCAGCGCGCGGCCCCGCAGCAGGGCGAAGCCCCCGTCCCCGGTGTCCACCTCCAGGGCCGCGAGGCGGGGGCGCCGCAGTTGTGCCAGCAGCCACCACAGCGCCAGCAGGACGCACAGCCCCAGGACGGCGACCACGGCCCACCACCGCCAGTCGTCCGCGTGCCAGTAGCGGTGTCTGCTCCGCGCCGTGAGCAACGGGGCGTACCGGCCGCCGAACGGCCTGGACGCCGTCAGCAGCGTGACCCCGGCCGCCAGCAGCACGAGACCGATCGACGCCAGCAGCGTCCGGTTCACCTTCCCGAGCACCGCGCTCACCTCCTGACCCGGACCCGCGGCCGCGGCGGCCGCGCGAGTCCCAGTTCCTCGATGCCGACGGCGAGCACCTCGTCCAGATCGGCCCGTACGTCGTCCAGTTCGCGGAAGTGCGAGGTGGCCCGGACCCCGACGCGGGAACGGCCCACCTTCACCCGGACCGACCGGACCCCGGCGACTTCCATCGCCCGGTCCCGGAGCACCATCGCGGCCGCCTTCCGGCCGAGTCCGGCCCGCAGGGCGCTCCGGGCGCCCGTATCGCCGTCGGTGTCGGTGTCGGCGTCGACCTCGGCGCGTCCGGTGTCGGTGTCCGACGTCCGCATCACCAGCAGTCCGCGCAGCCCCGGGGCCACCGCGAGGACGAGCAGCAGGGCCCCGACCGCCGCCAGGATCCCGCCGCCGACCAGCACCTCCGTGTCGGCCGGGGTGTGGATTTCCAGCCATCGGGCGAGTTCCGGGCGCCACCGCATGCCGGGGCGGTGGGCGCGTACCTGGACGAGGTCGTAGAGGAACAGCCCGGCCACCCCGATGACGGCCAGCGCGGTGAGCGCCGCCGGGATCCGCCGGGTGGACCGGATGCGACGGGAAGCGCTCACAGCAACCCCCGGTCCCGGCCCGGGGAGGCCGGGCGGGTGTGGGTGGAGTGCAGGCGCTCGATCTCGACGTCCACCTCGGGGACCGACATCGCGGCGTACTCCTCGATCCGGTGGGCGACCTGGCGGCGGACGGCCGCGCACTGGGCGGCGAGGTCCGACGGGTAGCCCAGTTCCAGGCTGACCCGTACCCGTGCGATGTCGTGGTGCACGGTGACCGTCGCGTGCGGGACCGCGCCGGGCGCGGGCGCTCCGTCCGCGAGCGCCTCGCGCGCGGCCTGGGCCGCGATCTTGGCGACGACCCGGTCGGCGATGCGGGTGGCTCCGCGGTCCGCCGCCGGCACCCGGGGCGGTAGGGCCCTCGCCCCGGAGCGGGGCTCGCCGGCCCGCGGCGATGTGGGAGCGGATGGTGGCGTGGGCTGCGCCGGGGACGGCTGCGGCGTGTTCACCGGGCCGCTCACAGGGGCCGGTCATCGCGGCCGCGGGGCCGGGAGCGCGGGCGGAACAGGTCGCCCGGGTCCAGGTCCCCGTCGAGGAACCGGCCGACGACGAAGCCGACGGCGCCGAGCGCCGCCACCAGGAGGAAGGCCCCGAAGCCGCCGAAGTACCCGGCGAACCCCAGTGCCATGCCGGCCAGCAGGCCGGCGACCGCCATGCTCATGTGTGTGGCTCCTTTCGGTTACTGGAGCCGGGATTCCGGTTCTTCGTCTTCCTCGTCGGGCAGCTTGACGTCGCTGACCGCGATGTTGACCTCGACGACCTCCAGTCCGGTCATCCGCTCGACCGCCGAGACGACGTTCTCACGGACCGCCCGGGCCACGTCGCGGATGGAGACGCCGTACTCGACGACGATCTCCAGGTCGAGTGCGGTCTGTACCTCGCCGACCTCGGCCTTGACGCCTCGACTGACCGAAGTCCGAGTCCCGCCGGGGACCCGGTCGCGGACGGCGCCGAGGGTACGGGAGAGGCCACCGCCGTTGCCCATGGCGTGGACGCCGATCACCTCGCGGGCGGCCAGTCCGGCGATCTTCTCGACCACCCCGTCGGCGATGGTGGTGCGGCCTCGGTCTGACGGGGCCTTGAGGGTGCCCCCTGATGCGGATTCGGTCATCGCAGGTCCTTGGCTGGGGAGACGTCTCGGGAGCCGGCGGCCCCCGAGGGGCGACGAGCACTTCACGTGCCGCCCACTCCCGTCCACCGTAAGCGCGTGTCACCATCCGCGCGCCGGAAACCACGCCGGTCGGTCGTAACCGGCGCGGGGGGGGGGGGGGGGGGGGGGGGGGGGGGGGGGGGGGGGGGGGGGGGGGGGGGGGGGGGGGGGGGGGGGGG
>NZ_JANFAK020000018.1 GCF_024721315.2 Streptomyces sp. Isolate_45
CCGATGGCCGCGCCGCGCGTGCCGGTCGTCGCGCTGCGCCGGGCCGGTCGTCATGCCGCGCCGGCGCCGGTGATCGCGCTGCCCCTGCCCGCCACCACCCGAGCACTCGGGACCCAGTCGCCCTGCGACCCCGTGTCCGGTACCGGGTACCCGGCACCCGGTACCCCATCACCCGGCGGCTCCCGTCAGGCCGCCAGCGGCGCCGCGCCCCGTCCCGCCGCGCGAGCGGTGTCGAGGATGACCCGGGCCACGAGCGCCGGGTCGTCGTTCATCGGCACGTGACCGCATCCCGGCAGCCGCACCAGCCGGGCACCGGGCAGCGTCTGCTTGGCGCGCACCCCCTGGCGGCGGAGCAGCAGGCGGTCCCGGGTGCCCCAGGCGATCGTCACGGGCAGCCCCGGCACGTCGTGGAGGAACCGTACGGAGCCACCTGCCGCCAGCGTCTCCTCGAAACCGGTGGCCCCGCGCAGCGCCAGCGTCTCGGCGACCACGGCCTCCGGAGCGCGCCGCGCCGGTCGGGCGTAGATCGTGCCCGTCAGCGCGGCCCGACCGGGAGCGCTGCGGGAGAGCCGCTCCAGGGCCGGGAGCGGCAGCGCCGCCGCGCCGGCCCGCATCGCGCGGAGCGCGGTGAACGCGTACCGCCGCTCGGGCTCGGACCAGAACCCGGCGGGCGAGAGGGCGGTCACCGATCGGGCCAGGCCCCGACGACCCATGTCCAGCGCCAGCAGTCCGCCCAGCGAGTTCCCCGCGACGTGCGGGCGTTCCACGCCCAGCGCGGCACACAGCGCCCCGAGCGCCGGGGTGACGGTGTCCAGGTCGTACGGGACGCCCGCGGGCAGTGCCCGCGACGCGCCGAAGCCCGGCAGATCGACGGCGATGACGTCGTACTCGGCGGCCAGCACGTCGGCCACCGGGTGCCAGGCCTGGAGGTGGTGGCCTATGCCGTGCAACAGGAGGAGCGGCTCGCCCGCGCCCTGGCGTTCGTAGGAGACGGTGGTGGTCCGGGGACCCGGCTGCGAATCGATCGTGAACGAGACCGTGGCGGTCATGCTGCTCCTCGTCGGGTGGACGCGTGTGAGACAGGCCGTCAGTAACGACTGTCCACATGATTACCGCCCGGTAGCACCCGGCTGCAAGCTTTCCCGTCAAGAGGGGGAGGCGCGAGAACATCCTGTGAACGGCTTGCTACATATGCCCGATCTGCCCGGCAAAGCGGCGAGGATTGGTCTTGACCAAGGGGGGGCGCCGTCCTATCGTCGCAGGGATAGTGCAGGAACCTTTAATAAACAAAGGCGCGGAACTGCGGCGCGGAACCGCCGCTGGAACACGGCGAAGCGGCGAATGCAGGAGGAGTCAGGGTGGGGACCACGCAGCTCGAATCAGTGCCGGAGCCGAAGTACTGGCACCTGAAGACCGTCCTCAGCGAGGCGCTCGACCAGGACTTCGCCGTGGGTGAGGTGCTGCCGAACGAGCGTGAGCTCGCCGCGCGCTTCGGAGTCGCCCGGGCCACCCTGCGCCAGGCGCTGGAACAGCTCGAACTCGAAGGACGCCTGCAGCGCCGCCGCGGCGTCGGTACCACCGTCGCCCCGCCGCGCGTGGGCGTCGCCGTCGGCAGCCCCCAGCACAGCTGGCCCGGGGAGTGCGCTGACGGCTGGGAGCCGGTCGACGCCGTCGACGGCATCCCGTCCGCCGCGGTCCTGAAGCTCCTCGGCACCCCCGCCGACCAGCCCGTGCACACCGTCCGTCGGACCCGCGTCACCCAGGGCCAGGCCGTCGCCGCGGAGCTGCTGTACGTGCCCGCCGCATCCGTACCCGGGCTCTCCGCCATCGACGCCCCCGCCGGCCCCGCCCGGGCGCGCGCCGTCCTGCGGGAGCTCCAGCGCCTCGCGCTCGACGGTCAGGACCGCTCGGTGGAGCTGGGGTCGGCCCGCGCCGACGACGCCAAGGAGCTGGACCGGCTGCCCGGCGCTCCCGTGCTCCTCGTGACCACCCGGTACTTCACCGCCGCGGGGACCGCCGCCGTGTCGGTGGCCACGTACCGCGCCGACACCTGCCGGCTCACCTTCGGCGACTCCGGGGTCGAGATCACCGAAACCCGCGCCGCGTCCTGACCCGACGCCGCACCCCGGAGGCGGGGTGCGGCGGTACCCACCCGGGCCGCGTGCTGGACGTTGCCGGTGTCCCGGGCGGGTCGCCCGGGAATGTCGCGGGCGACCATCCGGATCGTGGCGGCCGTCCAGATCGTGAGGTCGCGGGCGATCCGATCGACGCCGGTCCGGGTGACGACGTGTTCGCGGCGCGACGACGAAGGCGCGGTCCGAGTCGTTGAGGTCGTCGACCAGCGCGAACAGGGCTTCATCCTCGGACGGATCCCCCGATGCGGTCGCCGCTTCCACTCCCGGCCCGGTGGTACGCGGCCCCATCGGTCCTGTCCCCCTCGGCCGGCTGGACCGATCGCGGCCGGAACGGCAAGCGGGACCGACGCTTCCGGCAGGTCGCCGTCATTCGTCGAGCGCGGCGATCAGAACGGTCGCTCCGCTGCGGACCGCGAACTCGTCGAACCGGTCCGCCACCTCCCGGTGGCCCTCCCGGTGGGCGGAGGGGTCCGTGGGCGTTCTCTCATCCCCCTTCCGGCCGGCCCCAGTTCGGCGGCAGCAACTGCCAGGAGCCGTGGCGGAGCCACTCGCCGAAGGTGACCGGCCGGGCTCCGCCCGGGTGGTCGAGGGACAACGGGACGATCAGATCGCAGGAGGCGCGGCCGTCCCACCACACCGTGCCGGCGAGGGGACCCGCGACCGCCAGCAGCGTCTTGAAGCCGCAGCCGTTCTCCTGCAACACCACGGCCCCGGCGGTCTTGGCATCCTGGAAGGCCTCGTACTCCTGGTCCCACGCGTCGTACGCCGTGATGTGTGCCCGCACGTCCGTGAAGTCCTCCGGAAGCGGCTCGCGTGCGGCCAGCTCGGCTTCCGACGCCACGTACGAGTCGGGATGCGGGAACGGCAGCCGCACCAACTCGGCGGGCCAGTACCAGTCGAACCCCCAATCCCACGCGGACTCCACCCGCCGCGGTCGGAACACGTCCTGGGCGGGGTCCCCCTCCCGCAAACACGCCCGGTACTCGGCCGGGAAGGACAACCCGAGCTCGCGCTCGACGAGGGAGACCTCGGACTCGGTCAAGGGCTGTGATCTCGACGGCTGACGCATACCCCCGAGGCTAACCACACCCCGGGACGCCCCGCGCACCCCCTGGTCCGGGGTTCCGACTCCCCGCCGCTCACCCGTGGCCCGGCGTTCTTGCCCCGTCGCCTACCTGTGGCCCCGGCGTCCTGCCGGGCTGCTCACCGGTGGCCCGGCGTCCGGCCCCGCCCCGCGCCCGGCGAAGGCCCGCCCCCGACCGTCGATCGGACCCTTGTGGCCTGCCGCCCCTCACCATCGCCCGGGGCCGACGCACCCGCGGGTCGCGGGGCGGCGTACGTCTCCCGAGTGCGGGAGGCGAGGCCGGACGCACTTGACGGCCGTCCCGTCGTCGCGGAGGACCCGGGTGCCGGGGTGCGGGGTGCCGCGAGGGACGGCATCCGGGCCGGACGTTGGCAGCGATCTCTGTCCGGTCCCGTTCGTCCGTACCCGGTGGACCGCTCACGGCGTTGGCCCGCTGCCCGCTGCCCGCTGCCCGCTGCCCGCTGCCCGCTGCCCGCTGCCCGCTGCCCGCTGCCCGCTGCCCGCTGCGGTCGGAGGGGCCCGGTCCAGGGCCCGCGGGCCTTCGCCACAGCCTTCGGTTGAATGCCCCTGGGTTCAGCGGCGGGCGGTGACCGTCTTTTCCACCGCGAAGAGCTCTTCCTCCACGTGATCCAACGCGAGCCGCAGCGCCCCGGTGGCCACGGCCGCTTCCCCGAGCATGGAGAGCACCACCCGCGGCGGACGCAGACAGTACCGCTCCAGTTCCCGGCGCAGCGGTTCCAGGACCCCGTCCAGACCGGCGGCCCAGCCGCCGAGGACCACCAGCTCCGGATCCATCGCCAGCACGAGCGCGGCCACATCGTGGACCAGCCGCTGGAGGAACCGCTCCACGGCGGCCACAGCCCGCTCGTCGCCCCGCTTGGCCATCGCGAAGACCTCGGCGACCGCGGGCTCGTCCAGCGGGTGCAACGGTTCGCCGGTCGTCGACAGCAGTCGCTCCGGTGTGGCCTCGCGCCCCAGCAGGTGCAGGGCTCCGATCTCGCCGGCCGCGCCGCCGAAGCCGCGGTGCAGTCGCCCGCCGATCAGGGAGCCCGCGCCGGGGCTGAGCCCCGCCATCACGAACACCATGTCGTCGGTGTCCCGCGCGGCCCCCTTCCAGTGCTCGGCTACCGCCGCCGCGTTGGCGTCGTTCTCCACCTGTACCGGGCAGCGGAACGAACGCCGCAGGCGTTCCCCGAGCGGTAGTCCCGTCCAGCCGGGCAGCGCCGTACCGAGGCGGACCGTTCCGTCCGCCTCCACGATCCCGGGACTGCCGACGCCGACCGCCCGCAGGGAGTCGCGGGGGATGCCGGCCCGGCGCAGCAGGTCGGCCACGGCCGCCCTGACCCGTTCCAACCGCTCATCGGCCGACGCGTTCTCGGCTACGTCCTTGGTTCCGGCACCGATCACCCGGCCGTCCAGCCCGGAGAGCAACACCGCTACCCGGTGCGAACCGATCTCGATGCCCAGCAAATGCCCGGCCTCGGCTCGGAAGCGGTACCGCCGTGCGGGCCGGCCCTGTCGTCGCGCGCCTTCCTCGGCTTCGGCCTCCACGACGAGCCCGGTCCCGATCAGGCCCTCCACGACGCCCTCGACCGTAGGACGGGACAGCCCGGTCACCCGGGTGAGGTCGGTGAGGGTCGGCGATTCGGCCGCGCGCAGTGCCCGGAGCACCACGGCCGAATTGATGCGCCGGAGCAGAGAGGGATCCCCGCCGGTCAGCTGCCCCAACGTGTGTCCTCCCAGCTAGCGGCCTTGTCAGCCGGATCGTACTGCGTGCCCGGCGCGGCGGCGAGAAGCAGCCCCCCAAGTTCGGAATCGGCCCCTCCCCTCAGGCCGGCGCGACGAATCCGGACTCGTACGCGGTGATCACCGCCTGGGTGCGGTCACGAGCCCCAAGCTTGCCCAGAATGGCGCTCACGTGTGACTTCACGGTTTCGGTGCCGACGATCAATTCACCGGCGATCTCCACGTTCGTCAGCCCGCGAGCCATCAGCCGCAGGACCGCCTCCTCGCGCTCGGTCAGTGCCGCCCGCTTCAGGACGGTGCGCGCCTCCTGGTTGCCGTATTCGGCCGCGAGGGCCCGGACGGCCGCGGGAAACAGGAGCGTGTCGCCCTCGGCCACCAGCCTGACCGCGTGCACGATCTCCGCCGGGCGGGCCCGCTTCAGCAGGAACCCGTCCGCGCCCGCACGCAGCGCCTGGTACACGTACTCGTCGTTCTCGAAGGTCGTGATGACCAGGATCTTCGGCGGCGAGTCCACCGACTTCAAAACCGCCCGGGTCGCCTCGATCCCGTCGAGCAGCGGCATCCGTACGTCCATGGCCACCACGTCGGGGCGCAACCGGCGTACGAGGGGGATGACGGCGGCGCCGTCCGCGGCTTCCCCCACCACCTCGATGTCGGGCTGGGAGTCCAGTACGGCGCGCAGACCCGCGCGCACCAGGGGTTCATCGTCGACGAGCAGTACGGTAACCGGCATCCGGTCAGCGTATTCGCTCCAGTGGAAGCCGGGCGTGCACCCTCCAACTACCCTCGTGCGGACCGGTCTCGGCCTCGCCCCCGAGCAGCGCCGCGCGCTCCCGCATCCCGCGGAGCCCGCTGCCGGATCGGCTCGTCACCACGGGCCGCGCGGGAAGTGGGTTCGTCACCTCCAGGTCCAGCCGGCCCGTTGACACCTCCACACGCACCCGCACGGGTACCGGACCGCAGTGCCGCAACACGTTGGTGAGCGCCTCCTGCAGGATTCGGTACCCCTCCCGGGTTACGGGGCCGGGCAACTCCGCCAGCGCACCCGACAGTTGTGCGTCCACCTGCGCCCCCGAAGCCCGGGCAGACTCCAGTAGCCGGTCGGCCTCCGCCAGAGTGGGTCGTTGCGACGGTGGTCGCGCGGACTCGCGCAGGACCAGCAGCACCCGTTCCAGGTCCTCCAGCGCCGCCCGCCCCGTCTCCTCGATCGCGTTCAGCGCCCGGTCGGTGAATTCCGGGTCCTTGGCCGCGCGTGCCGCCCCGGCCTGGACGACCGCCACGGTCAGGGCGTGGCCGATGGAGTCGTGGAGTTCGCGAGCGATCCGGGTCCGTTCCAACAGCTGCTCCGTGCGGGCTTCCAGTGCTGTCAGTCGCTCGGCCGCCGAGGGTCCCAGCAACCGGCGGGCGATGCCGGTGATCATCTCGCCGAGAAGGATCACCAGGACGATGAGCACGACAAGCGGCACAGGTGCGAGAAGGGCCGCGGCCCAGCGCGGCGGAGTGAAGGGAAGCGCCAGGTCGGGATTCAGGGGATGCCCGAGAGCGGTCGCGATGAAATCCACCGACATCAAAGGCAGCCAGACCGTCGCGAACATGGCCGCTCCCGCCACCACCAGCCGCACCTCCAGCCACAGCAGCGTCCGCCACCGGTCGTTCCAACCCGCCGACGGCGTGGTGCTGATGCCGCTGGGGCCCCCGGTGCCGCCGTCGCCCCTGCCGCCCCCGAGATCTGTTTCCCGGTTCTGCGGGGTCAGCAGGAACTGGGCCTGGAGCCCCTCCGCCAGCCGCACCCACGGCACGAAGCCGAACGGGATGACGATCAGCAGGGGCATCCAGGGCCAACGCGGGTTGATGAACATCCAAATGGCCAACAGCAGCAGGGGAACGCACAAGTGCAGCCAGCGCGAATACGTCACCGGCAGGAACGGCGCTCGGAGCAGTTTGTACATGCCCCCATCCTGGCAGCGCGCCGGCCACGACCGTCTCCCCCACGTGGGGGAGACGGCACCCTCGCTCGGGGGAGGGATCGGGGACTGCCCGAGGGCGAATCTTGAGCCATGAACCGCATCGAGATCAGCGAACTGACCAAGGACTACGGCAGCCACCGGGTCGTGGACCACCTCACCTTCGATGTCACGCCGGGCCGCGTCACCGGCTTTCTGGGCCCCAACGGCGCCGGGAAATCCACCACCATGCGCCTCCTGCTGGGGCTGACCCGCCCCACCGCCGGCGCCGCCACCATCGGCGGACGCAGGTTCACGGAACTGCGCGACCCGCTGCGCGAGGTGGGCGGCCTGCTCGACCCGCAGGCCGCACACGGCGGGCGCCGGGCCCGTGACCACCTGCTCGCGCTGGCCGTGAGCAACCGGATTCCCGTTCCACGCGTGGACACGGTCCTGGAGCAGGTGGGCCTGGCCGCGGTGGCCCGCAAACGGGTGGGGGCCTTCTCACTCGGGATGCGACAACGCCTCGGAATAGCCGCCGCCCTCCTGGGCGATCCGGCGGTGCTCCTGCTGGACGAGCCGACCAACGGCCTCGACCCCGAGGGCATCATCTGGATCCGTGAGCTGATGCGCGGCCTGGCCGCCGAGGGGCGAACGGTCCTCGTCTCCAGCCATCTGATGGGCGAGTCCGCCTCGTTCGTCGACCACCTGGTCGTGCTGGGGCAGGGCAAGCTCCTCGCCGACAGCTCCCTGAAGGATTTCATCGACGCCCGCAGTACGCCCCGGGTGCGGCTGCGGACCACGGAACCGGACCGGCTGCGGGCCGCGCTCGAACATGACCGTTTCGCTATGACCCCCACGGAGGAAGGACGGTGGACCGTCGACGGCACAACCGCGGAACGACTCGGAATCCTCGCGGCCCGGGAGGGCATCCCACTGCTGGAACTCGCCGACGAGCGAGCCTCGCTGGAGCAGGCCTACCTCGACCTGACCGCCGACCGTACCCCCTTCGCCGCCCACGCGGCCTGACGTCACGACGGGAGCCACAAAACATGATCGCCACCACCGCCCGACCTGCCCCCGCGAGGCCCGCGACCGCCCGGCCGACCGTTCCCGTGCTGCGCTCGGAATGGATCAAGATACGCTCGGCCCGCGCGATCCTCGGGTCGCTCGTGGCCGTCTTCGCCGCGACAACCGGCATCACCGTTCTCACCGCCGCCGCGATCGGTACGTCCGAGGCGGACGCACTGGGGGACGACCAACTGCTCGGCGCCTTCTTCGGAATCAACTTCGGGCAGATAGCAGCCATCGCCTTCGGCGCCACGGCGTTCGCGGGCGAGTTCCGCAACGGCGCCCTGCGGGTCTCCCTCACCGCCGTACCGAACCGGACCGGGCTCTACCTGTCCAAGGTCGCTGTTGTCGCCGGACTGGCCTTCGCCGTGGGACAGGTCACCGGCCTCGTCACCTTCCTAGGCGGGCAGGCCTTCAGGGGCGACCACGCCCTCTCCCTGGATGACCCCGGCGCACTGCGGGCCGTCTTCGGGAGCGGCATCTACCTGATGCTGATCGCCCTCCTGGCGGCCGGGCTGACGGCCTTGGTGCGCAGCGGCACCCTGGTGATGAGCCTGCTCATACCCCTGCTCCTGATCGTGCCGTTCGTCGTCGGTCAGGTGGTTGGAGGAGGTATGGAGTTCATGCCCGATCGGGCAGGTCAGCTGGTGATGCGGTCGCAGGCGGGGGGATCCCTCGGTCCTTGGACGGGGCTCGGGGTGGCAGCGATCTGGTCCGTGACGGCCTTGGCCGCCGGATGGTTCGCGATGCGCCGCCGGGACGCGTGACGAAGAGCCAGATGTCAGTGGTCCCCGGAATACTGACGATATGACCACGGGAGAGCAGCTCGACCTGATCGACCGCCTGCGGGCGCACGCCTTCGTGGACACGCCGGTCCGGCTCGGCCGACACGTCAGTGGCCCGGGATACCACCTGGTCGGGCTCGGCGGCACCCGGGACTTCTGGGAGGACGACGGTTCGTACCGTGCCGAGGCGACCGACCAGATCGGAGCCGCATACGGGTCGCTCACCCAGGCGCTGACCGACCGGTGGGGGGAGCCGCAGGTCTTCTCCCCGGACTCCTTGAACCTCCGCGCCCTCGCGGGAGAGGCGATACCGCAGCCGTGGCAGGAGCTGAGCCACACCACCGACCACCTGCACCTGTGGCGGGCCGAGGACAGTTGGTTGGTGGTGTGCGTGGCCCGGTGGGGCGAAGATGACCCCTACCTGCTGATGGCGGCCGTCACCGTGGTGGACCCGCCGTAGGCGCAGCGAGTGTCGGGCTGCCCGAGAGCTTCTCGGGATACCACCCGAGGCCTGCAACCACCCCGGGTGGGCCTGTCGGGCAGGCGGGGCGGTGCCACGGCCGGGCCCGCCTCGGGGATTGAAACGGTTCGAAGGTGTGAGCCCGCGCCGGTCCTGCGGCCACGGGCGGGGTCGGAGCCGGGGTCAGGTGCCGGGTGCGGTTTCGGCGGCCGCGCGAAGGCGGGCGTACTCCTGGGCCATGGACTCCGCTGTCCAGTGGGCGTTGAGGCCACTGGGATTGGGGAGGGCCCAGATCCGGGTGGCGCCGATGGTGCGTTCCTGGGGGCCGATGGTGGCCTTCCGCTCGCCGAAGGCCGTGCGGTAGGCGGTGACACCGACCACGGCCAGCCACTGCGGGCGCAGGGCCTCCACCTTGGCCGTCAGGATGCGGCCGCCCTCGACGAACTCCTCGGCGCTGAGCTCGTCGGCTCGGGCGGTGGCTCGGGCCACGACGTTGGTGATGCCGAGGCGGTAGGAGAGCAGCTCCTGCTGTTCCTCCGGGGCCAGCCGGCGGGGCGTGAACCCCGACAGGTGCAGTACCGGCCAGAAACGGTTGCCTGGGCGGGCGAAGTGGTGGCCCGTCGCGGCGGAGAGGAGACCCGGATTGATCCCGCAGAACAGCACACGCAGACCGCCCGCGACCACGTCCGGGAGGACGAGGTCGCGGGCGGCGTCGAGCTCGTCGGGGGTCAGAGGATCGACCCCGGCGCGTACCCCGCGGCCTCCGGGTGCTGCTTCGCGATGGCCTCGATGCGGGACACCACGGTCGCCACCTGATCACCGGCCGCGCCGGTGAAGGACAGCTTGTCGGCCATGAGGGCGTCCAGCTGGGCGCGGTCCAGGGGCATCCGCTCGTCCGCGGCCAGCTTCTCCAGGAGCTCGTTGCGCTCGGCGCCCTGCTCGCGCATGGCGAGGGCGGAAGCCACCGCGTGCTCCTTGATGACCTCGTGCGCGGCCTCGCGGCCCACCCCGGCCCGGACGGCACCCATCAGAACCTTGGTGGTGGCGAGGAACGGCAGGTAGCGGTCCAGCTCGCGGGCGACGACGGCCGGGAAGGCGCCGAACTCGTCGAGGACCGTCAGGAAGGTCTCCAGCAGGCCGTCGAAGGCGAAGAACGCGTCGGGCAGTGCCACGCGGCGGACCACGGAGCAGGACACGTCGCCCTCGTTCCACTGGTCGCCGGCCAGCTCGCCGGTCATCGAGGCGTAGCCCCGCAGGATGACCATGAGGCCGTTCACACGCTCGCAGGAGCGGGTGTTCATCTTGTGCGGCATCGCGGAGGACCCGACCTGGCCGGGCTTGAAGCCCTCGGTGACCAGCTCGTGTCCGGCCATCAGGCGGATCGTCTTGGCGATCGAGGAGGGGGCGCCGGCCAGCTGCACCAGCGCGGTGACCACGTCGTAGTCCAGCGAGCGCGGGTAGACCTGACCGACCGACGTGAAGGCCTGAGCGAAGCCCAGGTGGGCGGCGATGCGCTGCTCCAGGTCGGCGAGCTTGGCGGTGTCGCCGCCCAGCAGGTCGAGCATGTCCTGGGCGGTGCCGACCGGCCCCTTGATGCCGCGCAGCGGGTAGCGCTCCAGCAGGTCCTCAAGGCGGGCGTAGGCGACCAGCAGCTCGTCGGCGGCGGTCGCGAAACGCTTGCCCAGGGTGGTCGCCTGAGCGGCCACGTTGTGGGAGCGGCCCGCCATGACCAGCTCGGCGTGCTCGCCGGCCAGCCGTCCGAGGCGCGCGAGGACGGCGACGGTACGGTCCCGGGCGAGCTCCAGCGAGAGCCGGATCTGGAGCTGCTCGACGTTCTCGGTGAGGTCGCGGGAAGTCATGCCCTTGTGGACGTGCTCGTGTCCGGCGAGGGCGTTGAACTCCTCGATCCGGGCCTTCACGTCGTGCCGGGTGACCTTCTCGCGTTCGGCGATGGACGCGAGGTCGACGGTCTCCAGGACGCGCTCGTAGTCGGCGAGGGCGGCGTCCGGGACGTCGATGCCGAGGTCCTTCTGGGCGCGCAGCACGGCGAGCCACAGCCGCCGCTCCAGCGTCACCTTGTACTCGGGGGACCACAGGACGGCGAGCTCCGCGGAGGCGTAGCGGCCGGCCAGGACATTGGGGATGCGGGGCTTGGCTGTCACGTGGAGGAATTCTACTTGGGCCACGGCTGTGCGTTTACGCAGGTCCGGACACCGCCCGGGATTGTGCCTTGCTACGAAGGCCGCGAGGGCCCGAAGGGCAGCAGCTCGGCGCGCTTCGGGGGGAGGCCGTCCCCCGAGGAGCGGCCCGTCAGGCGGCGGCCGATCCAGGGGAGCAGGTGCCGGCGGGCGAAGCGCAGGTCCTCGGTGCGGCGGGCCGGCCAACCCATGGCGACCGCGGTGGGCAGCGGCGCGCGCCAGTCCTCCTCGGGCGGCAGGCCCAGAGCCTGCCAGACGGCCTCCGCCACCCGGCGGTGGCCCTCGGCCGTCAGATGCAGCCGGTCGACGTCCCACATGCGGGGCTCCGCGAGCACGGGAGCCCCGTACAGGTCCACCAGCAGGGCGCCGTGCTCTTCGGCGAGCTCGTCGAGGATGACGTAGAGCTCCTCCATGCGCGGGCGGAAGCGGTCCATGACGGGGCCGTTGCGGCCCGGGGAGCGCATCAGCACCAGTTGCCCGCACGAGGGGGCGAGCAGCGCCACGGCCTCCTCCAGGTGGCCGCGGACCCGGCCCATGTCCACCTTGGGCCGCAGGGTGTCGTTCAGTCCGCCGACCAGAGTCACCACATCGGCGCGCATCGTCGCGGCCACCGGGGCCTGCTCCCCGGCGATCTGCCCGATGAGCTTTCCGCGCACGGCGAGGTTCGCGTACCGGAAATCGGGCTCGCGCCGTGCGAGACGGGCGGCGAGCAGATCGGCCCAGCCCCGGTAGGAGCCGTCCGGGAGCAGGTCGGACATGCCCTCGGTGAAGGAGTCGCCGACCGCGACGAAACTGGTGTAAGAGGCATTCATCTCCATGGCGGGAGCGATGCTACCGCGCGGTACCGGGCGGTAGCATCGGCGGGTACCGCCCGCTCCGTACCCGCCTCAGGCGGAGGTCGGCCTGCCGAACAGCTCGCGCAGGACGTCCTCCATCGTCACCAGCCCCGTCATCACGCCGTCGGTCCCCAGCACCGCGGCCAGGTGAGTGCGACTGCGGCGCATGGCGGTCAGCACGTCGTCCAGCGGGGTCTCCGCACGCACCTGCGCGATCGGGCGCAGCGCGGACGACGGGAAGGGGTCGTCGCGCTCCGTCACGTCCAGCGCGTCCTTGACGTGGAGGTATCCCAGGATCCGGTGCTTGGGGTCGATCACCGGGAAGCGGGAGTACCCCGATGCGGCGGACAGTTGCTCCAGCCCGGACGCGGTGATGCCCAACCGGGCGGAAACCACCTGGTCCGCGGGCAGCACCACATCGGTCACCGGCCGCCGACCCAGCTCCAGGGCGTCGTGGAGCCGCTCGCTCGCCCGGTCGTCGATCAGCCCGGCGTCGCTGGAGTCCTTGACCATCCGGGCCAGCTCGTCATCGGAGAAGGTCGCCGCGACCTCGTCCTTCACCTCCACGCGCAGCAGACGCAGCAGGACGTTCGCGAAGGCGTTGATCGCGAAGATCACCGGCCGCAGCGCCCGTGTCAGGGTCACCAGCGGCGGACCCAGCACCAGCGCGGTGCGCACGGGCTCGGCCAGTGCCACGTTCTTCGGCACCATCTCGCCGAACAGCATGTGCAGGTACGTCGCCAGTGCCAGCGCCACCACGAAGGAGATCGCGTGGGTCAGTCCGGACGGCACCCCGATGAGGTCGAGCACCGGGGTCAGCAGGTGCGCGATGGCCGGCTCGGCCACGATGCCCAGGACCAGGGTGCACAGGGTGATGCCCAGTTGGGCGGCCGCCATCAGCGCGGAGACGTGCTCCAGGCCCCACAGGACCGCCCGTGCACGCCGGTCGCCCTCCTCGGCGTACGGCTCGATCTGACTGCGCCGCACGGAGATCAGCGCGAACTCCGCGCCGACGAAGAAGCCGTTGACGACGAGGGTCGCCAAGCCGATCAGCAGCTGGATCACGGTCATCGGGCCTCCTCCGTTCCCCCGCCGTCCCCGGTGTCGACGGGTAGGTGCAGCAGGACGCGGGCGGCCCGCCGCCCGCCGGCGTCGACCACGTCCAGCCGCCAGCCGTCCAGCTCCAGCCGGTCGCCGACGGCCGGGATCCGCCCCAGTTCGGTGGCGATCAACCCGGCCAGGGTTTCGTAGGGGCCGTCCGGCACGTGCAGGCCGATCTTCCGGAGCTGGTCCATGCGCGCGGCTCCGTCGGCGGAGTAGAGGGGCCGTCCGGACTCGTCCGTACCGGCCGGGGCCAGGTCCGAGGTCTCGTGCGGATCGTGCTCGTCGCGCACCTCGCCGACGACCTCCTCGACGATGTCCTCCAGCGTGGCCACTCCGGCGGTGCCCCCGTACTCGTCGATGACGACGGCCATCGTCTGCCTGCCGGACAGCCGGTCCAGCAGCCGGTCCACGGTCAGCGACTCGGGTACGAGGAGCGGTTCGCGCAGCAGCTGCGAGACGGGGCGGCGGTGGCGCTCCTCGGCCGGCAGCGCCAGCACGTCCTTGATGTGGACGGTGCCGACGACGGTGTCGAGGCTGCCCCGGTAGACCGGGAAGCGGGACAGGCCGGTCGCCATGGTCGCGTTCGCCACGTCCTCCGCGGTGGTCTGCACGTCCAGGGCGGTCACCTGGACGCGCGGGGTCATCACGTTCTCGGCGGTCAGATCGGCCAGGTTCAGGGTCCGTACGAACAGCTCGGCCGTGTCCTCCTCCAAGGCACCGGCCTTCGCGGAGTGCCGGGCGAGCGCCACGAGCTCCTGCGGGCTGCGGGCGGACGCCAGCTCCTCGGCGGGCTCCATGCCGAACCGTTGGACCAGGTGGTTCGCCGTGGTGTTCAGGTGACTGATCAGGGGCTTGAAGGCCCGGCTGAACACCCGTTGCGGGGTCGCCACCCGTTTGGCGATCGCCAGCGGCGAGGAGATCGCCCAGTTCTTCGGCACGAGTTCACCGACGACCATCAGGACGACCGTCGACAGCGCCGTGCCGAGGGCCAGGGCGGTCGAGGACGCGACCGAGGCCGACATGCCCATGGCCCTGAAGGGACCCTGGAGCAACGCTGCGATCGACGGCTTGGCGAGCATGCCGATGACCAGGCCGGTCACGGTGATGCCGAGCTGGGCGCCGGACAGCTGGAACGTCAGGCCGCGGACGGCGGTCAGGGCGCTGTCCGCGCCGCGCTCGCCGCGCTCCACGGCGCGTTCGAGTTCACTGCGCTCGACGGTGGTCAGCGAGAACTCGGCCGCGACGAAGACCCCGCAGGCGACGCACAGCAGCAGCGCCAGGACGAGCAGGAGCACTTCGGTCATCGGTGTTTCACCTCCGTCCCATGATCAGACAGACGGAGAAGTGGCGCGCGGCGTCGCCGGGACGCGCGCGGGGGCCGGGTACCGCGGGGCTCGCCCATGGGCGGACGCTCACACCCCTTCGGTCGGGGGCGATCGGCCGCGCCCGGGTGACGGGCCCGACACCCGGGCGGGAAGGACACACCCAAGGAGAATGACCGCCCTTCCGGCCGAGCATGCGCGGATGGTGGGATGAGCGCATGAATGATCTTCACATCACCACCGCTCCGGCGGCGGCCTGACAGCCGTGCCGGACTTCTGGAAGGACGCGGCCAAGGGCACGAGCATCAGCGACGACCTCGCGGGTGTCCAACGGCTCCACATCCGGGACCCACAGGCCCTCCCGCCGGCCCGGCGGGGAGCTCGTCGGCACGGTCGTCGCGGGGTTCGACGGCCGGCGCTGCCACCAGTACCGGCCGGCGGTGCCCCCCGACCACCGCCGGCAGGGCATCGGCACGGCCCAGCCGGCGGCCGCCGAGGAACGCTTCGTGGCCTTTGGGTGGACGCCGGGCCGACGCGATGGTGTTCGACGGGAACGCCGGGGCGCACGGGGCGTGGGACGCGGCCGACTACCCCCCGGAGGACAGTCTGGACGCGCTGGGTCAAGCCGCTGGCGGACTGACGCCGGCAGGCCGGTCGACCGGACGGGTGAAGGGGGTGGTCCGGCCAGGGGTCAGGGAACGCGGCGGGCGGATCCGATCACGCAGTACGAGGTGGGGAGGGCCGGCCCGCGCTCGGGCAGCCGGAAGGCGCGCTGCGACACGATCCGGAACCCGGCGGCCTCGATCGCGGCGAGCGGGTCGCGGGCGGTGTGACAGCCGCCGAACAGGCGGGGCCAGACGGTCCGGTCCAGCGCCCGCTGGACGGCGGCCATACCGGGACCGGGCGCGAGCCCGTGTTCCAGGAACCGTAGCTCCGCCTCGGGGCGCAGCACGCGGTGGAGTTCGGAAAGGGCCCGCGGCAGGTTGCCCACGGTGCACAGGACCAGTGAGGCGACGGCGACGTCGAAGGCCTCGCTCTTGACGGGCAGGGCCTCGGCCACCCCCGGTACGAGGTCCACGGGCACCTCGGCGCGCAGCGCGGCCGCGGCCGCCAGGTGGCGCAGGGTGCGTTCCGGTTCGACGGCGACGACCTCGGAGACGGCGCGGGGGTAGTGGGCGAAGTTCAGCCCGTTGCCCGCGCCGATCTCGATGACGCGGCCGGACACGCCGTGCAGCAGCTCGCGGCGCAGGGCGGCCATGCCGGCCCGGGTCTCGGCGGCGGTGCTGGCGCGGGCGTAGAACCGGGCGAAGTACGGGTGGTGGACCGGATCGGGGGGATGCGCGGGCATGGCGGCCTCCGGGCGCGGGTCGGTGCGGACGGCTGACACGGGTGTGGGTGTGGGTGCGCTGCGGGGCTGTTCCCCGCCCCGGCACGCCGCGAAACCGCTCCGCGACCGAAGCGGCCGGGACACGCCGGCCCACCCGCGCGACCCCGACCGCACCGCACCCCCGGACGAGCGGCCCCCCGACGAGCGGAACTCCCCGACGCGCGGAACCCCCGACGCGCGGAACCCCCGACCGAGCGGCCCCCCGGCGCCGCACCCCGAGCCGCCGCGTCGGTGTCGGCGTCGTCGGGCGGCGGCGGACGGAGTCCGGGATCCGGCCGGAGCGAGAGGCGAAGCGGACGCAGTGGCGATAATCGGCACGCGGTCGTCCCGCCCGGGCGCCGATCGACGCACACATGGAGAACCGTGATACCCCGTACGAAGCCCGTCCGGGTGGCCGCCGCCGCGTTGTTGGCCCTCGGAGCCTCCCTGTTCACCGGCTGCGGCACGGCCACGGAACAGGAGGGCGCGCGCGAGGTGTCGGTCTCCGGCGACGGCGGTGACGACCTGTCCGCCGTGACCGCCCATTGCGACGGCCGGGGCCCGGGGGCCGCTTCCGTCACCCCGGACGGCTCGGGGGAAGGCCCCGCGGACCCCGAGGCGCGCAAGTACGCGGAGAACCACGCGTACAGGCAGCAGGCCGGGCTCGGCGACGAGGCGAAGTGCCGGGGTGACGCCCACGCCGAGCGGATCAGGAAGGCGCTGGCGGACGCGGAGGCCGGTGCCACGGGGGCCGGTGGTCCGGGGGGTCCCCGGAACCCGGCGGAGCTGACCGCGTTGCTGCGGGGTCTCGGCTACCCCGTGGCCGGCGGCGACGTGTACGCCTCGGGCGGGTCCGCGGGCCCGGGTGGACCGGGCCTCGGCTTCGCGTTGTGGATCCCCGGGACCGGACCCTGCCTGTCGGGCGCACTCGGCACTCCGGCCCGCGTCGAGGCGCACGGCGTGTACATGGAGGGTGGCTGCCGGGAGCCGAAGGGCGGCCACTGACCCGGCGCCCCGCGCCCCGGTGCGGCGTCCTCGGGACCCGCCCCCGGCCACCCTGAACCTGCCCCCGGCCCCCCCGGGACCTGGGGACCTGGGCCCTCCACCCCGGCCACCCGAGCCCACCCCCCCCGGGGCCCGGCCACGGGCGGTCCGGGGCGGTGTCGTCAGTCTCCGAACGGGTTCGGCGGGGGTGGGGCCCAGCGGGCCATGAAGGGGGCGGCGTCCCACGTGCCGTGCAGCGGCGGGGCCAGCCAGGTGGGGGCGGCTTCGCGGAAGCGCGCCGGGGTCAGCGTGCCGGACGACCCGGGGACGGCGCCGAGGAGCGGGATTCCGGCGGACGCGGGGAGGTCGGCGAGGTTGCAGCGGGACGCCAGGTCGGGGTCGGCGGGCCAGCTGCCGACGACCACCCCGAGCGGGGTCAGGGCGCGGGCGTGCAGGGCCTCGACGGTCAGGGTGGTGGAGTTGAGCGTGCCGAGCCCGGCGGGCGCCACCACCAGCACCGGGGCCGACAGCAGCCGGGCCGTGTCGGCCAGGGTGTGGCCGTCGGGGTCGAAGCGCACGAGCAGCCCGCCCGCGCCCTCCACCAGGACGAGGTCGTGGTGGGAGGCGAGGCGCTCCGCCGCCCCGGCGATCTCGGCGGGGGACAGGGCCGGCAGGCCGGAGCGCCGGGCGGCCGTGTCCGGCGCCAACGGCTCCGGGTAGCGGGCCAGTTCGAGGGCGGTCACCGAGGGGCCGGCGAGGCGTACGGCCTCGGCGGCGTCCCCGGGTTCGTGCGGGCCGACGCCGGTCTGCGCCGGCTTGAGCACCGCCACCGAGAGGCCCGCGGCCACCGCGGCCGCGGCGATCGCGGAGGTGACCACCGTCTTGCCGATCTCGGTGCCCGTGCCGGACAC
This sequence comes from Streptomyces sp. Isolate_45, assembly GCF_024721315.2. Lineage (GTDB taxonomy): Bacteria > Actinomycetota > Actinomycetes > Streptomycetales > Streptomycetaceae > Streptomyces. The sequence goes on from NZ_JANFAK020000018.1 coordinate 17,946, forward strand.
GACGAGGATGGACATGTCGACCTCAGCCTTCCCGCGCGGCCGCGACGACCGCACGGCAGATGCGGGCCACGTCGGCGTCATCGGTCACGAACGGCGGCATCGTGTAGATCAGGTCGCGGAACGGGCGCAGCCAGACGCCTTCCCGGACCGAGGCCCGGGTGGCGGCGGCGATGTCGACCTCGTGCGTCAGTTGGACCACGCCGATCGCGCCCAGCACGCGTACGTCCCGGACACCGGGCAGATCGGCGGCCGGGGCCAGGCCCGCGCGCAGACCGGCTTCGATGCGCTTGACCTCGGTCGTCCAGTCCTGGGCGAGCAACAGGTCGATCGAGGCCAGCGCCACCGCGGTGGCGAGGGGGTTGCCCATGAAGGTCGGCCCGTGCGCGAGCACCGGGACCTCGCCCCGCGAGATGCCGTCGGCCACGCGGGAGGTGCACAGCGTCGCCGCGAGCGTGAGGTAGCCGCCGGTCAGCGACTTGCCCAGGCACATGACGTCCGGGGTGATCCCCGCGTGGTCGGCGGCGAACAGGGCGCCCGTGCGGCCGAAGCCGGTGGCGATCTCGTCCAGGATCAGCAGGACGTCGTACTCGTCGCAGAGTTCGCGCAGCACCCGCAGGTGGTCCGGGTGGTGGAAGCGCATGCCGCCCGCGCCCTGCACGACCGGTTCCACGATGACGGCGGCCAGCTGGTCGGCGTGTTCGGCGATCAGGGACCGCAGGTGGGCGGCGTACGCCGGGTCCACGGGCGTGTCGAAGTCCCCGGCCGGGGCGTCCGCGAAGACCTGCCGGGGCAGGTGGCCCTGCCACAGCTCGTGCATCCCGCCCTCGGGATCGCAGACGGCCATGGGCTGCCACGTATCGCCGTGGTAGCCGCCGCGCCAGGTGAGCAGCCGGGTCTTGCCGGTGCGCCCCAGCGAACGCCAGTACTGCAGGCACATCTTGACGGCGACTTCGACGGACACCGAGCCCGAATCGGAGAGGAAGACGTGCTCCAGGCCCGCCGGGGTGATCTCGACCAGCTTGGCCGCGAGCCGGACGGCGGGCTCGTGGGTGAGCCCGCCGAACATCACGTGCGACATCTTGCCGAGCTGGGCCGTCGCGGCCTCGTTCAGCACCGGGTGGTTGTAGCCGTGGATGGCGGACCACCAGGAGGACATGCCGTCGACGAGCTCGTCCCGGCCCTCGGCCGGGGCACCCAGCCGCAGCCGGACGCCCGAGGCCGAGGCGACGACGAGGGGCTCCTGCCGCCCTGGCATCGGACCGTACGGGTGCCATACGTGCTGCCGGTCCAGCGCCAGCAGTTCGGAGGCCGGCAGCGGGTCGGGCCGGTGGTACGGGTGGTGCTGGTGGTTCGCGTCAGGCATTGGGGGCGAGGTCCGTTCCCGTACCGCGGCGACGGACGGTCACCAGGCCAGGGCGCACCTCACCGGCCGCGGCCTGGGCGGGTGCCGCGTCAACGGCGGCGCCGGCGTCAACGGCCGCGCCGGTGTCGACGGCCGCGACGGCGGCCACGGCAGCGGCGGGCTCGGCATGGCCCGAGCAGCCACCGCAGGCGGAACCGCAGCCGGACCCGGCCGGACCGGACGCGGACGCCGGGGCGGACCCGGACCCGCACACGGAACCGCCACCGGAGCCACCGGAGCCGCAGGGGCTGCCCGCGGCACCCGCGGCGGCGACATCGGAGCGGTGCTTGGGGAGGGTCGTCGTGCCGGCGCCCTCCACCTCGAAGCCCGCGTCCGCGATCATGTCGAGGTCGGCCTGGCCGGCCTGGCCCTCACTGGTGAGGTAGTCGCCGAGGAAGATCGAGTTGACCAGGTGCAGGGCCAGCGGCTGCATGGTGCGCAGGTGGACCTCGCGCCCGCCCGCCAGCCGGACCTCGACGTCGGGGCAGACGAAGCGCACCATCGCCAGGATCCGCAGGGCGCGCTGCGGGGTGAGGTTCCACTCCTTGGCCAGCGGGGTGCCCTCGAACGGGATCAGGAAGTTGACCGGCACCGAGTCGGGGTCGAGCTCGCGCAGGGAGTAGACGACGTCGACGAGGTCCTCGTCGCTCTCGCCCATGCCCGCGATCAGGCCCGAGCAGGCGGACAGGCCCGCCGCGTGGGCCTTCTGCACGGTGTCGACGCGGTCCGCGTACGTGTGGGTCTTCGTGATCTGGCCGTAGGTGGCCTCGGAGGTGTTGAGGTTGTGGTTGTAGGCGTCGGCGCCCGCGTCGCGCAGCCGTTCGGCCTGGCCGTCGGAGAGCAGGCCCAGGCACGCGCAGACCTCGATGCCCTCGTTCTGCTCCTTGATGGCCGCGATCGTCTTGCCGACGCGGTCCACGTCCCGGTCGGTCGGACCGCGGCCGCTGGCCACCAGGCAGACCCGCTTGGCGCCGCCGGCGACACCCGCCGCCGCGGCCTCGGAGGCCTCCTCCGGCTTCAGCCACGTGTACTTGAGGATCTCGGCCTTCGAACCCAGCCGCTGGGAACAGTACGAGCAGTCCTCGGGACAGAGGCCGGACTTCAGGTTGACCAGGTAGTTCAGCTTGACCCGACGGCCGAACCACTGGCGGCGCACCTTGCCGGCCGCGGCCACCACGTCGAGCAGGTCGTCGTCAGAGGTCGCCAGCACGGCGAGTGCCTCTTCGCGGGTCGGCAGCTCGCGCCGCAGTCCCTTTTCCACCAAGGTGTTCAGCAGGTCCATGAGGCTGATCCTGAACCACGCGACCACTCCCGGCCAAGGAGAGAATGAACAACATGGCCGGAACGGAGTGTGTGTATCGCCACACCTGGCGCACGGGGTACGGCGGCTAGGGTCTTTCTGATCTGTGGACTGCCGACAAAAATCGAGGACCCGCCGATGCCTGAGCACGCTTCCGAGCGCCCGGACGTCTTCACCTGGATCGACGAAGCCGAACGGGCCCGTGAGCGGGCCGGGCTGGTCCGGACCCTGCGTCCGCGCCCGGCCTCCTCCCCGCTGCTCGACCTGGCGAGCAACGACTATCTGGGGTTGTCGAGGCATCCCGAGACCGTCCGGGGCGCGCGTGAGGCGGCGGAACGCTGGGGCGCGGGAGCCACGGGGTCCCGTCTGGTGACGGGCACGACCGAGCTTCATGCGGAGCTCGAGCGGGAACTGGCGGCGTTCTGCGGCTTCGAGGCCGCTCTGGTCCTTTCGTCCGGTTACGCCGCGAACCTGGCCGCAGTGACGGCGTTGAGCGACCGGGGCACCCTCGTCGTCTCCGACGCCGGCAACCACGCCTCGATCGTCGACGGCTGCCGCCTCTCACGGGCCGAGGTCGCGGTCACCCCGCACGGGGATCCGGAGACCGCGCGCAAGACCCTCGCCGCGCACGTCGGGCGCGCGTTGCTGGTCAGCGACTCGGTGTTCTCCGTCGACGGCGACGCCGCCCCGCTCGCCGCGTACGCCGAGGCCTGCCGGGCCGAGGGCGCGGCGTTGGTCGTGGACGACGCCCACGGGCTCGGGGTGCTGGGTGAGGGCGGCCGGGGCGCGTTGCACGCGGCGGGGCTCGCGGGTGCTTCGGACGTGGTCGCCACGGTGACGCTCTCGAAGTCCCTGGGCAGTCAGGGAGGCGCCGTGCTGGGGCCGGCCAAGGTGATCCGGCACCTGATCAACACCGCCAGGACGTTCATCTTCGACACCGGCCTGGCCCCGGCCGCCACGGGCGCGGCACTGGCGGGCCTGCGGCTGCTCCGGCGGGAGCCGGAGCGCGCGGACCGGGCCCGGGAGGTGGCCGCCCTGTTGTACGAGCGGCTCACCGCGTCCGGCCTGACCGCGGCCCGGCCGGACGCGGCTGTGGTGTCGGTACGGGCCCCGTCGGCTTCGGAGGCACTGCGCTGGGCCGCCGATTGCCGCGAGGCGGGTCTGTCCGTGGGGTGCTTCCGTCCGCCGTCCGTGCCGGACGGCATTTCCCGGCTGCGGCTGACGGCGCGCGCCGATCTCACGGGGGACGAGATCGGTCGGGCCGTGGAGACGATCCTGCGGACCGCTCCGGCGGGGGCCACGGACCCGCGGGCGACGCGGGGCTAGCCGAACCCGTGCTACCGGGTCAGCGGAGCCCGTCCGCCCGTACGGATGCGAGGAAGCCGTCCCAGGCCGGCCCGGTGAAGAGCACGGCCGGGCCGTCCGTCCGCTTGGAGTCGCGGACGGCCAGCAGGCCGCCGGTGAGGGCGGCCGCTTCCACACAGTTGTTCATTCCGGTGCTGCGGCTGCTCCGCCGCCACCGCGCGCTGTTCAGAAGTCCGCCGGTGGATAAGGGGGTTGCGGACACGGGGGGTGCCTCCTTACGCGTCGTCAGCGATAGTGCTGATGAGATCCGACGAGTCACGGGGCGGGAGGGCGTGCGCCTGGATGGTGCGGAACGCGGCGCTGTACGCGTCCAGGTCTTCCTTCCGCTCCAGATAGAGGCTACTCGTCAAATGGTCGAGTACCACCACATCCAGATCGGCGATGCTCGGAAATGAGAAAATTACGAACGGTCCGGTGAGGCCGAGATGTCCCCCCACGCTGAACGGCAGTACCTGTAGCCGCACTTGGGGCAGCCGTGCCACCTCCACCAGGTGTCCCAGCTGTTCCTCCATCACCCCCGGCCCCCCGATCTGCCGGCGCAGTACCGCCTCGTCCAGCACCGCGCTCAACTCCAACGGCGGATCCGCCCGCAGCACCGCCTGCCGAGCCAGCCGTACGTCGACCAGCGCGTCCACCTTCGGCTCCGGCAGCCCCCCGAGCGCGGCCCGGGTCACGGCCCGCGCGTAGTCCGGGGTCTGCAACAGGCCTGGGACCACGGAGAGTTCCACGGTCCGCGCGGCACGCGCCCCGGCCTCCAGGCTGATGAAGTCCCGGTACTCCTGCGGCAGCAGTCCCCGGTAGTCGTGCCACCACTGGCGGCCCCGCCCGGTGTCCGCGCCCGCGGCCGGCCCGGCCGCCGAGGCGCCCAGGGCCTCCAGCAGCGCCCGCTGCTGGACGCTCACCACCTCGCCGTAGGCGTCCAGGAGCAGCCGGATGTCCTCCGTTTTCACGCCACTGCGGCCGGTTTCGATGCGGCTGATTTTTGACTGGTGCCATCCCACGATCCGGGCAACCTCACCGCTGGTGAGCCCGGACCGGTCGCGAAGGGCACGCAATTCCTCGCCGAGCTTGCGCCGACGCACTGCGGGACCGTGCTGCATACCCGCTCTCCTTCCACCGGCACAGCTCGCACCAGTCTGCCGTCCAAATACGCTCTTCCGTAGCAGAGTTCACCGCATCGAGCGACAGATATATGCATATCTTGGGGGATCTCCGGATTCGGCGGCACGATGGGTGGCACTCTGGCGCTCAGCGTAGATCCGGGGCGGCTCCGTCCCGGTGGGAAAGGGACGTCGCCATGGCAGATCACCAGGAAGCATCCGTCACTCTGCCGAGCGATCCGGTCTCGGTCGCCGCCGCCCGCCGCTACGTGGGGGAGGTACTGAGCGCATGGGGACTGCCCGAGGACGCCGTCACCGCGGACACCGTCCGACTGATCGTCTCGGAACTCGCCACCAACTCCGTGCAGCACACATTCGGCAAGTCACCCACCTTCACCGTCGACGTCCGGCTGGAGCGCGAGGAATGGCTGCGCATCGGCGTGACGGACAGTCACCCCCGCTGGCCCAAGCGGCTCCCGGCCGCCGTCCAGCAGGACAACGGCCGGGGCATGGTCATCATCCGCTGGCTGGCCGCCGAGGCGGGTGGCCGGCTCTCGGTCAGCCCGACCGAGGACGGTGGCAAGACCGTGTGGATCGCGCTGCCCTGGCAACCCGTCGGCGCGTCGGCGGCCGGAGCCGCCCGCGGGTGCTGATCGGAACCGTCGCGCCCCGGTAGGGCCTGTCGTCGAACTCCCGTCCGCCTCACCCTCCGGGCGACGACGGCAGTTCGATGACAGGCCCCAGGGGTTCGGGACGTCCGCGGCGATGCGCCGGACCGGGTCGAGGAACGACTCTCCCCGCTCCCGGCGCCGGCCGTATACGGAAGCCGGTCCGAGATCCTTCCCGTGCGGAACCGGGTGCCTCGTCGAAACGTGGGTTAACGCAGCGGAAAAGCGCGAGCCCTACCGTGTGGTCCGTGGTCTTCCGTCAATGATCACCCATGGTCCGGCAAAGCGACGGCGATGGGGGCGGAAAGCCTCTCCCCGCGTTGGGCAAGACCTGCTTGGCACGGATATGCGCAGGTCAACAAAGCGTTGAAGAGGGCTACGGTCGTCCCGGCGCGATGTTGATCATGTCCTGGAAGCTTGGTGATACGTGTGCGACTGACACCACATGAACAAGAGAGACTCCTCATCCACGTCGCGGCCGACGTGGCCGAGAAGCGGAGGGCGCGCGGGCTCCTGCTGAACCACCCCGAATCCATCGCCCTCATCACCTCGCACCTCCTCGAAGGGGCCCGCGACGGACGGACCGTGGCCGAGCTGATGGCCTCCGGCCGGAACGTCCTGCGGCGCGACGAGGTCATGGAGGGTATCCCCGAGATGATCCACGACGTCCAGGTCGAGGCGACCTTCCCGGACGGCACCAAGCTCGTCACCGTCCACGACCCGATCGTCTGAGAGGGAGTACCCGCATGATCCCGGGGGAAATCGCCTACGGGGACGGCCCGGTGCGCCTCAACGAAGGCCGGCCCGTCACCCGCGTCACCGTGCTCAACGCCGCCGACCGACCCGTCCAGGTCGGCTCGCACTACCACTTCGCCGAGGCCAATCCCGGCCTCGAATTCGACCGGCGGGCCGCGCACGGACTGCGCCTCAACGTCGCCGCCGGAACCGCCGTCCGCTTCGAGCCCGGCATCCCGGTCGCGGTGGAACTGGTCCCGCTCGGTGGCCTCAGGCAAGTCCCCGGACTGCGCGGCGAGACCGGAGGGCCCCTCGATGGCTGAGCTGTCGCGCCAGGTGTACGCCGGACTCTTCGGGCCGACCGTCGGCGACCGGATCCGGCTCGCCGACACCGACCTCTTCGTGGAGATCGAACAGGACCTCGGCGGCGGCCCCGCCCGCTCCGGCGACGAGGCCGTCTTCGGCGGCGGCAAGGTCATCCGCGAGTCCATGGGCCAGGCCCGCACCACCCGGGCCGAGGGAGCCGCCGACACGGTGATCACGGGGGCGGTGATCCTGGACCACTGGGGCATCGTCAAGGCCGACATCGGCATCCGCGACGGCCGCATCAGCGCCCTCGGCAAGGCGGGCAACCCCGACACCATGGACGGCGTGGACCCGGCCCTGGTGATCGGCCCCGAAACCGAGATCATCGCGGGCAACGGGAAGATCGTCACCGCCGGCGCCATCGACGCGCACGTGCACTTCATCTCCCCGACCGTCATCGACGAGGCCCTCGCCTCCGGGATCACCACCCTCGTCGGCGGCGGCACCGGCCCCGCCGAGGGCTCCAAGGCCACCACCGTCACCCCCGGCCCCTGGCACCTCGCCCGGATGTTCGCCGCGCTGGAGGGCTACCCCGTCAACATCGGGCTGCTCGGCAAGGGCAACACCATGTCCCGCGAGGGCATGTACTCCCAACTGCGCGGCGGAGCACTCGGTTTCAAGATCCACGAGGACTGGGGGTCCACCCCCGCCGTCATCGACGCCTGCCTGTCCGTCTGCGAGGAGACCGGCGCCCAGGTCGCGATCCACACGGACACCCTCAACGAAGCCGGATTCGTCGCCGACACCCTCGCCGCCATCGCCGGGCGGTCCATCCACTCGTACCACACCGAAGGCGCGGGCGGCGGGCACGCCCCCGACATCATCACCGTCGTCTCCGAGCCGAACATCCTGCCCAGCTCCACCAACCCGACCCGCCCGCACACGGTCAACACCGTCGAGGAACACCTCGACATGCTGATGGTCTGCCACCACCTCAACCCGGCCGTGCCCGAGGACCTCGCCTTCGCCGAATCGCGGATCAGACCCTCGACCATCGCCGCCGAGGACGTCCTGCACGACCTCGGCGCCATCTCCATCATCTCCTCCGACTCCCAGGCCATGGGACGGGTCGGCGAAGTGGTCATGCGCACCTGGCAGACCGCGCACGTGATGAAGAAGCGCCGCGGCTTCCTGCCCGGAGACGGCCCCGCGGACAACCACCGGGCCCGCCGCTACGTCGCCAAGTACACGATCAACCCGGCCGTCGCCCAGGGGCTCGCCCGCGACGTCGGCTCGGTCGAACCCGGCAAGCTCGCCGACCTCGTGCTGTGGGACCCCGCCTTCTTCGGCGTGAAGCCCGATGTCGTCATCAAGGGCGGCCAGATCGCACACGCCCAGATGGGCGACGCGAACGCCTCCATCCCCACCCCCCAGCCCGTGCTGCCCCGGCCCATGTTCGGCGGTCGGGGGCGGGCGCCCGCGCTGAACTCCCTCAACTTCACCTCGCAGGCCGCCCTCGACGACGGGCTCCCCGAACGACTCGGCCTCGTCAAGGAGTTCGTGGCGATCGAGAGCACCCGCAAGGTCGGCAAGGCGGACATGCGCAACAACGACGCCATGCCGAGGGTGGAGGTCGACGCCGACACCTTCACCGTCTCCATCGACGGCGAGGTCGTGGAACCCGCTCCCGCCCGGGAACTTCCCATGGCCCAGCGTTACTTCCTCTTCTGATGGGGCACCACACCACGACGCGGGAGCTCCCGCGGTGAGCCTCGCCGCACTGCTCGTCCTCGCCGACGGCCGCTTCCCCGCCGGAGGGCACGCGCACTCCGGCGGGGCGGAGGCGGCCTGCAAGGCCGGACGCGTCCACGACGCCACCACCCTGGCCGCGTTCTGCCGGGGCCGGCTGCACACCGCCGGCCTCACCTCCGCCGGCCTCGCCGCCGCCGCGGCCCTCGGCCTGGACCCCGCCGCACTCGACGAGGCCGCCGACGCGCGCACCCCCTCGCCCGCGTTGCGCACCGCCGCGCGGCGCCTGGGACGGCAATTGCTGCGGGCCGCCCGCGCCACCTGGCCGGACCCGGCGCTGGACGCGCTTGCCGCCGCCTTCCCGCGCGGGGCGCACCAGCCGGTGGTGTTGGGCCTCGCCGCCCGGGCGGCCGGGCTCGGACCGCTGGAGGCCGCGCACGTGGCGGCGTACGAGAGCGTCAGCGGGCCCGCCACCGCCACGGTACGGCTGCTGGGACTGGACCCCTTCGAGGCGAGCGGGGTGCTGGCCCGGCTGGCCCCCGAGCTGGACGCCGTGGCCGCGCGGGCGGCCGAGGCCGCCCTACTGGCCCGCTCCCGGGGCCCGAGCGCACTGCCCGCGGCCTCCTCGATCCTGCTGGACATCGCCGCCGAGGCCCATGCCGCCTGGCCCGTACGCCTCTTCGCTTCCTGACCACTCAGAAGGAGCCCCCCCCATGCACCTCGACCACGACGTGATCCCGACCCACCGGCACACCCACAGCGCCGCCCCGCTGCGGGCCGACGGCAGCAGGCGTGCCCTGCGGATCGGCCTCGGCGGGCCCGTCGGTTCCGGGAAGACCGCCACCGTCGCCGCCCTCTGCCGGAGCCTGCGCGCCGAACTGTCGATGGCCGTCGTCACCAACGACATCTACACGCGGGAGGACGCCGAGTTCCTGCTCCGCGAGGCGGTGCTGCCGCCCGAGCGGATCGCCGCCGTCGAGACCGGGGCCTGCCCGCACACCGCGATCCGCGACGACATCTCCGCCAACCTGGAGGCCGTCGAGGAACTGGAGGAGGCCTTCCTGCACAGCGGCCCCCTCGACCTGATCCTCGTCGAGTCCGGCGGGGACAACCTCACCGCCACCTTCTCCCGGGGCCTGGTCGACGCCCAGATCTTCGTCATCGACGTGGCCGGGGGCGACGACATCCCCCGCAAGGGCGGGCCCGGCGTCACCACCGCCGACCTGTTGGTCGTCAACAAGACCGACCTCGCACCGCACGTCGGCTCCGACCTCGGCCGGATGGCCCGCGACGCGGCCGAGCAGCGCGGTGAGTTGCCGGTCACCTTCCAGTCCCTGCGCGGCGCCGACGGCGTGGCCCCCGTGGCCGCCTGGGTGCGCGAGCGGATCGCGGCCTGGTCCGTACGGTGACCCCCGCACCCGCCGTCCCGCCGTCCCCGGCGCCCCCCACCGCCCCACCCGCGGCCGGCATGTCGGCCACCGCCCGGATCGAGGCCGTCGCCGACGGGAGGGGCGGCACAGCCCTGCCGCTCCTGGCGGGGGAGGGACCGCTCGCCCTGCGCCGCATCCGGGGCGCCGCGGGCGAGGCGGAGGTGATGCTGGTCGGTGCGATGAGCGCCCCCCTCGGCGGCGACCACCTCACGGTCGAGGCGGCGGCGGGACCCGGCGCGCGCCTCGCCGTACGTTCGGCGGCCGCCACCCTGGCCCTGCCGGGCCGGGGTGGCGAACCGGCGCGGTACGACGTACGGCTGACCCTCGCCGGGGACGCGGCCGTGCGCTGGCTCCCGGAGCAGTTGGTCTCCGTGCGCGGCAGCGACCTGCGCGTGCGCACCCGGGTCGAACTGGCGTCGGCCGCCCGGCTGGTGCTGCGGGAGGAGCAGGTGCTGGGCCGGAGCGGCGAGGGCCCCGGCCTGCTGCGCAGCCGGCTCACCGTCACCCGGGACCGCCGCACCCTGCTCGACCAGGACACCGCCTGCGGCCCCGGCGCGCCGGGCGGCTGGGACGGACCGGCGGGACTCGCCGGACACCGGGCGCTCGGCCAGCTCCTGGTCGTGGACCCGGCGTTCGCCGCGGCTCCGCCGGCCGCCGCGGTCCTGGGGGAGTTCGCGGCGGCCACCCCGCTGGCCGGCCCGGCCGTACTGGTGACGGCCCTGGCCCCCGACGCGCTGCGGCTGCGCGAGCTCCTGGACGCGGCCTGCCGTACGTACGGTTGGTGACGGTAGGTCAAAATCGACGGTCGACGACACCCGACACCGGTCAGCGGTACAGGCCTCTCCGGTTATCGGGTTGGCAAAGAACGGGCCCGGGCCCTGTCGCCGGGTACGAGCCAGGCACCAGGATCCCCTTGCACCCCGAGATCCAGGCAGACCGACCGGCCGCCCATGGCGGCACCTACGCAAGGGGAACCACCACGTGATACGTACCGCGGCGCTGGGGAGCGCCGCCACTCTCGTCACCGGCGCACTGGCCGCAGGCCTGTTGCTCGCGACACCCGCCACGGCGGCTCCGGCCGACCGTGACAACGGATCCGCCGAGGCGGTCGGGGTACGGATCGCCGCCGCGCGCGCCGCGCGGACCGGCATCGACTGGAAGGACTGTCCGGCCGACTGGGGCTTCGAGAAGCCGATCCAGTGCGGCTGGGTCAAGGTCCCGCTCGACTACACGAAGCCCTTCGGCAAGACCATCGACCTCGCCGTCGACCGCGCGGTCAGCACCGGGACCAAGGAGGAGCGCCAGGGCGCCCTCGTCTACAACCCCGGCGGCCCCGGCGGCTCCGGCATGCGCTTCCCGCGCCGGGTCACCACCAAGAGCCCGCTGTGGGTGAACACCTCGAAGGCCTACGACTTCGTCGGCTTCGACCCCCGCGGCGTGGGGCACTCCGCACCGATCTCCTGCGTCGACCCCCAGGAGTTCGTGAAGGCCCCCAAGGCCGACCCGGTCCCCTCCAACGAGGCCGACAAGCGCGCCCAGCGCAAGCTCGCCGCCGAGTACGCGGACGGCTGCAAGGAGCGCAGCGGCGAGATGCTGCCGCACATGACCACCCCCAACACCGCGCGCGACCTGGACGTCATCCGGGCCGCCCTCGGCGAGCAGAAGCTGAACTTCCTCGGCGTCTCCTACGGCACCTACCTGGGCGGGGTCTACGCGACCCTGTTCCCGACCCACGTGCGCCGCATGATCGTCGACAGCGTGGTCGACCCCGACCAGGACAACATCTGGTACGAGGCCAACCTCGGTCAGGACGTCGCCTTCCAGATGCGCTGGAACGACTGGCAGGACTGGGTCGCGAAGAACGACAGCGTCTTCCACATCGGCGACACCCGCGCAAAGGTCGAGGCCAAGTACCAGGAGCTGCGCGCCACCGCCAAGGCCAACCCCATCGGCGGGGTCGTCGGCCCGGCCGAGCTGATCGGCTTCTTCCAGGGCGCCCCCTACTACGACTCCTCCTGGGTGCCCGTCGCCCAGACCTGGAGCGCGTACCTCGCGGGTGACACCCAGGCGTTGGTCGACGCGATCGCCCCGGACATGTCCGACACGGTGGGCAACGCGGCGTCGGAGAACGGCAACGCCGTCTACACCGCCGTCGAGTGCGCCGACGCCAAGTGGCCCACCAGCTGGGCCAAGTGGGACCGCGACAACACCAAGCTGCACCAGAAGTACCCGTTCCTGACCTGGTCCAACGCGTGGATGAACCTGCCCTGCGCGACCTGGAAGTCCAAGCAGAGCACCCCGATCGAGGTCGGTGCCAAGCGCGGCCTGCCGCCGGTGCTGATCGTCCAGTCCGAGCGGGACGCGGCCACCCCGTACAAGGGCGCCGTCTCGCTGCACAAGCGGCTGGCGGGCTCGCGCCTGATCACCGAGAAGAACGCCGGTTCGCACGGCGTCACCAGCCTGGTGAACCCCTGCGTCAACACGCGGGTCGACACCTACCTGCTGACCGGCAAGGTCGACGCCAAGGACGTGACGTGCGCGCCGCACGCCACGCCGGTGCCGCCGGCCCCGGCCGCCGCGAAGTCGGCCGACCGGACGACCGGCTCCGACCTGCCGGCGCGCGAGGAGCTCCCGGCCGTCCGTTGAGACCCCGGAAGCACTGACGTGAGGTGAGGGAGAAGGCTCAGCGCCCCGGGCGCCGGGCCTTCTTCCGCTTCTCCTCCTCGGCCTTGACCTCGGCCGCGTACCGGTCGACGTACTCCTGGCCGGAGAGCCCGAGGATCGCGTACATGATCTCGTCGGTGACGGCGCGCAGGACCGCCCGCTCGCCCTCCATCCCGGCGTACCGGGAGAAGTCCAGCGGGGCGCCGAAGCGGATCGTGACCCGCCGGACCTTCGGAAGCCTTTGGCCGGGAGGCTGGATCTCGAAGGTGCCCACCATCGCGCAGGGCACCACCGGCACCCCGGCGCCGAGCGCCATCGCCGCCACCCCGACCTTGCCCTTGTACAGCCGTCCGTCGTGGGAGCGCGTGCCCTCGGGGTAGATGCCGAGCAGCTCGCCCTTGTTCAGGACCCCGAGCCCCTCGCGCAGCGCGGCCTTGCCGGCGTCCTTGCCGGAGCGGTCCACGGGGATCTGCCCGGCGCTGCGGAAGAAGGCGGCGGTCAGCCGGCCCTTGACCCCCGGCCCGGTGAAGTACTCGGCCTTCGCCAGGAAGGTGATCCTCCGCTTGAGGATCGCGGGCATGAGGAAATGGTCCGAGAAGGAGAGGTGGTTGCCCGCGACGATCGCGGCGCCCTCCGGGGGGATGTTCTCCAGTCCTTCGATCCGCGGCCGGAACAGCAGCCGCAGCAGCGGGCCGAGCAGGACGTGCTTGAGCAAGTGGTAGAACACCGGGCGGCTCCCGTCGATGCCTCAAGGTCACGACCATCCTACGGACAGTCAGGCACGGAGCAGGAGGGGTGGGCGCGGCCCGAGGCGCGACGGGGCACGGACCCGCGCCGGGCGGCACCCGCCGGGCGGGCCGTCAGACGTTGCGGGAGGCGGCCAGTCCGAGGGTCAACAGCCCCAGCACGATCCAGCCGAACCACAGCCAGCCGTTGCTGCCGAGGACCACGGAGTATGCCGAGACGGCCACCAGGGCGGCGAAGGTCGTGACGGCCATCGCCTTAACGGATCCGGTCATGCCCCATGGTGGCGCGGGAGGGTGCCCCCGCGCTACTGGCCGCGCCCTTGGAGCGAGGCGAGATACGAGTTGTACGCCGCGAGCTCCTGGTCGCCGTCCCGGTCCGCGGCCCGGTCCGAGCGCTTCGCGGCCCGCTGCTCCGAGTGGTACCACTGGTAGACCAGCGCGATCAGGACCAGCACGGAGGGGATCTCGCTGAAGGCCCAGGCGATGCCGCCGCCCCACTGCTGGTCGAGCAGGGGGTCGATGCCGAGGGAGGCCGGGGGGCTCGCGTACGTCCCGATCATCGGCTCACTGGCCATCATCAGCGCGATGCCGAAGAAGGCGTGGAAGGGCATGCCCGCGAACAGTTCCAGCATCCGCATCACGTAGCCGGGACGGTGCGGGCCCGGGTCCACGCCCATGATCGGCCAGAAGAAGATCAGGCCGACCGCGAGGAAGTGGACCATCATCGCGATGTGCCCGGTCCGGCTCTCCATGAGGAAGTCGAAGAGCGGGGTGAAGTACAGCCCGTAGAGGCTGGCGATGAACATCGGAATGGTGAAGGCCGGGTGGGTGACGATCCGCATGTACCGGCTGTGCAGCAGCTTCAGCAGCAATTCGCGCGGGCCCTTGCGGCCGCGCCCGGCGGGCGGCAGCGCGCGCAGCGCCAGCGTGACCGGGGCGCCGAGCAGCAGCAGGATCGGGGTGATCATGCTGATCACCATGTGCTGGACCATGTGCACGCTGAACATGACCATGCCGTAGTCGTTCAGCTTGGTGCACATCACCAGGATCACCGTCAGGACGCCGACGGTGAAGGCGATCGTCCGACCGACCGGCCAGGCGTCGCCGCGCCGGCGCAGCCGCAGCACGCCCCACGCGTAGAGGGCCAGCCCGGCCAGCGACGCGAACAGGAAGAAGGCGTCGAAGGAGAACTCCAGCCCGCGCCCGAGAGTGAACGGCGGCATGTCCATGTGCATGTCCATGCCGTGCCCGCTGTGATCCATCTGTTCACTCCCTTGACCGTGGTGCTCCACCACAGTAATGGGGCCCCCGGAAGCGAACGCGTCCGGGGGCGCCCTCAGAAGGGGGGAAACATCACAGAACGGTCTGGGCCTCTTCGTACCGCTCGGCGGGCACCGTCTTGAGCGTCTCCACGGCCCCGGCGAGCGGAACCATCTCGATGTCGGTACCGCGCAGGGCGGTCATCATGCCGAACTCGCCGCGGTGCGCCGCCTCGACCGCGTGCCAGCCGAAGCGGGTCGCGAGGACCCGGTCGTACGCGGTGGGCGTGCCCCCGCGCTGGACGTGGCCCAGGATCACCGGACGGGCCTCCTTGCCGAGGCGCTCCTCCAGTTCGACGGCGAGCCGGTTGCCGATGCCGGCGAACCGCTCGTGACCGTAGATGTCGGTGCCGCCCTGCTCCAGGGCCATCGAGCCCTCGGCCGGCTTGGCGCCCTCGGCGACGACGACGATCGCGAACCGCTTGCCCGCCTCGAACCGCTCGCCGACGATCGCCGTCAGCTCATCGATGTCGAAGGGCCGCTCCGGCACGACGATGGCGTGCGCGCCGGCCGCCATGCCCGAGTGCAGCGCGATCCAGCCGGTGTGGCGGCCCATGACCTCGACGACCATCACGCGCTGGTGCGATTCGGCGGTGGTCTTCAGTCGGTCCAGGGCCTCGGTGGCGACGCCCACGGCCGTGTCGAAGCCGAAGGTCACATCGGTCGAGGCGATGTCGTTGTCGATCGTCTTCGGCACGCCGACGATCGGCAGCCCGCCCTGCGACAGCAGGTGGGCGGCCTTCAGGGTGCCCTCGCCGCCGATCGGGATGATGGCGTCGAGACCGAGGTCCGTGACGTGTCCGCGGGCCCGCTCCACACCGTCGCGCAGGTGCGCGGGCTGGACGCGGGAGGAGCCGAGGATGGTGCCGCCGCGGGCCAGGATGCCGCTGACGGCGTCCAGGTCGAGCTTGCGGTAGTCGCACTCCAGCAGGCCGCGCCAGCCGTCGTGGAAGCCGATCACCTCGTCGCCGTGGTCGACTACGGCGCGGTGCACGACGGAACGGATGACGGCATTGAGGCCGGGGCAGTCGCCTCCGGAAGTGAGCACACCAATGCGCATGGCAGGAGGAACCTTTGCAACGTGGGCCGACGACCGGACCACGTCGTCCGGTTGGAACTAACCGTCACCCTACAAGCGGATCCGCGATGGACTGAACCATCCTCCACATGCTGGTCCGATCAATCGTACGAACGAACGCACGCCGGGCCCGGATCCCCGCGGGGGGATCCGGGCCCGGCGTGCGGTACGGCGCGGCCGCGCGTTACGCGGGCTGCGTGGCGGCGGCGATGCGCTCGGCTCGCAGCGCGTCGTACCAGCGGTCGTCTATGGCCGGCAGCGCGTTCACGTCGAGGGCCAGCTTCAGCAGCAGGTCCGCGATGAGCGGGTTGCGGGCCATCACGGGGCCGTGCATGTACGTACCGAAGACGGTGTCGTTGTACGCGCCCTCGGTGCCGTCACCGGTGCCGTTGCCGCGGCCCATGCTCACCCGGGCGAACGGGCGGGCCGTCGGGCCGAGGTGGGTGACGCCCTGGTGGTTCTCGAAGCCCGTCAGCTGCGGCAGGCCCAGGCGCGGGTCGATGTCCCCGAGGACGTCACCCACGCACCGCTCGCCCTCGCCGCGCACGGTGACCACGTCCAGCAGGCCGAGGCCCTCCTGGCGCTGGCCGACGTCGTTGACGAACTCCTGGCCGAGGATCTGGTACCCGGCGCACACCGAGAAGACGATCGCCCCGTTCGAGACGGCCCGCTCCAGACCGCCGTCGCGCAGCAGGCGCTCCGCGGCCAGTCGCTGCGGCCGGTCCTCACCGCCGCCGATCAGGTAGATGTCGCCCGACGTGGGGATCGGCTGGTCGCTGCGCACGTCCACGCGCTGCACGTCCAGGCCGCGCTGGCGCGCCCGGCGCTCCACGACGAGGGCGTTGCCCTGGTCTCCGTACGTGCTGAGCAGGTCGGGGTAGACCCACACCAGACGCAGGCTGTTGTCGCTCATGCTCTTGTCCTCTGCGTTTCTGACGGGGGCTAGTTGCCGACGCGGCGGCGCACGTCCTGGAAGGCGGTGTAGTTCGCGATCAGCTCGATCTGTCCGGGCGGCGCCAGCTGCACGGCCTCGTCGAGGGTCTCGCACACCCGGAAGTCCAGTCCCGCGACCTCCAGGCGGACCGCCAGGTCCAGCTTGCGGTCGCCGATCACGAAGATCGGGTGACCGGCCAGGCGCGGGTAGTCGACGTCCCACAGCCAGGAGGTGTCGGTGCCGTCGGCGCCGCGCGCGTTCACCGACAGGATCACCGGGGTCGGCGGCGGGTCGATCAGAGAAAACGTTTCGAGCCAGCCCGCGGGGTTCTTCGCGAGCAGCAGCCGCAGCTCGCGCCCCATGAAGTTGACGACGTCGTACCGGCCGGCCACCGCCTGCACCTGGTACATGCGCTCCAGCGCGACCTGCGGCGGCACGCCGAACACGGCGGCCACGGCGGCCGACTGCGCGGCGTTGGCCTTGTTGGCGCGGCCCGGCAGCTGGAGGTGGATCGGCCAGGCCGAACCGTGCGGGTCCAGTACGTGATCGCCGGAGAGGACCCAGCTCGGGGTCGGGCGGCGGAAACCGCACTCGGCGCAGAACCAGTCGTCGCCCGGACGCTGCATCACGCCACCGCAGGAGGGGCACGACCAGGCGTCGTCCTTCCACTCCTGACCGGCTGCGACCCACACGACGTTCTGCGAGGAGGAGGCCGACCACACGATCAGCGGGTCGTCGCAGTTCGCGACGATGACCGCCTTGGAGCCCTCCAGGCCCTCGCGCCACTTCTCGGCGAGCATGCGGGTCTCCGCCGCCCGGTCGAGCTGGTCGCGGGAGAGGTTGAGCAGGGCGATCACCTTGGGGGTGACGTCCCGGGCCACTCCGGCCAGGTACTTCTCGTCGACCTCGATGACGCCGTACTTGGCGTCCGAGCCGCCGGCCAGGGCCGAGGTGATGCCCGCCGGCATGTTGGCGCCCAGCGCGTTGGAGACGACCGGACCGGCGGCGCGCAGGGCCTCCGCGATCAGGCGGGTCGTCGTGGTCTTGCCGTTCGTCGCGGACACGAGGACGACATCGAGGTGCTGCGCCAGCGCGCCGAGAAGATCGGGGTCCAGCCTGAGTGCGACCTTGCCACCGATTACCGATCCGCTTCCGCGTCCCGCGGCCCGCGACACCGCCGCCGCGGCCTTGCCCGCCGTCACGGCCAGCTTGGCCCGCGGCGAAAGCGGCTCCGTGTTGCCTGCCATCGTCCCTTGTCCTCCTTGCGTCGGTCGGCCCCAGCCTATCCAGTACCGGCCGCGGCCTTGACCGCGGCGCCCCCGGGCTGCCGCGGATCTCCTCATATATTCGCCCGTCGTACCCTTACGGCCATGCGACAGCGCCCCCTCCCCGGTACCACCGGACTCGTCCGCGCCATGAGCCTGCTGGGCGATCCGGTGCTCCATTCCGCCTGCGCGGAGGTCACCGCCTTCGGCCCGGAGCTCGACCGGCTCATCGAGGACATGTTCGCGACGATGTACGCGGCCCAGGGCGTCGGCCTCGCCGCGAACCAGGTCGGCGTCGCGCAGCGCGTCTTCGTCTACGACTGCCCGGACGACGAGGACGTGCGCCACGTCGGGCACGTCGTCAACCCGCGTCTGGTGGAGGCCGACGGGGGCGAGTACCGCGGTCCCGAGGGTTGTCTGTCCCTGCCCGGATTGGAGGCGGGAACCGTGCGCCACGACCGCGCGGTCGTCGAGGGCGTCACCTCCGACGGGTCGCCCGTGCGGATCGAGGGCACCGGGTTCTTCGCCCGCTGCCTCCAGCACGAGTGCGACCACCTCGACGGCACGGTCTACGCGGACCGGGTGACCGGGCTGCGGGCCGGTCGGTTGCGGCGGGCGATCCGCAAGGCCCCGTGGAGCGCACGGGAACAGCGCGGCTGAGCCGGGTCCGCCGGCCGGGCCCGGCCCCGGTGTGGCGGTCCGTCAGAAGCCGGGGCCGTCCGCGCGGTTGCCCGCGGTGGCCAACCGGCCCCACAGCAGGTCGGTGAGGCCCGCGACCAGTTCGGCCCTGTCGCAGGGGCGCTCGCCGAGCCACCAGTCCCCGGCCGCGTGCATCATGCCGACGATGCCGTGGCCCCAGATCCGGGCCAGGCGCTCGCCGCCGGGGCCGAGGTCGACCCGTTCGCCGACCACCTGGGCCAGTTCCTCGCCGAGGCGGCGCAGCAGCGGGGCCGAGTGCAGGCCGACGTCGAAGCCCCGCTCGGGGCTCTGCGAGTCCTCGGCCGGGTGCATCAGGAAGCGGTAGACCTGGGGGCGGGCCTCGATGGCGGCGAGGTAGGTGTCGAGGGTGGCCTCGACCCGCCGGCGCCGTTCGGCGGGGGCGTCCAGCGCGGCCCGCAGCGAGTCCAGGAGCGCGTCGGTGTGCCGGACGGCGAGGGCCTGGTAGAGCCCCGCCTTGTCCCCGAAGTGCCGGTAGAGGATCGGCTTCGTGATGCCGGCCTCGGCCGCGATGGCGTTCATGGAGGCCTTCGGGCCGTCCCGGAGTACGACGCGGTCGGCCGCTTCCAGCAGCTCCCGACGGCGGCGGTCCGCCGCTCCCGGCTCGCCGGCCTGCTGAGTGGTCTGCATGACGTGTTTCTCTCCCCGCCCTTGCGATGTGCGTGACGCCCACGCAACGTAACACCCCGCACACCCTGGCGACCGAACCGGCGGCGCTTGACAGTGCTTACCGGCCGGTAACAGACTGTGGCCATTGTTGGGGTTACCGACAGTAACTTCGTTGGTGGCCACGTGAGACAGCTGGAGGGGACATGGCGGAGTTCACCATGGAGCTCAACGACGACCAGAAGCAGGTGCGCGATTGGATCCACGGCTTCGCCGCCGACGTGATCCGCCCCGCGGCCGCCGAATGGGACGAGCGCGAAGAGACTCCGTGGCCCGTCATCCAGGAGGCGGCCAAGGTCGGCATCTACTCCCTGGACTTCTACGCCCAGCAGTTCTTCGACCCCACCGGCCTCGGCATCCCGATGGCGATGGAGGAGCTCTTCTGGGGCGACGCGGGCATCGCCCTGTCGATCGTCGGCACCGGCCTCGCGGCCATCGGCGTCGTCGCCAACGGCACCGAGGAGCAGATCGGCACCTGGATTCCCCAGATGTACGGCACCCCCGACGACGTCAAGGTCGCCGCCTTCTGCTCCTCCGAGCCGGACGCGGGCTCCGACGTCGGCGCGATGCGCACCCGCGCGGTGTACGACCAGGCCAAGGACGAGTGGGTGCTGAACGGCACCAAGACCTGGGCGACCAACGGCGGCATCGCCAACGTCCACATCGTGGTGGCCGTGGTCGACCCCGAACTCGGGACCAAGGGGCACGCCTCGTTCATCGTGCCGCCCGGCACCCCGGGGCTCTCGCAGGGGCAGAAGTTCAAGAAGCACGGCATCCGCGCCTCGCACACCGCGGAAGTGGTCCTGGAGGACTGCCGGATCCCGGGCTCCTGCCTGCTCGGTGGCAAGGACAAGCTGGACGAGCGGCTCGCACGGGCCCGCGAGCGGGCGGCGGCGGGCGGCGGCGAGAGGGTGAAGAACGCCGCGATGGCCACCTTCGAGGCCTCCCGGCCCGCGGTCGGCGCGATGGCCGTCGGCACGGCCCGCGCGGCGTACGAGGTGGCCCTGGACTACGCGAAGACCCGTACCCAGTTCGGCCGCCCGATCATCGACAACCAGGGCGTCGCCTTCCAGCTCGCCGACATGCGCACGCAGATCGACGCGGCCCGGCTGCTGGTGTGGCGGGCGTCCTGGATGGCGGTCGCGGGCAAGCCGTTCACCTCGGCGGAGGGCTCGATGTCCAAGCTGTTCGCGAGCGAGGCGTGCAAGAAGGTCACCGCGCAGGCCGTCCAGATCCTCGGCGGCAACGGGTTCACGCGCGAGTACCCGGTGGAGCGGATGCACCGGGACAGCGCGATCTACACGATCTTCGAGGGGACCAGCGAGATCCAGCGGCTGGTGATCGCGAGGACGCTCTCCGGGATGCCCATCCGCTAGCCGCGGCCGGAACGGGTCCCGGGGCCGGGGCGGGGGGAGAGGAGGCGGGTCAGGGCTCGGGTGAACACGAGGCGGCCCGCCACCACCGTCAGCGGATCGAGGAGGCGCGGGAGGCCGCGCACCCGCAGGTCCTCGCGCCAGTGGGCCTCCGTCCCCCCGGAGGGCAGCGGGCGGACCTCGATCTCCGCCCAGCCCGTCACCGCCCGCCCGCGCTTCTCCAACCGGACGAGTCCGGCGGAAGGGGGCGCGGGGGGCTGCCAGCGCACCACTTCCATCGTGTCGTCGAACGTGATCCTGCCCACCCCCGTGCGCGCCGTGAACCGCGTCCCGACGTGCGTCGGGGGCTCCGTTTCGATGATCGTCCGGGTGAGCGGAACCTGTGCGCCGTGGCGTTCCCAGTCCGTGAGCCGCCGCCAGGCCTCGGCCGGTGGGAGCGGAGTGCGGTGAATGATCCGGATAGCGGGCATGAGCGCATGGTAAGCGGGCATACACACCCTGAACTGGACCACGAATATGGGTTCCGTCCGGGGGCGGCGATCAGTAATACTCACCGCCACCGTGGATCGCGGATTCGACCGGGTGACCACCGGCCCTCCCGCCCCACTCTGCGAGGAGGTGCGCCAATGTGCTCCCACCAGCCCCCCTGCCCGTCCGCCGACAGCGCCGATCACGACGCTGCCCGCACTGTGGCCTCCCACCCCGAGCAGGGCTGGAACCTGCTCTGCAACGGCGTGGTGGTCTTCGACGACACCGGTGAACTGCTCCCCGAAGGCCGGACGGTGGAACCCCGTCGCCCGGCCCTGGTCTGAGCGAGGAGGCAGCATGCGCCAGCAGCTGATCCGCAAGCCCGTCCCCAAGCCCGCCCCCCGAGACCTGGATCTGCGTACCCCGTCGGGCAGACCCCTCCCGTACTGACGGGAGCCCCCGAGTTACGCCGCTCACCGGCTGCCGGTCAGCCGGTGGGCGCCGCCGTGCCGCCGAGGAACGCGCTCTCGTACGCCGCGTCCCCGATCGCCGCGCGGGCCTGCCGCTCGCCCTGGTCCCGCAGGGCCGTGAGCGAGGGCGATCCGCCCATCTGCGGCCTGCCCACCGTGCGCCACCAGGCGTGCCCGGTGCCCAGCAGCCGTGCGGCCAATTCCCCGTCGCCCAGGGCCGCGACCGCGGCCGCGAGGACGTCCAGGCCGAGCGCGATGCCGAAGCGGTCGCCCAGCAGCCGCTTGCCCGACAGCATGGACCGTACGTAACGGGCGGCCTCGCCGTGGTGGCCCAGTCCGAGCGCCGACACGGCCAGGATGTAGTCCGCGTAGGCCCGTAGCCACCGCTCGCCGAGCTCCGCGCAGGCCTCCCGCAGCGCGCGCGCCTCGTCGGCGGCCTCCTCGAAGCGCCCGAGGTCGCACAGGGCGTAGCCCGTGGCCAGCCGGCACAGCAGCCAACCCGTCCCGCTGGGACGCCCGCCGCGGCCCGCCCGGGCCCGGGGGCCGGCCAGGACGAGAGCCGTCTCCGGGTCGCCCGGCATCAGGACCGACACCGCCCGCAGGTAGGCGGCGCGCAGCTCCCGCTCCGGGTCGGCGAGGGCGTCCGCCTCCCGGGTGCACCGCGCGCCCAGGTCCTGGGCGACGGCCATGTCGCCCTGGAGCAGGGCCGTCAGACCGAGCGCCCACAGCGCCTGGACGTGACCGGGCCCGTCCGGAGGACCCCCCTCCAGGGCCCGTTCCAGGAAGCCGCGGCCCTCGTGCACGTGCCCGCAGGCGAACCAGAAGAACCACATGGCACCGGCCATCTCCAGGGCGGCGTCGGGATCCGTGCCGAGCAGGTGGTCCAGGGACGTGCGCAGCTGCGCGTGCTCGGTGGTCATCCTGCGGTACCAGTCGACCTGGCCGGGTCCCATCCAGCCGCGTTCGGCGGCCTGGGAGAGGGCCGCGTACCAGTGGGCGTGCCGGTCCGCGAGGGTCCGTACCTCGTCCAGCTCGACCAGCCAGTCGTGGCCGAACTCGCGGATGGTGTCCAGCATCCGGTAGCGGGCGCCGGCCCCGCGCTCGTCGGAGCGCCGTACGACGGACTTCGCGACGAGGCCGGCCAGGATCCGCTCCACCCGGGACGCGGCCAGCGGACCGCCGGCGCACACGGCCCGGGCGGCGGCCACGTCGAAGTCCCCGGTGAAAACCGACAGTCGGGCCCACAGCAGCCGTTCCACGGGCTCGCACAGCTCGTGGCTCCAGCCGATGGCGGTGCGCATGGTCCGGTGTCGGGGCAGCAGCGCGGCCCGGGTGTCGGCGAGCAGGTCGAACCGCGCCCCCAGCCGCTGCGCCACCTGTTCCAGGGACCACAGCCGCATCCGGGCCCCGGCGAGCTCCAGGGCGAGCGGGATCCCGTCCAGGCGGCGGCACAGCTCGGCGGCGATCTCGGTCCGGCCGGGGTCCGCGAAGATCTCCGCGGCCCGCGCGTCGGCGGCCGTGGCGCGGGCCCGGAAGAGGGCCAGGGCGTCGCTGTCGGGGCCCTCGCAGGGCAGGGGCCGTACGTCGAGGACGGTCTCGCCGGGGGAGCCCAGTCGCTCGCGGGAGGTGGTCATGACCGTCAACCCGGGCGCGGACTGCAGGAGTTCGGCCACCAGGTGGCGGACCGCGGGGACCAGGTGTTCGCAGGTGTCGAGGACGAGCAGGAGTTCCTTGTCGGCCACCCAGGCGCACAGTTCCTCGTCGAGGGAGTGCGCGGAGTGGTCGGCGAGCCCGACGGCGTGGGCGACGGTCGTGGTGAGCAGTCCCGGGTCGCGCAGGGGGGAGAGTTCCACCCACCAGACGCCGTCGGGCCGGGCCTGGCGCCGGTCGGCGGCGGCCCGTAGGGCGAGGCGGGACTTGCCGACGCCGCCCACCCCGGTCAGGGTGATCAGCCTTCGATCGCCCAACAGTGTTCCGAGAGCGGTGAGTTCACCGTCCCGGCCGACGAAGCTCGCCGTTTCCGGCGGCAGGTTTCCCGGCACGGCGCCAGAGTCTGGCGCAGGGCCCCCGCCTGCGGAGTCTGCCTGATTGTCGTTGACCGAGTACTCACCGAACACGGTTGTATTGTGCGCGATCTTCTTTCGTGGCAGTGCCGTTCGGGTCGGATGGCCGCCCGGAATTCCCCGGGCCGCGTCAGCCCGCGAGGACGACGCGCCGCTCCGCGGAGAAGGCGCCCCAGTTGCCGTCGGGCAGCCGGGCCCGGAGTTTCAACGTCCAGGCGGTGCCGGCCGGGTCGGTTGCCGTGAGGCGGTGCGTGGCCGGTCCGCCGGGCGCGGCGCCGGCGCCGAACTGGATGACGGTGACGGGCTGTCCGTTGACGTAGAGCTGGTACTCGGTGGTCGCCCGGCCGGTGTCCGGCGCGGTCCAGGACAGGTCCACGGCGCCGGTCGCCGCGGTCGCGGTGAACGCGGCGGGGGCGGTGCCGGGGCCCTGGGCGGGGTCGGCGGGGGTGGTCACGGCGACGGGCGGGCCGTCGGGGGAGGCGTTGTCGGAGCCGTCCCGCGCGCGGACGGTGAAGGTGTAGGAGGTGCCGGGCTGCAGCCCGTCGAGGGTGGTGGACGTCTCGCCGGGGCCGACCGTGTGGATCCGGACGCCGCCCTGGTGGACGTCGTAGGCGGTGACGCCGGTGTCGTCGGTGGCCGCGGTCCAGGCGAGCCGGACCGTACGGGGCCCCTGGGCGCTGCCGGTGCCGGAGGGCGGGGCGGTGGGCGGCTGCCGGTCCTCGGCCCGCGCGGCCGGGGTGGTGGCGCGTGCGGGGGCGCTGAGGGCGGAGCGGTTCCCGGCGGCGTCGCGCGCCCGGACGGTGAAGTCGTAGGGCGTCCGCGGGGTGAGGCCGGTGATGTCGACCATGGTCTTGTCGGCGGGGAGGTCGCGGACCAGTTGCCCGGCCTGGAACACCTGGTACCCGGCCACGCCGTCGGCGGGCGCCGCCGCCTCCCACATCACGTGGACGGAGGTGGCGCTGCCGGCCTGGGCGGTGAGTCCGGCGGGTGCGCGCGGGGGCTCGGTGTCGCCGCCGGCGCATGCCGTCAGGGCGGCGAGGGTCAGGCAGAGGGCGAGCGCCGCCGGGAGGGGGCGCGGCGGGACGGTGCGTCGCACGTGCCTCCTTCGTCTCCTCGTCGTCTCGTAAAGGTCTAGACATATATGGCACGTGCGGTGGTGGCCGGGCAAGCCCCCGGCGGCCGGAAATCGCCCGTGACGCAAGGGATTTGCCCGGGTCGAGGGGGTCCGGACCGCTGTGTCGACCGCGTTCCGATTCGGTTTCCCCCGTCCCCGTCTGGCACTATTGCCATTTCTTTGCAATAACGGATGATCGTGAACAAGGATGTGCGCAGCATGACGGCCCGGACAGCACGGGGAGCGGCCGCGGTGACCCTGGCCGCCGTACTCATCACGGGCGTGGCCGCCTGTGCGAACCCGGCGGGCGGTTCCGGGGCGTCCGCCACGGCGGCCGACTCCGCGGTGGTCGGCATCGCGACCGAGCCGGAGACCCTCAGCCCGCTGCTGGGCTACGGCAAGGACGGAAACTCCAAGGTCTTCGACGGGTTGCTCGCCCACGACGCCGACATGAGGCTCAAGCCCGCGCTGGCCGAGGCCCTGCCGGAGGTCTCCGCCGACGGCCGTACGTACACCTACAAGCTCCGCCAGGGCGTCAAGTTCAGCGACGGGGCGCCCTTCGGCGCCAAGGACGTCGTCTTCACCTACCGGACCATCCTCGACCCGGCGACGAACAACGCGTCGCGGACCGAGCTGGACGCCGTCGAGAACGTCACCGCCCAGGGCGACGACCGGGTCGTCTTCACCCTGAAGTACCCCTACGCGCCCTTCGCCGAGCGGACGGTCCTGCCCATCGCCCCCGAGCACATCGCGGGCAAGCAGGACGTCAACAGCGGCGACTTCACCACCAAGCCCGTCGGCACCGGACCGTACCTCCTCACCGGCTGGTCCCGCGGCGAGAAGATCACCTTCAAGGCCAACCCCTCCTACTGGGGCGGCGAGCCCGCGGTGAAGAAGTTCACCATGGCCGTCATCAAGGACGACGACGTCCGCGCCACCCGACTGCGCTCCGGCGAACTGGACGCGGCCGTGCTGCCCCCGAACCTCGCCCGCGGCTTCGAGAAGGACCCGGCGCGCACCACCTACGCGGCCAAGTCCTTCGACTACCGCAACGTGACCCTCCCGACGCACCACAAGGTCACCGGTGACGTCGCTGTCCGGCAGGCGCTGGACATCGCCGTCGATCGGAAGACCATGGTCGACAAGCTCCTGGAGGGCGCCGGCAAGGCCGCCTACGGCCCGGTCCCGGTCGGCAGCCCCTGGTTCACCGCCGGTACCGAGCGCCCGTACGACCTGGACGGGGCGAAGAAGATCCTCGACGACGCCGGCTGGAAGGCCGGCGAGGACGGCATCCGCGTCAAGGACGGGGTCCGCGCCGCCTTCCCGCTCTGGTACCCCTCCGGCGACAAGCTCCGCCAGGACCACGCCCTCACCTTCGCCTCCGACGCGAAGAAGGCCGGCATCGAGGTCAGGACCGAGGCCGGGACCTGGGAGGTCATCGAGCCCCGCATGAAGACCGACGCCGTCCTCGCCGGCGGCGGCTCCCCGGCCGACCCCGACTTCGACCAGTACCTCCTGCTGACCTCCTCCCTCGGCGGCGACGGCTTCAACAACATGGCCCGGTACGACAACCCGACCGTCGACCGGGCGCTCGTCGAGGGCCGCAGGAGCGGCGACCCGGCCGTCCGCAAGAACGCGTACGACACCGTGCAGCGCGAACTCGTGAAGAACCCGGGCTACGTCTTCCTCACCCACATCGACCACCTCTACGTCGTGAACGACAAGTGGGACGGCCCCACCACCCAGGTCGAGCCGCACGACCACGGTCTCGGCTCCGGCCCCTGGTGGAACGTGGAGACCTGGAAGCCGAAGCAGAAGTGAGCCGACCCGCGTGACCAGCCGCTCCCGCCGCCTCCCCTGGGGGCCGATGGCGCGCATGACCGGGCGGCGGCTCCTGTTCGCCGCCCCGGTCCTGCTCGTCGTCACCTTCGGCGTCTTCGCCGTCGCCGCGATGTCCCCCTTCGACCCCGTGAAGGCGTACGCGGGCACCGCCGGCCTCACCGCCTCGCAGGCCGAACTCGACCAACTGCGCGTCAACCTGGGTGTCGACCGGCCGATGCCGGCCCGCTGGTGGGAGTGGCTCACCTCGGCCCTCAGCGGCGACCTCGGCACCTCCTCCGTGATGCGCCGGCCCGTCGTCGACGTGATCGTCGAGCGGGTGGGCTGGTCCGCCCTGCTCGCCTCCTGCGCCTTCGCCGTGGCCGTACTGCTGGGCACGGGACTCGGTGTGCTCGCCGCGCGCCGCCAGGGAGGCCTCCTCGACCGGGGCGTGTCCGCCCTGGCATACACCCTGGAGGCCGCGCCCGCGTTCTGGCTGGGGCTGCTGGCCATCTGGTTCTTCGCCGTGCGCCTGGGCGTCCTGCCCTCCGGAGGGCTCACGGACGCCGCCGACGACACGGTCACCTTCGGGCAGGTCGCCTCCCACCTGGTGCTGCCCGCGCTGGTCCTCGGCATCTCGCAGCTGCCCTGGTTCTTCCTCTACGTACGTCAGGGCGTGGCCGACGTGCTGGAGGAGGACCCCGTCCGCGGAGCCCGGGCGCGGGGCGTCGCCGAACGGCGGATCCTGCTGGGCCACGGGCTCCGCTCCGGCATGCTCCCGATGCTCACCCTCATCGGCTCGCGCGTCCCGGAACTGATCACCGGAGCCCTCCTGGTGGAGACCGTGTTCAGCTGGCCCGGCATCGCCGCCGCCACCGTCGAGGCCGCCACTTCGGTCGACTTCCCGCTGTTGGCCGCGCTGACCGTGCTGGCCACGGCGGCCGTACTCGCCGGGAACCTGCTGTCCGACCTGCTCTACGGACTGGCCGACCCGAGAGTGGGCTTCGATGGCTGAGCCGGCGATCGTCTGGAAGTCCCGCGGCGCGGCCCGCCGCTCCACCCGGACCCTGCGCGTGCGCGTCTGCGCCGCCGTCGTCGCCGTGATCGTCCTCGCCGTCCTGCTGGTGCCCCCGCTGGCGCAGCTGGACCAGCAGGCCGTCGACCTCACGGCGAAGCTCCTGCCGCCGTCCTGGGAACACCCCTTCGGAACCGACGACGTCGGCCGGGACCTGCTCCTGCGCTGCGTCTACGGACTGCGGGTCTCCCTGCTCGTCGGCCTGGTGGCGGCCCTCGTCGCCACCGTCATCGGCACCGCGGTCGGGGCCGCGGCCGGGGCCCTGGGGGGCTGGACCGACCGCCTCGTCATGCGGGCCGTCGACACCCTCTCCTCCATCCCGCACCTGCTGCTCGGCATCTTCATCGTGGCCATGTTCCGGCCCGGCGTGTGGCCCGTCATCGTCTCGGTGGCCCTGACCCACTGGCTGTCCACCGCCCGGATCGTGCGCGCCGAGGTCCTCTCGCTCCGGAGCCGGCCCTACGTGGACGCCGCCGTCTCCGGCGGCGCCTCGCGGTGGCGGGTCGCCGTACGGCACCTGGTGCCGGGCGTGCTCCCACAGGCGGGGCTCGCCGCGGTGCTCATGATCCCGCACGCCATGTGGCACGAGTCCGCCCTGTCCTTCCTCGGCCTCGGCCTGCCGTCCCACCAGGCCAGCCTCGGGAACCTGGTCCAGACGGCCCGGGGTTCGCTGCTCGCCGGTGACTGGTGGCCCACGCTCTTCCCCGGCCTGCTGCTGATCGTCCCGACGCTCGCCATCGCCGGCCTCGCCGGCGCCTGGCGCGACCGGCTGAACCCCCGACGCCGCTCGGAGCTGACCCTGTGACCACGCCCCCGCCCGCCGCGCCCCCGCCCGCCGCGACCGTGCCCGTCGAAGGACCCCCCGCCGGCGCCGTCCTCGACGTGGACCGGCTCTCGGTCCGCTTCCGCATGCGCGGCGGTCGTCACGTCGAGGCCGTCACCGGAGCCACCTTCCGCCTCGGCCCCGGCGAATGCCTCGCCCTCGTCGGCGAGAGCGGCTGCGGAAAGTCCGTCCTCGCCTCCGCCCTCCTCGGCCTGCTCCCCGGCAACGCCGAGACCGCCGGGTCCGCCCGGCTCGCCGACGGCCTCGACCTGCTCGCCGCCGACGAGACGACCCTCGCCCGCACCGTACGGGGTCGCCGGATCGGGCTGGTCCCGCAGAGCCCGGCAGCCCACCTCACCCCCGTCCGCACCGTCCGGTCCCACCTGGAGGAGACCGTCCGGGAACTCACCGGCAAGGCCCTGCGGGGCCGGCGCGGGGCCGGACCGCGCGGGGCGCGGCTGCGCGCCGCCGCAGAGGAGGCCGCCGCGCGCGCGGAATTCCCCGAGAGCCACCTCGACCGCTACCCGCACGAACTCTCCGGCGGCCTCGCCCAGCGCGCCGCCACCGCCCTCGCCCTCGTCGGCGACGCCCCGCTGCTCCTCGCCGACGAGCCGACCACCGGCCTCGACCGGGACCTCGTCCACCGCACCGTCGACGAACTGCGGGCCCACACCAGGGACGCGGACCGGGCCCTGCTGATGATCACCCACGACCTCACGGCCGCCCAGCGGATAGCCGACACCGTCGCCGTCATGTACGCCGGCCGGATCGTGGAGATCGCCCCCGCCGAAGCCTTCTTCGGCGCACCCGGACCCCGCCACCCCTACGCCCGCGGACTCCTCGACGCCCTGCCCGAGCGGGCCTTCACCCCCATCCCCGGCGCCCCGCCCGAACTCGGCGACCTCCCGGCCGGCTGCGCCTTCGCCGCCCGCTGCGCCCTGGCCGACGCCTCCTGCCGGGCCGACCGACCCCCGCTCACCGAAGGGTTGGCCTGCCACCATGCTTGAGCTCGCCGGGATCACCGCCGGATACGACCGACGCGACCCCGTGGTGCGGGACGCGAACCTCACCCTGCGCCCCGGGGAGGCCCTCGGCCTGTTGGGGCCCAGCGGCTGCGGCAAGTCCACCCTCGCCCGGGTGGCCGCCCTGCTGCACCGGCCCGACCGCGGGACCGTGACCCTCGGCGGCCGCCCGGTGACGGGCTTTCGGCACCGGGCCCCGCGCTCCCTGCGCACCGAGGTCGGCGTCGTCTTCCAGCAGCCCCGCCTGTCGGCCGACCCCCGCCTACGGCTGCGCGACCTCGTCGCCGAACCGCTGCGCGCCACGGGCCGGCGCGAGGGCGCCGACGCGCGCGTCGCCGAGCTCGCCGACCGGGTCGGCCTGGGCGCCGACCTCCTCGTCCGACGCCCCCACGAGGTGAGCGACGGTCAACTACAACGCGCCTGCGTGGCAAGGGCATTGGTGCTGCGACCGCGCTGGCTGGTGTGCGACGAGATGACCGCGATGTTGGACGCCTCCACCACGGCCGCCTTGGTCGCGGTCGTCGACGAGTACCGCGCCGAAACGGGCGCCGGACTCCTCGCGGTGGGCCACGATCCGGTCCTCCTCGGCCGCTGGTGCGACCGTACGACGCACTGGAGCGACATCACGGCCCCTTGATCGACTGTTGCGCCTTCATGAATCATCCGGCTCTTCCATGGACTCCTCGGGCAGTGCGATCTAGCGTCTGGCGGCGGCGCGATGTCAGACGCAATGTCAACAAAACTGAAGACGAAGGAGGATGCCCGGATGTTCCGAAGAGCGCTGAACTGCGCCGTGGTCCCCGCCCTCGCCGCCCTGACGGTGATGTACGGGGTGGCGCCTGCCCAGGCCGAGGAGATTCCCAAGGCGCCCGGCCACCGCCTGATCAGCCAGTACGACGGCGGTCCCGCCACCGCCGCCCCACTGCCCGGCCAAGCACCGCCGCAGCACCCCCACCTCGCGCCCAACGGTCGCAGCGGCATGCATTCCGACGCCGCCGGCAGCGCCACGTCCCCGTGGTCCGGCCCCCTCGGCCGAAACCCGCAGGTCACGAGTGAGAAGATCGCCGCCCTCGGCGGCGAGTGCGCCACCGCCACCTTCGACACGGGCGGCCGCCTGGTCACCGTGTGCGGCACCTTCTCCGGCTTCAAGGTCAAGCTCCTGGAGCCCCGCACGCTCGCCACGCTCGCGGAGTACCAGCTCCCGCAGCGTTCTTCGACGGTCGAGGCGATCACCTCGCTCGACTTCGCGAAGATCTTCAAGGACACCTCGGGCGGCGCCTACTTCTACCTGGACAACCAGGACCGGGCCGTGCTGGCCGACTCCCGCCAGCACGTCCTGCGCCTCTCCCACTCGCAGAACCCCGACGGGAGCTGGAAGTTCACCGTCGACAACGACTGGGACCTCACCGGCCACGTCCCGCACGACTGCGTCACCTGGACCAACCTGTGGCCCAGTGGCACCTGTGACCCCATCACCTCCGTGATGCCCGACTGGAACGGCCGCATCTGGTGGGTCACCCGCCAGGGCCGCGTCGGCACCGTGGACCCGGCGACCTCGCAGATCCGCTCGCTCCGGCTGCCCGGCGAGGAGATCCAGAACTCCTTCTCGGTCGCCGAGGACGGGGTCTCCATCGTCACCGACCACGCCCTGTACAGCTTCCGCGCCACCGCCGACGGCACCCCCGAGGTGCAGTGGCGCCAGACGTACGACCGCGGCACCGGGACCAAGCCCGGTTCCGTGAACCAGGGTTCGGGCACCACCCCGGACCTGTTCGGTGAGAACGGCGAGGAATACGTCGCCATCACCGACAACGCAGACGACCGGATGAACGTCCTGGTCTACCGGCGCGGCGCCGACGTCCCCGCCGACCGGCGCCTCGTCTGCAAGGTGCCCGTCTTCGGCTCCGGCGCCTCGACCACCGACAACTCCCTCATCACCTGGGGCAACAGCATCGTCGTCGAGAACAACTACGGCTACGAGAACCCCACCTCGCTGCTCCTCGGCAAGTCCGTCGTCGGTGGCGTCAGCCGCATCGACGTCCGCACCGACGGCAGCGGTTGCGACACGGTCTGGGAGAGCGCGATCCGCGCTCCCTCCGTGGTCCCCAAGCTCTCCACCGCCAACGGGCTGCTCTACTTCTACGAGAAGGAGCCCAACTTCTGGGGGATCGACGCCTGGTACCTCACCGCGGTGGACTTCCGCACCGGTGAGCGCCGCTGGCGCCAACTGACCGGCACCGGCCCGCTGTACGACAACAACTGGGCGCCGATCACCCTCGGCCCCGACGGCACCGCGTACGTCGGCGTGTTCAACGGCATCGTCGCCGTCCGCGACGGCGGCTGACCCGCCGCCGGGCCCCCGTCCGACGGGCGGGGGCTCAGCGGGGTCCGTCCCCGGGCCGCCACAACGGATGCTCGTGCTCGGCCCACCACCGGGCGACGGAACCGGTGCGCAGGCCGCGCCGGGCCTCCGGGTCGCCCAGCGCCTTGCCGATGTGCGCGGCGAGCACGACGCCCACGGCCAGTGCCAGCCAGTCGTGGACGAACGTGGCCCCGGTGCGGACGGCCAGCGGTGCGAGCCCCGTGAACCACATCAGCAGTCCGGTGCCCAGCATCACCAGGACCGCCCCGGCCAGCCAGGCCGCGTACAGCTTCTGCCCCGCGTTGAACTTGCCCGCCGGCCTAGGCCCGCGTCGGCGCAGCGCCGAGCGCAGCCAGACCCGGTCGTGCGGACCGAACCGGTTCAGGAAGCGCAGGTCGGTACGGAAGGCCCGGGAGGCCAGGCCCGCCAGGAGGGGCGCCGGCAGGAGCAACCCGGACCACTCGTGGACGGTGACGACCAGGTGCCGGCGCCCGACGAGCTCCGCGAGCGGCGGCAGGTACAGGCAGCCCGCGGAGGTCACGCACACGCCCATGAGGGCGGCCGTGATCCGGTGGATCCAGCGCTCGGCACGGCTGAACCGGCGCACGCGGGGCGGGAGGTCAGGCGGTGGGTGCATCGTCGCGTCCGTTCGACTTGCCGACCCAGGCGTCGACGTCGTAGCCGAGTTCCTCCCAGTAGCCGGGTTCCACGTCACGGGTCACGGTGATTCCCGAGAGCCATTTCGCGGACTTGTAGAAGTACATCGGCGCCACGTACAGCCGGACCGGTCCGCCGTGGCGGTGGCTCAGTGGCCGGTCCTGCATCCGCAGGGCCACCATCACGTCCTCGCGGCGGGCCTGCGGGAGGGTGAGGCTCTCGGTGTAGGTCCCGTCGAAGCAGTCGAAGCGGATGGCCCGTCCCCCGGGCAGCACCCCGGCGGCGTCGAGGAGCCGCCACACGGGCACGCCCTCGAAGGGCGTGGCGGGCACCCGCCAGCCGGTGACGCACTGGACGTCGCGCACCACCCGGGTCTGCGGCATCCCGAGCAGCTCGTCGAGCCGGTACGAGACCGGCCGCTCGACCAGGCCGCCGATCGTGAGGCGGTAGTCCGCCGGGCCGCGTTCGGGTACGGAGGAGGCCACCGAGTAGTAGCGGAAGCCGCCTCCGTTGGGCAGCATCCCGGTCAGGCCCGTCGGATCCTTGCCCGCGACGGCGCCGAGACCGGCCTCGGCCGCCCGGCGCAGCCAGGGCGAGGCGGCCAGCCCCAGGGCGCCGAGGCCGGCCATCCCCAGGACCAGTCGGCGGCCGACCGGGCTGCCGTGGCCGTCGGGCCCCTCGGAGGGTGTTTCGGTGCCGGTGCCGGTGCCGGTGCCGGTGCCGGTGCCGGTGCCGGTGTCCGGGGCCTCCTGCGGTCCGGTGCCGGTTCCGGTGTCCTCGTGCGTGCTCACCTGTCGATTCGACCACCGCGGCCGCCCCGGGCGCCAGGGCGACCGGCCGTACGTCAGACTTCCGTCACATCCCCCCGCGGGGCCCGTCCCGCTTCCGTCCCTGGTCACGGGCCCTTCATCCGCCCTACACGGCCGACTCCAGTTCCCTTTCCCGTCCCTTCTCCCGGTTCCCGGCGGCGGGGGAGGAGGGGACGTCGGCGAGGCTCGCCTCCAGGTCGTCCAGGGCCATCCGGGCCGCCACGATCCGCTCCCGCACCTCACCGGCGGGATCGTTCGCACCCTCGGCGCGGTCCCGCGCCCGCTTGTCCTCGGCCTCCATCTCCCGTGCCTCGTCGAGGGAGTTGAGCACCACCCCGATCAGGACGTTGACCAGGACGAACGAGGCCAGCAACGCGTAGGAGGCGTAGTAGACGATGCTGAACCGGGAGATCTGCAACCCGGCCCGGACGGCGTCGGTCAGGCCGTCCAGGGTGGTGAGCAGGAAGAGGGTGAGGGAGGCCCGCCCGATCGAGCCGTAGTGCTGCGGGTCCGATTCCGCGAAGCAGACCCAGCCGACCATCGCGTACACGTACAGCACCAGCGCGCCGACGAACAGGAAGCTGGCGGTGCCCGGCAGGCTGCGCCCGACCGCGACCAGCAGGATGCGCAGGTGGGGGAGGAACCGGGCGGTGCGCAGCACGCGGGCCAGCCGCAGCAGTCGCAGCACGGTGGTGTTCTCGCGCAGCAGCGGTACGAACGCCGAGGCGACGATCACCAGGTCGAATACGTTCCACGGGTCCCGGAAGAATGCTTTCGGCCGGTCGGTGAACGAGCCGATGCGCAGCAGCATCTCCAGGGTGAACAGGGCGAGGCAGCACTCCTCGGCGATGCCCAGCGCCTGCCGGTGCGTACGGGCGAGCCCGCTGTACGTCTCGGCCCCCATCAGGGCCGCGTTGAGCAGGATCACGACGAAGACGGCCATCCCGAACGAGCTGTCCTCGGTGATCCGCCGGCATCGGGCTGCCAGTCTCCTGCGACCGCGTCCGGCAGGCATCGGGTCCGTCATTTCGCTCCTCGTACTTCCGTCGGCATCAGACCGGACCGGCTCGGTGCGCTGGCGCGCACGCCGGTCCGAACCGTCTAACGCCGTACGGACGAACGGGTTTCAGACGCCACTCGCCCGGCGCCGGGGCCGGGGTCGCCCCGCGGGGCGGTCGGGGCGGTCCGAGGGGTTCGTGGCACTCGACCTGGTCGGACGGGTCGGGTGCCACGGGCCCCGGGGTGACGGAACGATTCCTCAGGCGATGGCCGCCTCCGGCCGGCCCTCGGGGCGGTCCCGGCCCGCGCGGGCCGCGAACAGTCCGTCCAGGGCGAGGGCGCCGGGCCCGGTGAAGATCAGCAGGGCGAAGGCCCAGCAGAACATGGCCGAGGCCTCGCCGCCGTTCTGCAGGGGCATCAGGGACTGCGGCTGGTGCACGGTGAAGTACGCGTAGGCCATCGAACCCGACGCCGCGAACGCCGCCGAGCGGGTGCCGAGGCCCAGCAGGACGAGGGTTCCGGCGACGAGCTGGATGACGGCCGCGTACCAGCCCGGCCAGTCACCGACGGGCACCGTACCGCCGCCGCGGGCGCCGCCCAGGACGCCGAAGAGGGAGGCGGCGCCGTGGCAGGCGAAGAGCAGGCCGGTGACGATCCGGAAGAGCGAGACGGCGTACGGCCGTGCCGCGTCGAGGCGTTCGGGCATGGGGGGAGGCTCCTTCGGTGGGGACGGGGGCCGAAGTGTGTCCGGCCGATGGCCGGGCGAGCACAGGTTAGGTATGCCTCACCTGGCACGGCAAGTTCGGATTCCAGCCACCCGGGACAAGGTCCTCGCCATGATGCGGAGGCCGTGCGGGCCGCCCCTGGCGACCCGCCGGACCGCTGCGGATCCCGATCCGACCGGCCTCGGGCCCTCGAAGCGGGCGGCGCCGCCCCTGTCACGGGAACCCGCTATTGGAAATGAAAACGATTTCGGATAACGTCTGGTCGACCCGGC
The DNA here is from genome assembly GCF_024721315.2 of Streptomyces sp. Isolate_45. Classification (GTDB taxonomy): domain Bacteria; phylum Actinomycetota; class Actinomycetes; order Streptomycetales; family Streptomycetaceae; genus Streptomyces. Next base: position 53,440 of record NZ_JANFAK020000018.1, read on the forward strand.
TCGGCGCACCGCCGTGCACCGGGATCCTCGGCGTGGTCTGAAAGGAAGTGGCGTGGGACATCTGCTGGTTGTCGAGAGCTGGGTGGGGTCGATGAGCGGACTCCTGCCCAGGGCGATCCGCGAGGGAGGGCACGAGTTCACCTTCGTCACCCGCGACCTCCACCACTATCTGCGGGCCCCCGGCGACGGCGGACCGCACCCCCTGCTCGCCGCGCGCAACATCGTCACGGCGGACACGAACGACGTCGACGCGTTGCTGACCGCCCTGGAAGCGCTGCACGCCGTGCTCGCCTTCGACGGGGTCGTCACCTCGTGCGACTACTACCTGCCCGCGGTGGCCCGCATCGCCCGGCGGCTCGGCCTGCCCGGCCCGGGTGCCACCGCCGTCGAAGCGGCCTGCCGCAAGGACCTGACCCGCCGGACGTTGGCGGAGGCGGGAGTTCCGGGCCCGCGCTTCGCGGTCTGCGACGACCCCGCGCGGACCCCGGACGCGGCCCGGGGGATCGGCTACCCGCTGGTCGTCAAACCCGTGGACCTGTGCGCCGGGATGTTCGTGCGGGAGGTGGGCGACGAGCGGGAACTCGAACGCGCCTGCCGGGACCTCGCCGCGTTCCCCGTCAACGCGCGCGGCCAGGACCGGACGCCCGTCATCCTCCTGGAGGAACTCCTCACCGGCCCCGAGGTCAGCGTCGAGACCGTCTCCCGCGGCGGCGTCACGCACGTCGTCGGCGTCACCGACAAGAGCATCGGAGGATCCCCCGCCTTCGTCGAGACCGGGCACATGTTCCCGGCGGACCTCCCCGCCACCGAGGCGCGGGCCGCCGCCGACACCGCCCGGGCCGCGGTCGAGGCACTCGGGCTGGACGACGTCGTGTGCCACACCGAGATCAAGCTGACGCCGCTGGGACCCCGGGTCATCGAGGTCAACCCCCGCCCCGCCGGGAACCGGATCACCGAACTGGTCCGCCACGTCACGGGCATCGACCTCGCCGCGGCCTGCGTCGACGTCGCCCTCGGCTCGGCCCCCGACCTCACGCCCCGCGAGACCGGGGTGCGCAGCGCCGCCATCGCCTTCCTACTGCCCTCGACCACCGGCACCCTCGCCGCCATCGAGGGCGCCGAGGGGATCCGTGACCTGCCCGAAGTACTGGAAGTGGGCCTCGCCGGGCCAGGCCGCGCCGTACGGGCCGCGACCAGCAACAACGAGTACCTGGGCCACGTCATGACCGCCGACGCCGGCAGCGGCGCCCGCGCGTCCGCCGAGCGGCTGCTCGCGCGACTGAGCCCGCGCTGCGAGGAGTCCCCGGCGGTGCCCGCATGACCACCCCGACCCACCCCGGCCACCCACCGCGGGACCCCTTCCCGCCCAGCCCCATACGCCCCGACCGGGCTCCGGGCGGCTCGGCGGCGGGGGAGCCGGCGGTCCGGAGCGTGGAGGAACTCGTCGCGCGGGTGCGGGACGGCGCCTACGGGCCCGACCCGCGCGGGGAACGCGTCGCGCTCGCCTTCACCACGGCCCAGGCGGTACGCCACGAGGGCCGGGCGGGCGGGTACCGCAACGAGGTGCTCAGCCTGCGCCTCGCCGCGGCCGTCGGCTCCTGCGCCGTCGAGCCGGGCACGCTGCCCGCCGCCGCGCTCGACGAGGTGGTCGGCGCGAGCGTGGCCGACCTCCTCGCCCACCCCCTGCGGCCGGTGCGGATCGCCGCGCTCGACGCCTACCTGGCCCACGTGCGCCCCCACACCCCCGCCCACGGCGCCCGTCCGTACCCGCTGCCCGCCGGCGGCTCCTTGCACCGGTCCCGGGCCAGGGCCCGGGCGGTCGTCGACCTGCTGCCGCACCCCGGACCCCACCGGGTACTCGTCGTCGGCGTCGTCAACTCGCTCCTGGAGCAACTGCGCCGGCGCGGCACCGGCTACCTCCCCTGCGACCTCAAGGGCGGAACCACCGAGTGGGGCGAGCCGATCCACACGGACGCCCTCGCCCGACTGGAGGACTGCGACGCCGTCCTCGCCTCCGGCATGACCCTCGGCAACGACACCTTCCAGCCGCTGCTCGACCACGCCGCCGCCACCGCGAAGCCCCTCGTCATGTTCGCCCAGACCGGCAGCGCCGTCCTGCCCCGGTTCCTCGGCGCCGGCGTCACCGCCGTCTCCGCCGAGCCGTACCCCTTCTTCTGGCTCGACGGCGGACCCGGAGTCATCCACCGCTACGGAGGCCCCCGATGAGCACGGCGTCCCTGCCCCGCCGGCTGCCCACCGGCCCCGCCAACCCCGACCTGCTGCCCCTCGCGGGCGACACCCCCCTCGCCCGCATCCGCACCGAACTGCCCTTCCCGCAGCCCGGGTTCTGGGCGAAGCTCGAATGCCTCGGCGCCGGGGGGATGAAGGCCCGGTCCGCCCTGTCCATGCTGCGCGGCGCGCGCCGGCGCGGCGAGCTGCGTCCCGGAGCGCCCGTGGTCGAATCCACCTCCGGCACCCTCGGAATCGGCCTCGCCTTCGCCGGGCAGGCCCTCGGGCACCCCGTCGTCCTCATCGGCGACGCGGAACTGGAACCCTCCATGCGCCAGTTGCTGCGCACCCACGGCGCCCGGCTGGAACTCGTCGACCGGCCCGCCCCCGAGGGCGGCTGGCAGGCGGCGCGGATCGCCCGGCTCCACGAGGTGCTGGCCCGCACGCCGGGCGCGTACTGGCCCGACCAGTACAACAACCCCGACAACGCGGCCGGCTACCTGCCCATGGCCGCCGAACTCGCCGCCCAACTGGACCACCTGGACGTCCTAGTCTGCAGCGTCGGCACCGGCGGGCACAGCGCCGGCCTGATCGGACCGCTGCGCCGCCGCTGGCCGCGCCTCAAGGTCATCGGCGTCGACTCCGTGGGCTCCGCCATCTTCGGCCAGCCCGCCCGACCCCGTCTGATGCGCGGCCTCGGCAGCAGCATCCACCCCCGCAACGTCGCCCACCACGCCTTCGACGAGGTCCACTGGGTGGGGCCCGCCGAAGCGGTCGACGCCTGCCGCAGGCTCGCCCGTACCAGCTTCGTCAGCGGCGGCTGGAGCACCGGCGCCGTCGCACTGGTCTCCGCGTGGGCCGCCCGGGTCGAGGCCGGCGCGGTCGTCGCGACCGTGTTCCCCGACGGTCCGCACCGCTACCTCGGCACCGTCTACGACGACGACTTCTGCCGCGCCCACGGCCTGGACGTGGCCGAACTCGCCGTCCGTCCACTGGAGATCGGCCACCCGCAGGCCGCCGAGGCAACCGGCTGGGCCCGCTGCCGCACCGTCATCGACCCGGCGGCCACCCTCCACCCCGCCCTGCTCGGCGGAGGCGCCGCGTGAAGCTCACCTGGCACACCACCTCACTCGAACTGGCCGAACCGCTGCGCATCTCCCGCTCCGTCATGGCCCGCCGCGACGCCGTCCGGGTCACGGTCGAGCACGAGGGCCTGCGCGGCCGCGGCGAGGCCGTCAGCAGCGACCACCTCGGCCTGCCCACACCCCGGATCCTGCGCCGGCTCGGCGCGCTACGGCCCGCCGTCGAACGGCTCCCGGACCCCGAGACCGCATGGGAGGACCCGGCCGCCGTGCCCTGGGAGGGACTGCCCGCCGGAGTGGCCGCCGCCCTCGAAGCGGCCCTCCTCGACCTGATCGGCATCCGCGCCGGCCGCCCCGTCCACGCGCTGCTCGGCACCCCCGAACCCCCGTCCGCCACCACCACGCGCACCATCGGCATCGTCGCGCCCGAACGGGCCGCAGCCCAGGCCGGCCGGCTGGCCCGGAGCGGCTTCACCGCCCTCAAGGTCAAGGCCGGATCCCGCGACCCCGGCGAAGACCTCGCCCGGGTGGAGGCCGTACGCGACGCCGCCCCCGGCGCGAGCCTGCTGCTCGACCCCAACGGCGCCTGGAGCGCCCGCCGCAGCCTCGACCTGCTGCCCCGCTTCCACGCCCTCGGCGTCACCGCCGTGGAACAACCCATCGCCGCCGGAACCCCCGACCGGCTCGCCCACCTCGCCCGGGAATCCCCCGTACCCGTCATCGCCGACGAGGACGCCGTCTCCTACGAGGACGCCGCCGCCCTCGCCGGCCACGTCCACGGCATCAACGTCAAACTCGCCAAATGCGGCGGCGTACGCGCCGCCCTGCGCATCCACGCGGCCCTGCGCGGCACCGGCACCGACCTCATGCTCGGCTGCCTCACCGCCAGCACCCTCGGCATCGCCCCCGCCGTGCACCTCGCCGACCGGGCCCGCTGGGTCGACCTCGACGGCCACCTGCTGCTCGCCGCCGACCCGTGGACCGGAATCGGCGGCGCCGACGGCACCGTACGCCCCTCCGGCCGCCCCGGCCTCGGCGTCCGCCCGAACCCCGGGGCGGCGCACCGGTGAACACCCTGGCCGCCGTACGCGGCTTCCCGCTCGCCGTCCGCCTCCTGCTCCTCAACCAACTGGGCGTCACCACCGGGTTCTACCTGCTCATCCCCTACCTCGCCACGCACCTCTCCGACGACCTCGGACTCTCCGCGGCCGTCATCGGCATCGTCCTCGGCCTGCGCAACCTGAGCCAGCAGGGCCTCTTCCTCATCGGCGGCTCGGCCGCCGACCGGCTCGGCGCCCGCGGCGTGATCATCGCGGGCTGCGCCCTGCGCACCGTGGGCTTCGCCCTGTTCGCCCTCGGCGACGCCCTCCCGCTGCTGATCACCGCGTCCATACTCAGCGGGCTCGCGGGGGCCCTCTTCAACCCCGCCGTCCGCACCTACGTCGCCCAGGAGGCGGACGGGCGCAAGGCCGAGGCCTTCGCCCTGTTCAACGTGTTCGCCACCACCGGGGCCCTGCTCGGTCCGCTGCTCGGCAGCCTGCTGCTGCTCGTCGACTTCCGGGCCGCAGCCCTCACCGCGGCGGGCGTCTTCGCCGTCCTCACCATCGCCCAGATCCTCGTCCTGCCCGCCCGCGCCGTCGCCGCCCCGGAGAACCCCGTCCTCGCCGACTGGCGAGAAGTGGCCGGAAATCGACGGTTCCTGGCCTTCTCCCTCTCCATGGTCGGCATGTACGGCCTGGAGAACCAGCTCTACCTGCTCCTGCCCCACGCCGCGGCCCGCGCCTCCGGCTGGAACGGCTCGATCGGCCTGCTCTTCCTCACCGGGACGCTCGCCCACCTGCTCCTCCAACTGCGCATCACCCGCCGCCTGACGGCCCTCGGCGGCCGCGCCCGCTGGATCGCCACCGGACTCGCCCTCATGGCGGCCGGGTTCGTCCCGCCGATGCTCGTCGCCGACTCGACCGGACAGCCCCTCGCCCTGCTGCCCGTCCTGGCCGGCGTCCTACTGCTGCACCTCGGCCTGATGACCGCCCAGCCCTTCGTGATGGAGCTGATACCGGCCTTCGCCCGGCCCGGCCTCACCGGCACCGCGTACGGCCTCTTCTACGCGGTGTCCGGCCTCGCCGCCGCCCTCGGCAGCGCCGGCATCGGCTGGGCCATGGACGCCGGCGGGCACACCGGGGCGACCTGGCTGCCCTACGCCTGCTGCCTCGCCCTGGGCCTCGCCTCGGCCGTCGGCATGACCCGACTGCACCGCGCCGGAGTCCTCCCCGCCGAACCGGTTCCCCCACGGCGGACCGCCCGACCGGAGAACGAACCCCGCTGAGCGGCGCCCACATCCCGAGCACCCGCCCCGCGCCCCACCACGACAACGGAGACACCACCCCATGAACGACCAGCTCAACCGCCTCGCCCGGCGCGGGTTCCTGATCGCGGGCGGCGCCGGCGCCCTGGCACTCGCCACCGGATGCGCCGGCGCCCCGGCCCCCGACACCCACGGCTCCGCCGGACCGCCCCGACGCGGCGGCCGGCTGCGCGCCGCCTTCGCCGGCGGCGGCGCGGCCGAGACCCTCGACCCGCACGCGGCGAACCTGTTCGTCGACGCGGCCCGCGCCAAGGCCCTGTTCGACAAACTCGCCGACTTCGGGGCCGACCTCTCCGCCGTTCCCCGCCTCGCCGCGGGCTGGGAGCCCAACGAAGCCCTCGACACCTGGCGGATCACCCTGCGCCGGGCCACCTTCCACGACGGCAGGCCGGTGACCGCCGCGGACGTCCTCCACAGCTACCGCAGGATCGCCGACCCCCGGGGCACCTTCCGGGCCAAGGCCTCCCTGGAACCCATCGACCTCGCCGCCAGCCGCGCCGTCGACCCGACCACCGTCGAGTTCCGACTCAAGCGCCCCTACGCCGAATTCCCCAACGTGCTCGCCGCGTTCGGCGCGTACGTCGTCCCCGAGGGAGCCACCTCCTTCGACCGCCCCGTCGGATCCGGGCCCTTCGCCTTCGTCTCGTTCCGGCCCGGCAGCTCCCTCCTCGTCCGCCGCAACGACGCCTACTGGGACGGCGCCCCCCACCTGGACGAGCTGGAGTTCGTGGTGGCCGCGGAGGAATCGGCCCGGGTGAACGCGCTCCTCGGCGGACAGGTCGACTACGCCCACGAACTCGCCCCCGCCACCGCCCGCACCCACGAGGGCAAGGGCCGGATCGACGTCGTCCGGCTCCCCGGCAGCGCCATGCAGGGCTTCGTCATGAAGACCGACCGCCCGCCCTTCGACGACCGGCGGGTCCGGCAGGCCTTCTTCCTCATCGCCGACCGCCGCGAACTCGTCGACGGGGCGCTCGGCGGCGCCGGCGACATCGGCAACGACCTCTTCGGGAAGGGCTGCCGCTACTACGCCTCCGCACTGCCCCAGCGCACCCAGGACCTCGACCGGGCCCGCGCCCTCCTCAAGGAGGCCGGAGCGGACGGACTCCGCGTCACCCTCGACACCGCCCCGGCCGCCCCCGGCTTCGTCGAAGCCGCCGGGATCTTCAAGGACCAGGCCGCCCGGGCCGGCGTCACCGTCGAGATCAAGGTCGGCAACAAGGACACGTACTGGAAGGACATCCTGTCCACCGGAACCTTCGCCTCCTACCGGTCCGGCGCCATGCCCATCGAATCCCACCTCTCGCAACGGCTCCTGACCGGATCCACCACCAACGCCACCCAATGGCGGCACAAGGACTTCGACGACCTCTACCAGCAGACCCAATCCACCCGCGACGAACAGCGGCGCACCGCCCTCCACGAGCGCATGCAGCGCCGCCTCCACGACGAGGGCGGCTTCCTGATCTGGGGCTTCGCCGACTGGATCGTCGCCACCTCGCCCAAGGTCCGCGGCATCGCGAAGGACGCCCCCGCCAACACCCTCGACTGGGCCCGCTTCGACAGGACCTGGCTCGCGTGACCCTCCACCGGTCCTGGGCCGGCCGCCGCCTGCTCCTCGGCCTGGGGCAGACGGCGGCCGTCGTCCTGTTCGTCTTCGCCCTCACCGAAGCCCTGCCCGGCGACGCGGCCGTGGTCCTGGCCGGTGACCAGCCCGACCCGCTGCGCATCGACCGGATCCGCACCGCCATGGGCCTGGACCGACCCGCCCCCGAACGCCTCCTGGACTGGGTCACCGGCCTGCTCCACGGCGACCTCGGCGCCTCCCTGGTCACCGGCCGCCCCGTCACCGCCCACCTCGCCGACGGGGTCGGCCCCACCCTGCTCCTCGCCGCCGTCACCCTCACCCTGCTCCTGCCGGCCGCCACCGGGCTGGGCGTGCTCTGCGCCCGCCGCGAGGGCGGCCCGCTGGACCGCGCCGTCAGCGCCACCACCCTCGCCGTCCACGCCGTCCCGGAATTCGCCCTCGGGGTGCTGCTGGCCGCCCTGTTGGGCATCGAGCTCGGCTGGCTGCCGCCCACCGCCCTCGGCACGGACCCGCGCACCGAACCCGCCGTCCTCGTCCTGCCCGTCCTCGTGCTGCTGTCCCGGCCGGTGTGTTCCATCAGCCGGCTGGTCCGCGCGGGGATGATCGACGCGATGGGCTCCCCCTACGCCGCCCAGGCCAGGCGCCTCGGCGTCGGCGAGGCCCGCGTCCGCTGGACCCACGCCCTGCCCGGCGCCCTCGCCCCCGCCACCCAACAACTCGCCCGGACCTGCGACTGGCTGCTCGGCGGGGTCATCGTCGTGGAGGCCCTGTTCGTCGTGCCGGGCCTCGGCACCGTCCTCATCGAGGCCGTCGCCGCCCGCGACGTACCCGTCGTCCAGGGCCTGGCGGTGGTCTTCGGAGTCGTCACCGTCCTGGTCAACCTCGCGGCCGACCTCGTGGCCCGCCGCTTCTCCCCCCGGTCGGAGGCCGCCGCGTGAACCGGTCCAGGCCTTCCCCCGCGTCGTACCGGTCCCGGACCGCACGCTACGGCCCCGCCCTGATCCTCGTCGCCGTTCCCCTGCTGCTCGCCCTCCTCGGACCGCTGTTCGCCGGACCCGCCGCAACCCGGACGGTGTCCTTCGCCTCCGGGCCGGACCACTGGATCGGCACCGACTTCGCGGGTCGCGACGCCTGGCGGCAGGTCCTCCTCGGCGGCCGCTCCGTCGTCCTCGTCGCCCTGGCGGCCACCGTGCTCGCCTACCTCGTGGCCGTCCCGCTCGGGCTCTGCGCGGCCCTCACCCGCCGCACCTGGCTGGAGGAGACGCTGATGCGCCCCCTGGACGTGGTGCTCGCCGTCCCCTCCCTGCTGCTGGTGCTGCTCGTCGCGGCCACCCTCACGCCCGGGCCGGCCGGAATGACCGTCCTGGTCGGGCTGGCCGCCGTACCCGACGCGACCCGCGTCGTCCACGCGGCGGCCGCGGCCATCGCCGCCCGGCCCGCCGTCGAGGCCCTGCGGACGCAGGGCGAGACATGGTGGCGCACGGCCGTCGGCTACGTGGCCCGCGCCATGCGCCGCACGCTCGCCGCCGACGTCGGGATCCGGCTCACCGGCTCCCTGTACCTGGTGGCCACGGCCGCCTTCCTCGGCGTCGGAGTACAGCCGGACACCGCCGATTGGGCCGTCATGGTCGACCGCAACAGGCCGGGCCTCCTGCTGGTGCCGTGGCCCGTGGTGGTGCCCGCGCTGCTCGTCGCGGCCCTGTCCATGGGCACCAACCTGCTGTTCGACGTCGCACAGCAGCACACCGTCCCGCCGGCGCGGGCCGACCGGAAGGGGACACCGCGATGAGCGTCGTCGCCGAAGTACGTGACCTGCGCGTGGAGATCGGGGGCAGGACCGTCGTCGACGGGGTGTGCGTCCGCGCCCGCGCGGGCCGCGTCACCGCCCTCGTCGGCCCCTCCGGCAGCGGCAAGACCACGACGGGCCTGGCCCTGCTGGGCGAGTACCCGGCGGGCGCCCGGGTCGGCGGGCACGTCCTGACCGCCGGGAGCGCGGTGGGCTACGTGCCCCAGCACCCCGCGGCCGTCCTCAACCCCGCCCGTCGGGCCGGTGCGTTGCTGCGGGACGTGGCCGCCCTCGGCGGCGGCAGCCGCCGGGAGGTCCGCGCCCGGGTGGAGGAGGCCCTGCTGCTGGCCCGGATCCCGGATCCCGGGGCCGTCCTGCGCCGCTTCCCCCACCAGCTGTCCGGGGGCCAGCAGCAGCGGGTCGTCCTGGCCCAGGCACTGCTGCGGGGCGCCCGTGTGATCGTCGCCGACGAACCCACCACCGGGCAGGACGCCGTCACCAAGCGGGGCATCGTCACGGAACTCGCCGCCGTCGCCGCGCGGGGCGTCGCGGTGGTCCTGCTCAGCCACGACCTGGACGTGGTGCGGGAACTCGCCGACGAGGTCGTCGTCCTCGGCGGGGGCCGGGTCGTGGACCGCGGTCCGGCCGCCGAGGTGCTCGGGTCCCGTCTGCGGGTGCCGCCGCCCGCCGTCCGGGCCGCCCGCACACGGGGACCCGTACGCCTGGAGGCACGGGAGCTGACCGCCGCCCACCGCACCGGGCGGGGCGCCGCCCCGGCGCTCCACGGCATCGGGCTGGAGGTCGCGGCGGGGGAGTGCCTGGCCCTCATCGGCCGCTCCGGCAGCGGGAAGACCACCCTGGGACGCTGCCTGGCCGGGCTGCACACCGGGCACGACGGCCGGATCCTGTGGCGCGGCGCCCCGCTGCCGCGCAGCGTGCGATCCCGGAGCCGGACGGAACTGGCGGCCGTCCAGTACGTGTTCCAGGACCCCAAGGCCGCCTTCGACGAGTACCGGCCCGTACGGGACCAGGTCGCCCGGACCGCCGTACGCCTGCGCGGGGCGGCCCCGGGCCCGGCACGGGAGGAGGCGCTGCGGATGCTGGCGGAACTCGGCCTGACCGAGGAGCAGGCGGCGCGGCGCCCCGGCGGGCTCTCGGGCGGCGAACTCCAGCGGGCGGCCCTCGCCCGCACCCTGCTGGCCCGACCGGACGTCCTGGTCTGCGACGAGATCACCTCGGGCCTCGACCCCGTCACGCGGGGCGTCGTCCTCGACGTGCTCGCCGCACGGCGGGACCGCGGTGAACTCGGCCTGCTCCTGATCACCCACGACCTCGCGGCCGCCGCCGCCCTCGCGGACCGCATCGCGGTGCTGGACGGGGGACGCGTCGTGGAGGAGGGCCCGGCACACCGTCTGCTCGACGCCCCCCGGCACGCCTTCACCCGGGCGCTCACCGGCAGGTGACCCCGATCGGGGTCGACGGGCCGGGACACCGGCCGAACCGGCCCCCGGCGACGACCGTCGGCCGGGACCGGGGGAGGGGCGGGGTCGGGAACGCCGACCGGCCGCCTACTGCTGCTGGGCGCGCTGCGCCTTCTCCGCCTTCTTCTCCTTGATGCGGACGGTCTCCTTGCGGACCTCCGCCTGGGTGGTGCGCTCCTTCTGGAGCCACTCGGGGTTCTCCTGCTTCAGGGCGTCGATCTGCTCCGTGGTCAGGGCCTCGGTGACTCCGCCGCGCGCGAGACCGGCGATGGAGACGCCGAGCTTCGCCGCGACCACCGGGCGGGGGTGCGGACCGTTCTGCCGCAGCTCGACCAGCCACGCGGGCGGATCGGTCTGGAGGGCGTTCAGCTCGGTGCGCGAAACCACACCCTCCTGGAACTCGGCGGGGGTGGCTTCGAGGTACACACCCAGCTTCTTCGCCGCGGTGGCGGGCTTCATCGTCTGGGTGCTCTGGTGCGACGTCATGGGGTCAAGGGTATCGAGCGTGTGCGCTACCTCCGACCACGACCGGTAACCTGGCGGGGTGACAGGCTCGGAAACTTCCCCTTCGTTCCGGCTCGCCTATGTCCCGGGAGTGACGCCCACCAAGTGGGTGCGGATCTGGAACGAGCGGCTGCCCGACGTCCCCCTGACCCTCGTCGGAGTGCCCGCCGCCGAAGCCTTCGACCTGCTGCGCGGCAGCGGTGCCGACGCGGGCTTCGTGCGGCTGCCCGTCGACCGGACCGACCTCAGCGCCATCCCGCTGTACACCGAGACGACCGTGGTCGTCATCCCCAAGGACCACCTGGTGGCCTCGGCGGAGGAGGTGTCGACCGGGGACCTCGCCGACGAGATCGTGCTGCACCCCCTCGACGACGTCCTCGGCTGGGAGACCCTGCCGGGCAAGCCGGCCTTCGAACGCCCCGAGACGACGGCGGACGCCGTCGAACTGGTCGCCGCGGGCATCGGCGTCCTCGTCGTCCCCCAGTCCCTGGCCCGTCTGCACCACCGCAAGGACCTCACCTACCGGCCCGTGTCGGACGCCCCGGAGTCGCGGATCGCGCTGTCCTGGCCGGAGGAGAAGACCACCGACCTGGTCGAGGAGTTCATCGGCATCGTCCGCGGCCGGACGGTGAACAGCACGCGCGGCCGGCCGCCGACGCCGCCGCAGCCCAAGCAGCGCAAGCGCCCCGACGCGAGCGGCGGCGGCAAGGGCAAGAACCCGGCCGCGAGGGCCGGCGGGAAGGCGGGCGGCAAATCGGGCGGCGGCAAGCAGACGGGGAAGAACCCGCGCGGCGGTTCCGCCGCGCCCAAGGCCGCCAAGCGCGGCAAGCCGCGCGGCCGACCGTAGTCCGGTCCCGCCGGAGCGACGACCCCCGAGTCACCCCCCGACGGGCGGCCGGGCTCCTCATGCCGGTGACCGGCGCCCCCGGGAGGGGCGCCGGTCACCGGGGACCTCCGTCAGTGCCGGCCCTTGGACTTCTTCATCGCGTCCGTCGCCTTCGCGACCATCTCCTCGGCCTTGCCGCTCATCCGCTCGGCGCTGCCCTCCGCTTCCATGCGGTGGTCGTCCATCGCGCTGCCCGCGGTTTCCTTCATCTTGCCCTTGACCTGCTTGGCCTTCGCCTTTGCCTTGCCCATGACGGGGTCGTTCCTTCCTGGGGGGACGTTGCATCCTCACCATGCGTCGGCCCCGCACGGCCCGCAATCCGTGGCACCGCCGGGCCCGGAGGAGCACCCGGGTACCGGCCCTCGCGTTGCGCCGCGGTGACCCGGCGGGCAGGGTCTATGGGGCGGTTCCCTCCGAGGAAGGGCGGACCATGAGCATCACCACCGTGAACCCCACGAACGGCCGGACGCTGCGGACCTTCGACCCGCTCGACGCCGACGGCATCGAGGAGCGCCTGGCCGAGGCGGCACGCACGGCCGCCGCCTACCGGCGCACCACCTTCGCCGAACGGTCCGCGCTGCTGTCCCGGGCGGCGGACCTCCTGGAGGAGGACGCGGAGGCCGTCGCCCGCACCATGACCACCGAGATGGGCAAGCCGCTGGCGGCGGCCCGGGCCGAGGCGGCCAAGTGCGTCAAGGCGATGCGCTGGTACGCCGCGCACGCCGAGGGGCTCCTCGCCGACGAGCACCCCGCCGACGCGGACGTGCGCGACGCGGGAGCCTCGTCCGTGCGGGTCGTCTACCGGCCCGTCGGCGTGGTCCTGGCCGTCATGCCCTGGAACTTCCCGCTGTGGCAGGTCGTGCGGTTCGCCGCGCCCGCCCTGATGGCGGGCAACGTGGGCCTGCTCAAACACGCCTCGAACGTTCCGCAGACCGCCCTCTACCTGGGCGAACTGTTCCACCGGGCGGGCTTCCCGCGCGGCTGCTTCCAGACCCTGCTGATCGGCTCGGGAGCCGTGGAGGCCGTCCTGCGCGACCCGAGGGTCGCCGCGGCCACCCTGACCGGCAGCGAACCCGCCGGCCGCGCCGTCGCCGCTGCCGCCGGCGACGAGGTCAAGAAGACCGTCCTGGAACTCGGCGGCAGCGACCCGTACGTCGTGATGCCCTCGGCCGATGTCGCCCGCGCCGCCCGCACCGCCGTCACCGCCCGCGTCCAGAACAACGGCCAGTCCTGCATCGCCGCCAAGCGGTTCATCGTCCACACCGACGTCTACGACGCGTTCGCCCGGCACTTCACGGACGGCATGAAGGCCCTGGTCGTCGGCGATCCGATGCTCGACACCACCGACGTAGGACCGCTGGCCACCGAGAGCGGACGCCGGGACGTGGAGGAACTCGTCGAGGACGCCGTGAGCCGCGGCGCCACCGTCCTGTGCGGCGGGCGTCGTCCGCCGGGGCAGGAGGAGGGCTGGTTCTACGAGCCGACGGTCCTCGCCGACATCACCGCCGAGATGCGGATCGACCTGGAGGAGACCTTCGGGCCGGTCGCCACCCTCTACCGGGTGGGTAGCCTCGACGAGGCCGTCGAGCGCGCCAACCACACCCCCTTCGGGCTCAGCTCGAACGTCTGGACCCGCGACGACGCCGACCTCGAGCGGTTCGTGCGCGACCTGGAGGCGGGCGGCGTCTTCGTCAACGGCATGACCGCCTCCCATCCCGCGCTGCCCTTCGGCGGCGTCAAGCGGTCCGGTTACGGGCGCGAACTGTCCGGGCACGGCATCCGCGAGTTCTGCAACATCACCACCGTCTGGCGGGCGGCGGAACCCGACGGAGGGTGACCCGCGGTACGGGGGGTGCGGCGGCGCCGAGGGGGTAGGCGCCGCCCGAGTCCGATCCTTCGGCGCAGTCGGCAAGGAGATCCCGTGGACGTTCCGACCGTGGGAGTCGAGGAGGAGTACCTCCTCGTGGACCGGGGCACCAGGGCCCCGGTGAACCGGGGCCGTCAAGTGATCGCCACGGCGGCCCGTGAGCTCGGCGAACTCGTCCAGAGCGAGTTCTACGACGCCCAGGTGGAGGTCTGTACGCGGCCCACCGCGGACTTCGCGGACCTGCGCGGGCAGCTGTCGCAGCTGCGGGAGACCACCACGCGCGCCGCCCGCGCCGCGGGCTGCCTGCTGGTGGCTTCGGGAGTCCCCGTGATCGCCCCCCTGGAGCCCCTGACGGTGACGGACGACGAGCGGTACCTGCGCATGGCCCGCCGCTCCGCGTACCTCATCGACGGTTTCACGGCCGTCTGCGGATGCCACATCCACGTCGGCACCCTGGACCGGCCGCGTGCCCTCGCGCTGGCGAGCCACATGAGGCCCTGGCTGCCCGTGCTCCAGTCCCTGACCGGGAACTCGCCCCTCATGGGGGGCCGGGACACCGGTCACGACAGCTGGCGTTCGGTCGTCTTCTCCTGCTGGCCGACGGTGGGGCCCCCGCCCGTGGTCGACGAGGCGCACTACCTCGCCCACGTCGACGGCCTGGTCGCCGCCGGAGTACTGCTCGACCGCCGGATGCTGTACTGGTACGCCCGGCCCTCGGAGCACGTGCCGACGCTGGAGATCCGGGTCTCCGACGTCAACGCCGACCTGGACACCGTGATCCTGACGGCCGCCCTCGTACGGGGCCTGGCGGCCGTCCTCCTGCGGGACGTGGACGCCGGGGTACCGCCCCCGAAGGCGCCCCCGTACCGGCTGTGGGGCGCACACGCCCTCGCGGCGCAGAGCGGCCTCGACGGCCCCGGCGCCGACCCGTGCACGGGCCGCCGGATGCCCGCCGAACTGCTCGTGGAGCGGCTCATGGACCGCGCGGCCCCCGGGCTCGCGGCCGCCGGGGACCTGGACATGGCACGGACCCTGTGGGACGGGCTGCGCCGCCGGGGGACCGGCGCGAGCCGGCAGCGGGCCGTCCTCGCCCGCACCGGCAGCCTCACCGCCGTCGTCGACCGCCTCGCCGTGGCCCCGGTGGACGTCCCGCTGCCGTGCTGAGCCGCCCATACCGGCCGCCCCGTGCCATCCTCGAAACATGAAGAGCGATCCCGCGCTTCCCGGCGACGGCTCCGCTCCCGAGGTCCTGGCCCTGGCCAGGATCGTGGCGAGACTGCGGGCCGAGGCGGAGGGCACGGAAGCGGTCGCCTCCACGGCGGCCGTGCTGGAGCGGGCCAAGGGCGTGCTCATGGCGCAGGCCGGCGTGACGGCCGACGCGGCGTACGCCCTGCTGCTGCGGCGCGCGAAACAGCGCGGACGGACCCTGATGGAGGAGTGCTGGATCACCCTCGGCGGCCTGCGCACCCGCCCGGAGCCCCCCGCCGAACCACCCGGAGCAGCCGGCGGGGGAGGGCCCGGGGCGGGGCCGGACCCGTCACCGTTCGACTCGGGACGCTACCTCGCCGGACCGGGACGCACCGCCGGACCGGGACGCACCGCCGGGGAACGGCGTCCCCTGCTCGCCCGGCTCGCCGAGGGGCTGGCCGGGGTGCACGGCGCCGACGAGGTCGCGGAGCTGCTGGTGACGGTACTGGGCGACGCCGAGGACATCGCCGCGGTGATGATCTACACCGCGGCCCCCGCCGGAGGCCTGGAACTGGCCGGAGCCGCCGGAATCAGCACGGCCCTGGCCGAGCAGTGGCGGCACGTCCCACCGCTGAGCGGGGTCGCCGCCATGGTCGCCCTCGCGGGCCGGGAACCGGTCTGGCTGGAGGACCCGGAGCGCGACGCCCTGCGCTACCGGCTCATCGGCGACCCGCCCGAGCGCTGGCAGTCCCGTGCCTGGGTGCCGGTGTTCGCGGAGGGCCCCGCGACCGCGGCCGTCGGCTTCTTCCGGACGCGCCGGGCCCCCTTCACCCCCGACACCCGGCTCCTGCTGCGGCGGGCGGCCCGGATGTGCGCGGGCCCGCTGCGCGACCTGCGGCGGCCGGGCACCGCCGACCCGCTGGGAGAGGCGGACGTGGCCGCCGCGCAGAGGATCCTCGACGCGCTCTCCGGCGCGGCGATCCTCCTCACCCCGCTGCGCTCCGGGACGGGCGAGGTCGAGGACTACCGGATCGACGCGGCCGCCCCCGCGTCGGTGGACGTGGCCGGTCGCCGCGGCAAGGAGCTCGTGGGCCGCAGCGTCCTGGAGACGTACCCCACGGTCGCGGGCACCGACCTGTGGGAGGGGTACCTGGACACGCTGACCACGGGAACCGACTACTACGGCCCGTCCTTCACCTACCGAGAGGTGACCGCCGGGCTGCCGCGCGAATCCTCGTACGCGGTACGGGCGACCCGGTTGGGCGGCCGGCTGGTCGTGTCCTGGATCCGCCTCGACACCAGCGACCGCGAGGCCCGCAGGCTGGCCGACATGCAGCGGTTGGGGAACCTCGGCTGGGCGGACTGGGACCTCGTCACGAACGTCATCAACTGGTCCGACCAGGTCTACGTCATCTTCGGCCGCGATCCCGCCGCGGGGCCGATGCCCCTGGAGGAACTCCCCCTGCACCTCGTGCCGGAGGACCTGCCGCGCCTCGGCGGCGCCGTACGCCGGCTGCTGGGCGAGGGCCGGGCCGTCGACCAGCACTTCCGCATCGACACCGCCGACGGGATCCGTCACCTGCGGATCGTCGCCGAGGTCGGCACCGACGAGGCCGGTACGCCCGTCGAGGTGCACGGATTCTTCCAGGACCTCTCGGCGCAGCGGGACGCCGAACTCGCCCTGCGCGAGAGCGAACGCGCCGTTCTGGTCCAGCGCGGCATGCTCCAGGCCGAACGGATCCTCGCCGCCCGGCTCCAGCACGCGCTGCTGCCCCTGCAGGAACAGTCCCTCGAACTGGCCGGGCTGTGCGTCGACGTCGCCTACCTGCCCTCCGACACCGGTGTGAACGTCGGCGGCGACTGGTACAGCGCCATCGGACTCCCCGACGACAGTGCCCTCTTCGTCCTCGGGGACGTCGCCGGCCACGGCCTGGACGCCGTCGGAACGATGGCCCAGCTGAGGTTCACCGCCAAGGGCATGATCGTCACCGGGTCGGAGCTGCCAGACGCGCTGAGCCGGCTCAACAGCCTCCTCCTCCACACGTCCACCGACACCCACGGGGCCACCGCCACCATGATCATGGGGCGCTACCGGCCCTGGGACCGCCGACTGACCTGGGTGCGGGCCGGGCACCTGCCCCCGTTGCTGATCCGCGACGGCGAAGCCTCCTTCCTGCCCCAGCCCGTGGGCGCCCTCCTGGGCGCCGACTTCGGCTCGGCCTACGAGCAGAGCACCCTCGACCTGCGGCCCGACGACCACCTCCTGCTCTACACCGACGGGCTCGTCGAGGAACCGGGGGAGGACATCGACATCGGCCTGGCACGGCTCGCCCGAACCGCCCGCCGGCTCGTCGGCGAGGGGCACGGAGCGAGCCTGGCGCGCGGTCTGGCCGCGTTGCGTCCGGGGCACCGGGACGACATCTGCGTCATGGACATCCACGTCCCCGCCGTGGAGGACCCGGAGGACCCCTGCGGCGACGACGAGGACCCGCATGCGCCGGCCCCCTGCGGGTAGGCGGCCCCCGACTCTCAGCGATGGAGGAGCCATGAGAAGAGCCGCCCCCGACGACGGCCGTACCGAAAGTCCCGCGGAGCGCGCGGACCGGCAGTGGGAGGAGCTGGTCCAGGAGATACGGGTGGCCCAGACGGGCGTCCAGATCCTGTTCGGCTTCCTGCTGACCGTGGTCTTCACCCCGCACTTCCAGGGCCTGCCGCAGACCGACAAGACGCTCTACATCGTCACCGTCGTCCTCGGTTCCCTCGCGACCGGAGCCCTCATAGCGCCGGTCGTCTTCCACCGCATCGTCACGGGCCGCCACATGAAGCCGCAGGCGGTCGCGTGGGCCTCCCGCCTCTGCGCCGTCGGGCTCGCGCTCCTGTTCGCGACGCTGGTGGCCGCGCTCTTCCTGATCCTGCGGGTCGCCACCCACGACGCCTTCGTACCCTGGCTGGTGGGCGGAGTGGTCGCCTGGTACCTGCTGTGCTGGTTCGTCCTCCCCATGTGGGCGCGCCTCCACCACACCAAGGACGACTGACCGCCCCAGGCGGGTCAGGGACCGCCCTGCGGCCGGGGGACCGCGAGCCCCGCGACGTGGTCGGTGATCATGTCGAGGATCTCCTTGGTCGCCGCCCCGTCGCCGAGGACGAGCACGTTGAGGGTCAGCCCGTCGGTCATGGCGGCCAGGTAGCGGGCCAACACCGGCTCCGGTACCAGCAGCTCCAGGTCCATGCTGTCGCGCAGCTGCCCGATGAGTTCCTCGTACGTGGCGCAGTACAGCTCGTACTGCCGGCGCGCCAGGTGCTCGAACCCCGGCTGGCGCAGGGCGTACTGGGTGAGCTCGTAGGTGAGCATGTGCTCGCCGGGCTGTTCGGACACGTGGTCCCAATAGGCCTGGAAGCCCGCCCGGACCGTCTCGCGCAGGGTGGACCGCGGCCGGATCGCCTCCTTCACCACGCTCACGTAGTGCGCGCTGATCGCTTCGATCACCGATTCCAGCAGCTCCTGCTTGGAGTCGAAGCAGTAGTGGAAGACGCTCAGCGACACCCCCGCCTCCGCCGCGATGGACCGGGTCGTGGTCCGGGCGACGCCGTCCCGGGTCATCGCGCGGATCGCCGCCTCGGTCAGTTGGCGGCGCCGGTCGGCCGAGGGCATCCGGGCCATGGTGGTTCCCTTCGTTTCGTTCGCAGGACGCGCGGGCCGGCCGGAGGGGATCCGGCCGGCCCGTGTCCTGGTCGGTGCGCCGCGCCGTCAGCTGCTGTAGACGCCGAGCTCACGCACGGAGTAGCCCCACTGGGTCCCGCGTTGGAGTCCCTGGACGCGGACGTGGCGGGCCGCCACACCTGAGAAGCGGGCCGTGTCCAGGCCGCCGTCACCGGCGTTCGTCGACCAGACCTGCTGCCAGTTCGTCCCGTCCGTGGAGACCTCGATGCGGTACGCCTTCCCGTACGCGCGCTCCCAGTCGAGGGTGACGCGGCCGACCCGGCCGGTGGAGCCGAGGTCGACGCGCAGCCACTGGTCGTCGTTCCACTCGCTCGCCCAGCGGGTGCCCGTGTTGCCGTCCACGGCCTGGCCCGCCGAGTAGTTCACGAACGGGTTCCACCACTCCGCCGTCGAGGCCCCGGCGGCGGAGCCGGCCGCGAGGTTCACCCCGGCCTTGTGCTTCTCGGAGTTGCCCCAGGTGGTCAGGTAGGACTCGGCGCCCTTGAACAGGTCGTCCACCACGTCCTGGCCGCCGACGATGCGGACGTCCTCGATCCAGTCGGGGACCAGGCCGTAGTGCGCGGCGCCGTCCGTGTTCAGGTCCCAGGTCCGCTGCCCGGTGGTCTGCTTGTCGATGACGGAGCCGCCGTCGGTGCTGCGGAACGGATAGCGCACGGGGTTGGGCGTGTCAGCGCCCCGCGGGCCCGGCCAGCCGCCGACGCCGTTCATGTCGGTGCCGTACCCGTAACCGACGCCGTACTTGTCGCGCAGCGCCTTCGTCCGGTCGGCCTCGGCGCTGAACGCCTCGGAGCCACTCATGTACTGGGCCACGAACCCGCCGAGCTTGTAGACCCGCTCCGTCCAGTCGAGGTCCATCCAACTGTGCGAGGAGATCACTCCGGAGTACGACTCGGACTCCAGGACGTCGAAGGCCCGGCCCGCGGCCTTGACGCTCATGTGGTCGATCTCCAGCATCATCTTGCGTTTCATCATGCCGCGCAGCGCGTATTCGCCGAGATCCGTGAGCCCGCGCGTATTGCACTGCGCGTCGGCCGCGTACGAGGGGACGGCGACGCCCGCGGGGAGTTCCTTCTGCGCGGCGGGAGCCGCCGCCAGCCCGATGGGGTTGTCGTGCTGGGGGCCGGCGCACTTCTCCGTCTGCCAGAAGGTGCCGGTGGACAGGAACTGGCCCACGTTGATCGCCGTGCCGAGGGCACCCTGGTCGAAGCGGACCCCGCACAGCGCGTTGTCGAACTTGTGGCACAGGAACATGCTGCGCACGCCGAGTCGGTGCAACTCGTCCAGGCCGCGGTCGATGTCCTCCTTGCTGCACTGGGCGATGTCCAGGACCTGCTTGCAGCCGAACGGCTCGGAGGTCTCCACGCCCAGGACCACGGCGAGTTTGCCCTGCTGGACGACCTCGCGGGCCTGCGCGGAGTCGGTGACGATGCGGAACCAGCCCTTGCCCGGGCCGCCGTACATCTTGTCGACGAAGGCCTGCATGTCGTAGGTCTTCTGCGCCTCCAGCCGGATGGCGGTCATCTCGTCGCAGCCGCGGTCCTTGAAGAAGTAGACCGAGCAGATCACGCCATTGGTGACGAGGTCGTTGACCAGCACCCGCTGGCCGCCGCGCCAGGCCCGCTCGACCCAGGCGTAGTAGTTCTGCTGGTGGGTGAGGGAGTCGTGGGCCGGCCAGTCCTTGAAGGTGGGCCAGCCGTTGGGGTCGTGCTTGCCGTCCCCGCCGTTGGTGATGTAGTCGAAGATCGCGAGGGAGCCGTCGGGGTAGTGCTCGGGACAGTCCTTGAGCGCGTCGGCGACCCCGAGGTCGGAGAACGGCTTGCCGCAGATGAGTCGGCCTCCGAAGCCCTCGTTGGACATCAGGTGGTCGTGGGCGTCGACGAAGCCGCGGACCTTGCCCTGCGCGTCGGTTCCCTTGAAGGGTTCGCCGGTGACGTTGATCTCGGAGTCGGGGGCGGGTCGGGCCGTCGGGTTCCACCAGCCGGCGTCGGCCGAGGAACTGGGCACGGGCCCGAGCACCATGGCCATGACGGCGAGGAGCAACGACAGGACCGTGAGGGGGCTGCGCCTGCGGTGTGGCTGTCGGGTCAAGGTCATCACTCATGTCTTCGGTCGGCGGAGGAGCGCGGTCGGATCCCGGCATGAATTGTCATGCCCTGCACAATCGGTGCGACGAGAATCGGTCCTGGTGCAAGCGGAGTCAAGGGTCCGGGACGGATGACCTGATGACCCGTCGGAAACGGTTCGGAAACGTCCGCCGCCGACCGGCGATGACCGCGCGGCGGCCCACCGGGGTTTCCCGCACGCTCCGATCGGATGATGATCGGAGCATGGCCGGAAAGGCCGGCAGGGTGCCCGCCGGCTCCTAGCCTGCCCGCATGCGCCCACTGCCGGGGCGGCGCCCGACCGCGTGCGCCCTCGTACTCGCCGTGATCCTCGCCCTGATCAGCGGGGCCACGGCGGCCCCCGCCGTGCCGTGCCCGGCGCCCGTGAGGGTGACGTACGCGAACCACCCCTTCAGCCGGGTCGCCCACGCGTTCCGCGAGAAGACGTTCACCCACACGCGCGGGCACGAGGGCCGCAACGTCGCCGTCGCCTTCGTCGACGTCACCGGCATCGAGGGCATCCGGCCGCGAGGGAAGGGCACCGCCGTCCGGGACGTGAAGGAACTCGCGGCCGAGGACCCGGAGCTCCTCAAGGCCCTCGCCCCGCGACCCGGGGTCGAGCGCATCCTGATCGTCACCAAGTCGAACGACCCGGCGGACCTGAAGAAGCCCAAGGAGCAACGGCGCTGGGAGAAACCGCGCGACCACTCCGAGGTGCGGATCCTCGACTTCCTGACGAAGAACGCCGTCCCGCACGACCGGATGCTGGCCCTCTACTCGGACCGCTCCCCGTGCCCCACCTGCGCACCCCGGATCCCGCCCTGCACCCCCGTCTTCTACGTCACCCGCAACGGCACGGAGCGGCGCGGGAAGGGCGAGCCGAGCGCGAGCGAGGACATGGGCCGCGCCCTCGACTCGATGCGCGGCGCGAAGAACGGCAGGCGGGAAGGGGCCGAGGAGCAGCGGGAGGAGGCGGGCAGGGGGGAGGCCGGGGCGGACGGCTCCGCGGCGCCCGCCGCGGCAGCCCCCCGCCTGCTCGCAGACCCGGCCGCGGCGCCCCCGTGCCGCCCGGCGGCTCCGGCAGGCCAGGTCCTCGCCGCCCGCCGGTGCGATCCGCAGGCCCCCTCCGGCGGCTTCTACGAGGAACTCTCCAAGGCCCGCACCGAACAGGGCGGCATCGACTTCTCCACCCTGGAACTGCGCTACGTCTCCGACGGCGCCGCCGGCCGCGGACTCGCCTACGCCTTCCGGGCCGACGCCGCGCCGGAGGACGCCCCGCCGCCCGAAACCCCCGACGCGGGCCTGCGCGAGGCCCAGGAGGCCTCCGACGCGTTCTTCGTCTGGCTGCGGCTGCCCCCGCACAAGCAGACCGTGAACCTCAGCCCCGTCGAACCCGACCGGATCATCGACCCCGGCCTCGGCCGCACCGATGCCGGGCGCATCCTGTTGGAGGCCGACCTCGAACTCAAGAGGACCGTGGGCCGGCTCATCCACCCGGACTCCCGCCTCGGTCCCGCCTTCTGGGGGAGCCTGCGCGGCAGGTGCATCTCCTTCCGCCAGTGGATCGTGCCCGCCCCGGCCACCGTCCGCGACGACGGTGACGCGCTGCACATCCTCGACGCCCCGCTGTCGGTCCGCATGGAGACCGAGTACCTCGAAGGCCGCAACGCGGCCGACGTGACCTCCTCCTGCCGGGAGCAGTCACCCGAGATCGAGGCCCACAACGCGGACGTCTTCCGCAGGACGGTCCTGCCCGAACTGGCGCGGCAGGTGCGCACCGCGCCCGAGTACGCGTCCCTGCGCAGGATCTACCACAGCCGCGTCGCCGCCGAGTGGTACCGCCTGCGCGCCGCCCGCGGCCCCGCCCCCTTCGCCGACCTCGTGGACCGCGAGGACCTCACCCACCTCGCGGCGCGCCGGCCCCGGGACCCGAAGGACGTGTTCCGCCAGTACGTGGAGTCCTACACCCGGGGCGAGTTCGACGTGACGCGCAGCCGTGCGGCCACGGGCGGGACGTCCGACGTGCGCCACTACGTCTTCGGCGGCGTCGACTTCTCCAGAATCGCCTTCCGGCGGCTCGGCGCGGCCGACTTCCGGGGCCGCCACGGCGAACGGGCCGACACGGTCGCCACCGCCCTCGCGCACGCCACGGCCGACACCGACGGGGGCTCCGGGGTCTGGCTCGGCGGTACGACGCCCGGCGCCTACCGGCCCGTCCCGGTGCCGGGTTTCGGCCGGATCCTGCTGAACGGACTGCCCGGCGGCCCCGCGACCCTCGCCATGGCCGCGTTCCTCGTCCTGCTACTCAGCGCCCGCCCGATCCGCCCGGCGGACCACCGACCGCCACGTCGGCCTTCCCACCGACCATCCCGCCCCCGCCCCTGAAAGGCCGCCGCCCGTGCACCGGTTCCCCCTGCCCGACCATCCGCTCAAGACCAACCGGCTCCTGCTGAACGTGACGGCCGCCCTGGTCACCGTGCCCTTCCTCGGAGCCCTGCTCTTCATCGGCTTCCTCGCGGGCGGCATCGTGCTGGCCGTCATCCTGATCGGCTTCGGGACGTGGGGCTTCCGCCGGCGCAAGGCGGAGCTGCGGGGACTGGAAGTCCAGCGCGCCGAGGCCGTCCTGGCCCACGCCGAGCTGCTGGAGCGGCGCGAGCGGTACGCCCGCGAGAACGGTCACTCCTACCAGGAGACCTGCGCGGAATCCGCCCTCGGCTTCGGCCGGATCGAGCAGCGGATCCCCGAGGACCGCAAGGAATGGGAGGGCGGCGCGACGATGGGGGAGCGGGTCAAGGAGGCCCCGCACCTGGAGAAGCTGGTGGGCGTCGCCCGCCACGCCGGTGAGCTGGTCGCGGAGGGCGTCGTACGGATGCGGCGGGAGGGTCTGGACGTCACCGTGTTCGACCTGGAGGTCATCGACCACCACGACCTCGAAGGCCTCGTCACCTGCATGAAGCCGGCGGTCGCGCTGGAGGTCTCCAAGGACTACATGACGGTCTGGTCGGTGGAACTGCCCCACGCGCTGCCCTACGTGTCCTCCGCGTACGCCTGGGACGGCAGGCGCGGGCCGTTGGAGGCCTACGTCGAGGGGGAGGAGCGCCTGGAGCGCCGTACCGAGAACAAGGAACTCGCCGACTTCCTGCTGAGCCTCCCGGCCGTGCGCTTCGACGCCCTCTCCGACACCCCCCACCCGTGGTTCATCGACGGCAACAGGCTGATGGCCTGCGAGAGGGGGAACGAGGGCGTCGACCCGCGGACGCTGGAGGACACCGCGGCGCGCCTCGCCCGGCTCGCCGCCGGCCTGCCGTGGACGGCGCTGCGGCGGTTCACGCTCACGGACCCGCGGGACGAGCGGCGTGCCTCCAGGATCCGTTGGACGCAGCGCTGGTACGGGAGCCCGGCCGGATCCCCGTCGGCCCGCGTCCTGTGGGAGGAACGCCGGATCACCCACGCGGGACTGCGGGCCTTCATGCCGGCCGACGACATCGACCAGGGGCTGTCGCCGGCCGCCGCGAGGACGTGACGTCTGCGCGGCGGCGCGGCACCCGGCCGACCCCGGGGCCACGGGCGGGACCGGCAGGAATGTGAGCCCGTGCCCTACGGGGCCGGGCGGAGCTCCAGGGTGCAGCACTTCACGCTGCCACCGGCCTTGAGGAGCTCGGACAGGTCGACGCCGATCGGGTTGAAGCCGCGCTCGCGCAGCTGCTCGGCGAGGCCGGAGGCGTTCTGGGGCAGTACGACGTTGTATCCGTCCGAGGCCGCGTTGAGGCCGAAGACGGCGGCGTCCTCGGCGTCGGCCACGACCGCGTCGGGGAACAGGCGCCGCAGGACGGCCAGGCTGCCGGGGGAGAAGGCCGCCGGGTAGTAGGCGATCGTTCGCTCGTCCAGGACCGTGAGCGCGGTGTCCAGGTGGTAGTAGTCCGGGTCGACGAGCGTCAGCCCGATCACGGGACGGCCGAAGAACTCCTGGGCCTCGTCGTGGGAACGGGGGTCGCTGCGGAAGCCGGTGCCGGCGAGCAGCCACTCGCCGGTGAGCAGGTAGTCGCCCTCGCCCTCGTTGACCACGTCGGAGGTGCGCAGGTTCGGGAAGCCGTTGTCGCGCAGCCAGTCGTGGTAAGCGGGGCCCTCGGCGATGCGTTCCGCGTCCCGGAACCGCGCGACGAGCGCGCGGCCGTCGATGACGGTGGCTCCGTTCGCGGCGAACACCATGTCGGGGAGGCCGGGCAGCGGTTCGATCGTGTCGACGGTGTGGCCGAGGCTCAGGTAGACCTCGCGCAGCTGCTCCCACTGGGCGATGGCCAGCCGGGTGTCGACGGGCTTCTTCGGGTCCATCCAGGGGTTTATGGAGTAGACCACGTCGAAGTACGTGGGCCGGCACATGAGGTAGTGCCGAGGCCGTGCTGTGCGCATGGGTGATGTTCCCTTGGGGTCAAGGGCGGCCGGGGTGCGGGCCGCCCATCGAGGGCGAGTGGGCGTCGCGGACATCTCGTCGCCGTCCGGGGTGCGTTGTGCGCGGGGGAGGGCGAGTTCGGGCAGGGACACAAGCCTGCGTCAGTAAAGCAAGCCTTACCTAAGCTTCGCAATAGGGCTCCTATCGAAGGGAGTTCGGCTCGTCGAGCCCGGCGGTCGATCTGATTTGCCCATCGACAATCACTCGAAGATCAGGTTAGCCTTGCCTAAGTTCTGCTCGGTCGCCGCTCCTTCGGCGTGCCTTGCCCCCAGGTTCCCCAATGCTCGGCAAGCGACTGCCCCGCACGATTGGGAGTGACATGTCAGAGGCTCATCCTGACGACGCGCCAGTGATCCACGACCTCATCGGAATCGGCTTCGGGCCGTCCAACGTGGCCATGGCCATAGCGCTCAGCGAGCACAACGCAGGCGTCGGACGGCAGGAGGCGGTCACGGCTCACTTCTTCGAGCGGCAGCCGCACTTCGGCTGGCACCGGGGCATGTTGATCGACGACGCGACCATGCAGGTGTCCTTCCTCAAGGACCTGGTGACCCTGCGCAACCCGACCAGCGAATACAGCTTCCTCTGCTACCTCAAGAGCAAGGGACGGCTGATCGACTTCGTCAACCACAAGAACCTGTTCCCGCTGCGCGTCGAGTTCCACGACTACTTCGAGTGGGCGGCGGCCAAGGTCGACGACATGGTCTCGTACGGGTGCGAGGTCGTCGACGTGCGGCCCGTGGTGCGGGACGGCGTGATCGAGTACGTGGACGTCACCGCCCGGTCCGGGGCCGAACGCGTCGTCCACCGTGCCCGCAACCTCGTCATCGGCACCGGCCTGCGGCCGTACCTCCCGGGGGGCGTCGAGCGCACGGAGCGGGTCTGGCACAACTCGGACCTGCTGACCCGGGTGGAAGGGCTCAAGGACGCCGACCCGACCCGCTTCATCGTGGTCGGCGCCGGTCAGAGCGCCGCGGAGAACGTGGCCTTCCTGCACCGCGCCTTCCCCCGCGCCGAGGTCTGCGCCGTCTTCTCCCGCTACGGGTACAGCCCCGCGGACGACAGTGGCTTCGCCAACCGGATCTTCGACCCGGCCGCGGTGGACGAGTACTTCACCGCCCCCGAGGCGATCAAGCGCAAGCTGATCGAGTACCACGGCAACACCAACTACTCCGTCGTGGACGTCGATTTGATCGACGAGCTCTACCGCCGGCAGTACCAGGAGAAGGTCCTCGGCACCGAGCGGCTGCGCTTCCTCAAGGTGTCCCGGATCGCCGACGTCGTGGAGACCCCCGAAAAGGTCCGCACCACGGTCGAATCGCTGGTCACCGGGGACCGGACGCCACTGGACGCCGACGTACTGGTCTACGCGACCGGATACCGGTCCGCCGACGGACTCGGACTCCTCGGCGAGGCCGAGGCCCACTGCCTGCGCGACGACCAGGGCCGGGTCCGGGTGGAGCGGGACTACCGGGTGACCACCGATCCCGCGCTGCGCTGCGGCATCTACCTCCAGGGCGGCACCGAGCACACCCACGGCATCACCTCGGCGCTGCTGTCGAACACCGCGGTGCGGGTCGGGGAGATCCTCGACTCGATCATCACCCGGGCCGGCGTCCGGAGTCCGGCGGTGCCCGGTCCCCGTCGGGCCGCCGACGGGATCGGCGCGGCGTTCCAGGTCGCC
Organism: Streptomyces sp. Isolate_45; assembly: GCF_024721315.2. Lineage (GTDB taxonomy): Bacteria > Actinomycetota > Actinomycetes > Streptomycetales > Streptomycetaceae > Streptomyces. The sequence continues at coordinate 80,373 of NZ_JANFAK020000018.1, forward strand.
TCCGTGGAGCCCGGACGGGATCCGGTGTGACGGTCGGGATCCGGTGGCCCGGGCGGGGAGGTCCCGTCAAGGAGGTCACCACCGCGACCGCGAAGTCCGCGCCGTAGTCGCGACGGCGGTACGCCGGGACGGGGTCGGGGCGGGCTGGTGCGGGGGCGGGCGCGACGCGGATACTGCACTGCGCCCGGCGGGCCGGCCGCCGACGACGGAGAGGATCCCGATGAGGTCGACCCGCACGTTGCGCACCGCCTCGCGGCTGCCGCGCACCCCGCGCCGCCGCGTGCGGCCCGCACTCGTACCGGCGCTCG
>NZ_JANFAK020000188.1 GCF_024721315.2 Streptomyces sp. Isolate_45
GCCGCGGCGCCCGCGAGCGGCGCCGCCAGGACGTGCGGGGCCAGCCAGGCCGTCAGGACGAACGCCCCGTGCGCCGCGCTCCCCGTGCGTTCCAGGGCGAGCAGCACCACCGCCATGCCCATGCCCTCCGAGGCGAACCGCGCCGCCAGCGCGGCCCCCAAGTACCTCCCGAACCCACCGCCCATGTCCCGGACCCCCTCCAGTACAGACCCGCACCGCGTGTAACGTGTTATGGAGGAAAGACGTTACGTTATGTGGGTGTAAGGCGAAAGGATCCGGTGATGGCAGGCCTACGGAACGCGGGCGGTCCGGCGGGCGAGGGTTTTTCGGCGGCCCGGCGGCTGATCGAATGCTCCGAGGCGGTCCGCGTCGATCCCGGGCTCGCGCGGGACGGCCTCGCCGCCCTGCTGGCCCGGCACGGGGAACACCCGGCCGACCTCGCCCCCGAGGCCTTCGGCGAGGCGGACGCGGCCGAACTGCGGGCCGCCGCGCTCCGCATGGCCGGGATCCTCGCCGAGACCGACGAGGACCGCACCGCCGAGGCCCTCAACGCGCTGCTGGAGGAGTGCGGCACCCGACCCCGGCTGACCCGGCACGACGGCCATCCCTGGCACCTGCACGTCGACCGTGGCGACGGAGCCCACTGGGGCGACTGGTTCCTGGCCTCCGGCGCCCTCGCCCTCGCCCAACTGCTCACCGAGCACGGTCGCGTCGTCTGGGGGGCCTGCGCCGCCACGGGCTGTGGGCGTCTCTTCCTGGGGGCGGGCCCCGGCAGCGTCCGCCGCTACTGCTCCAGTACCTGCTCCACGCGCGCCCGGGTCGCGGCGCACCGGCGCCGCAGGCGGGAGGAGGGCTCGGGGGCGGGGGCCCACTGAGTCGCGCCGGGGACCCGCCCGGGGCGTCGGGCGGTGCGGGCCTACGCCGCCCGCCCCGCCCGTCGGACGGCTCACACCGTCTTGATGCCGCCGCCCTCGACGACGTAGTCGGCGCCGGTCACGCTCGCCGCGCGGTCCGAGGCGAGGAACACCACGACGGCCGCGACCTCGTCGGGCTCGACCATCCGACCGGTGGTCATGCCCATGGACGCGGGCACGCCGGTCAGGAACTCGCGGTGGTCGACGCCGTTCGCCTCGGCGAGGAGGGCGCCGAAGCCGTCCTCGCCCTCCCATATGGCCGTGCGCGTCGGGCCGGGGGAGACGGTGTTCACGCGGACGCCCCGGGGGCCGAACTCCTCCGCCAGCGACTTTCCGAACGCGTTGAGACCGGCCTTCGCGGCGCTGTACTCGATCGGGCCGGTGGCCGGCAGGCGCGCGCACATCGACGAGATGTTCACGATCGCCCCGCGGCGCTCCAGGATGCTCGGCAGCAGCCCGCGGGTGACCCGGACCGTGCCGAACAGGTTGACCTCGAAGCTGTGCGCCCACAGGGCGTCGTCGGTCGCGAGGAACCCGTCGAGGTTGAACTCGTCGCCGCCGCCCAGGTTGTTGACCAGGATGTCCACGCCGCCGAGTTCCGCGAGGGCCCGCGCCCCCAGTTCCCGTGCGCCTTCCGGTGTGCTCAGGTCGACCGCGACGGCGTGGGCGCCGGCCTCCTTGAGTTCGGCGGTGATCGTGCGGGCCGCGCCGACCACGCGGACCCCCTCGGCGACGAGCTGCCGGGTGATCGCGAGGCCGACGCCCCGGCTTGCCCCGGTGACGACGGCGGTCTTTCCCGCGAGTGCGAGTTCCATGGCGGACTCCTTCAGAATTTTTGAACCGCAGGTACAAAATGAGGGCGTAAAAAACGAGGGCCGTCGGAACAGCCCTTTGTCGTACGTACTAGAGCGACGCCACCGCCGCGTCCACGACCCGTTTCAGCTGCGAGGCGTCCTCGGCGGTCTTCGCCAGCACCCGCATGCCGATCACGGTCGCGAGCAGCCAGGAGGCCACGGCTGCCGCGTCGCGGCCCGGGTCGATCTCACCCGCGCGCTGCCCCTCCTCGACGGTCGCCCGGAAGGCGCCCTCGGTGCGCGCGAACATCCTGCGCACCGTGTCGGTCGTCCAGGGGTCCGACGGAGCCGATTCGGCGGCCGTGTTGACCGCCATGCAGCCGCGCCGGTCCGGGTCGCCCAGATCGAGCTCGACCAGCGCCTCCAGCGCCCCCCGCAAGCGGTCCTTGGCCGAGCCGGGGTGGTCGAGGAGTTCCGTCAGCCACGCCGCCTGCGCGTCCCGGTAGCGGGTGAGCGCCCGTTCGAACAACGCCTGCTTGCTGCCGAAGGTGTTGTAGAGGCTGCCCTTGCCGATGCCGATCTCGTCCACGAGGTCCTGCGGCGTCGTCGCCGCGTACCCCTTGCGCCAGAACACGTCCATCGCGCGCTCCACCGCCACGTCCGGATCGAACTGCTTCGGCCTGCCCATGGCGTTACCGTAGCAGCGTTTTTGACCTTGAAGTCAAATATCTGCCCGCGGCTCGGCGATCACAGGACGATCGAGGTGGGCGAAGGCGTCGCGCTCGGGAAAGGGTCGCCCGCCCCGGAGCGCCGGGGCGGGCGACCCTCTCCCGACCGGGAGTGGTTCAGCCCGCTTCCTTGACCTGCGCCGCCGTCGGCGCCGTGCCGCCCAGGTGGGCCGGCAGCCACCAGGAGTCCTCGGGACCGGCCGGCTTGGCCGGGTAGGAGCGCTGCGCCGCCTCCAGCAGCTCCTGCACCCGCTCGCGCAGGCGACGGGTGATCGCCCCGGCGTACTGGTCGGACGGGGCCTCGATGGGCTCGCCGATCCGCATCGTCACCGGGATGTGGCTGCGCTTGAGGTTCTTCGGCCGGCCCTTGGTCCACAGCCGCTGCGTGCCCCACAGCGCCACCGGGATCAGCGGGACGCCCGCCTCCTGGGCCATCCGCGCCGCGCCCGACTTGAAGCTCTTGAGGGTGAACGACTGGGAGATCGTCGCCTCGGGGAACACCCCGATGATCTCGCCGGCCCGCAGGGAGTCCAGGGCGTGCTGGTAGGCGGACTCGCCCTGGGTGCGGTCCACCGGGATGTGCTTCATGGCGCGCATCAGCGGACCGGACACCTTGTGCCGGAACACCGACTCCTTGGCCATGAAGCGCACCAGGCGCTTCTGCGGCCGTGCGGTGAGGCCGGCGAAGATGAAGTCGAGGTAGCCGATGTGGTTCGACACCAGGACCGCCCCGCCCTGGCGCGGGATGTTCTCGGTGCCCTTCATGTCGATGCGGATGTCCAGCGCACGGAAGAGGGTGTGCGCGGCGCCGATCACTGGGGGATAGACGAGCTCAGCCATGGTGGGGAGACCCCGCTTTCTGCCTGGGGAGGTGCTCCCGGCCGGAAGTTACGGAAGCGTAGGTACGCGACCATGGGGGGATCGTGCCCCAAACGCGGCCCGCTGGCCAGTCCAGACGGCCGAGCCCGGAGAGATCCTCGTCACGCGGGGAATGCCGCATGGCGACCGCGCGCTGGGACAAGGGCTTCGCCGGGCACCTGCCGGGCGGGTGCGAACATACGGACAGGGTGGACGGGAGTACGCGTGCACGGGCACGGAGTGGACGACGGCGAGGGGCGATTGCCCACCGGCCGGGGGCGGGGCGTGCCCCTGGGCGCGGCCGAACTGGGACGGGAACCGGGGGAGCGGGCCAGCCTGGTCCAGTTCTCCACCGCCTTCTGCCAGCCCTGCCGGGCCACCCGGCGGATCCTCGCCGAGGTCGCGGGCCTGGTTCCCGGGGTCGCGCACATCGAGATCGACGCAGAGCGGAACCTGGACCTGGTGCGCGCCCTCGGCATCGTGAAGACCCCGACCGTACTGGTCCTGGACGCCGCGGGCCGCGTCGTCCGCCGCGCCGAGGGGATGCCCCGCAAGGCCGATGTGATCGCCGCTCTCGGGGCGGCGGTCTGACGGGTGCGCCGGTGCGTGCGCCCGTACGGAGCGTGACGCGCCTGACATCTGACCGATCCGGCTTGACTGTGTACACGTGAGATCGTCAGGCTGACGACATGCGGTATGAACTCCTGCTTTACGGGCGGGTCCACGTGGACCTCGTTCGCCACGCGAGCGCGCGCTGTTGGGATCACTGACAAACCCGGCCCCCGATCCCCGACTGCGTCCGCGATTCCCGCGGCAGAAGGAAGTCCTGCGATGACCGCCCCGACCGCCCCGATGGCCTCGCCCGCGCCCTTCGGCGCCGACCGCTCCGGCCTGCCCGGCTCTCCCGAACTGCTCCGCTCCGTCTTCCGCCGTCACGCCGCCGGCGTCGCGGTGATCACCGCGGAGCTCGACGGCAGGCCCGCCGGATTCACCGCCACCTCCCTGAACTCGGTGTCCGCCGACCCGCCCCTGCTCTCCTTCACCATCGGCACCGGCTCCTCCAGCTGGCCCGCGGTGCGGGAGTCCGACCACCTCGGCGTGCACATACTCGGCGAGCACCAGAGCGAGCTGGCCGGCCTCTTCGCCACCAGCGGCGCCGACCGTTTCGGCTTGGGCACCGGCTGGGTCCGGGGCCCGCACGGGGTTCCGCTGCTGGACGGGGTGCTGGCCTGGCTGGTGTGCCGGGTGGTGGCGAGGGTGCCCGCGGGCGCCCACCGTGTGATCATCGCGGAGGCGGTGGCCGGGGATCCGGCCGGGGAAGGCCGTCCGCTGCTCTACCACCAGGGGCGCTTCAACGCGTTGCGGGACTGAATCGTCCCTGCTGGGGCGGGTCGGGACGGCGTTGTCAAGGTCACAGTTCGGTGGCCTTGCACCTGGCGGGCACCCAAGGTGTACTGACGAGTAACATTCCCATCGGAGCGCGGGCCGCCCCGACCGGGATCCGCCCGACATGGCGCCTATGCTGCCTGCACAAGGCGGTACCAAAAAAGACGATGCGGTAGGAGAGCCGGCGTGAGCCTGAGGATCGTTGTCTGTGTGAAGTACGTGCCCGACGCCACCGGCGACCGGCAGTTCACCGAGGACCTGACCGTCAACCGTGACGACGTCGACGGCCTGCTGTCGGAGCTCGACGAATACGCCGTCGAGCAGGCGCTGCAGATCGCCGACGAGGCGGACGACGCGGAGATCACCGTCCTGACCGTGGGCCCCGAGGACGCCAAGGACGCGCTGCGCAAGGCGCTGTCGATGGGCGCCGACAAGGCGATCCACGTCGAGGACGACGACCTGCACGGCTCCGACGTCATGGGCACCTCGCTGGTGCTGGCCAAGGCGATCGAGAAGGCCGGTTACGACCTGGTCATCGCGGGCATGGCCTCGACCGACGGCGTCATGGGCGTGCTGCCGGCCATCCTGGCCGAGCGCCTGGGCGTCCCGCAGGTCACCCTGCTCTCCGAGGTCAAGGTCGCGGACGGCGTCGTGACCGGCCGCCGTGACGGCGACTCCGCGAGCGAGCAGCTGGAGGCCTCCCTCCCCGCGCTCGTCTCGGTGACGGACCAGTCGGGCGAGGCCCGCTACCCGTCCTTCAAGGGCATCATGGCCGCCAAGAAGAAGCCGGTGGAGTCCTGGGACCTGTCGGACCTCGACCTGGAGGCCGAAGAGGTCGGTCTGGAAGGCGCCTGGACCGCGGTCGACTCCGCGACGCAGCGTCCCGCCCGCACCGCAGGCACGGTCGTCAAGGACGAGGGCGAGGGCGGCAAGCAGCTGGCCGAGTTCCTGGCCGGCCAGAAGTTCATCTAAGAACTCCGGCCATCCCCTCTTAGCCCCCAGATACTTCGCAATCGCAGGAGAGCAGTCCCATGGCTGAAGTTCTCGTCTTCGTCGACCACGCGGACGGTGCCGTCCGCAAGCCCACCCTCGAGCTGCTGACGCTGGCCCGCCGCATCGGCGAGCCCGTCGCCGTCGCCCTGGGTGCCGGCGCCGCCGACACCGCCGCGGTCCTCGCCGAGCACGGCGCCGTCAAGGTGCTGACCGCCGACGCCCCCGAGTTCACCGAGTACCTCGTCGTACCGAAGGTGGACGCGCTCCAGGCCGCGTACGACGCTGTCTCCCCGGTGGCCGTGCTCGTCCCGTCCTCCGCCGAGGGCAAGGAGATCGCCGCGCGCCTCGCCGTGCGCATCGGCTCCGGCATCATCACCGACGCCGTCGACCTGGAGGCCGGTGACGAGGGTCCGGTCGCGACGCAGGCCGCCTTCGCCGCGTCGTTCACCACCAAGTCCCGCGTGTCCAAGGGCACCCCGGTCATCACGGTCAAGCCGAACTCGGCTCCGGTCGAGGCCGCCCCGGCCGCCGGCACCGTCGAGGCGCTCGCCGTCACCTTCGGCGCCCTGGCCACCGGTACCAAGGTCACCTCGCGCACCCCGCGCGAGTCCACCGGCCGCCCCGAGCTGACCGAGGCCGCGATCGTCGTCTCCGGCGGCCGTGGCGTCAACGGTGCCGAGAACTTCGGCATCATCGAGGCCCTCGCGGACTCCCTCGGCGCTGCCGTCGGCGCCTCGCGCGCCGCCGTGGACGCCGGCTGGTACCCGCACTCCAACCAGGTCGGCCAGACCGGCAAGTCGGTCTCCCCGCAGCTGTACATCGCCTCCGGCATCTCGGGCGCGATCCAGCACCGCGCGGGCATGCAGACCTCGAAGACCATCGTGGCCATCAACAAGGACGCCGAGGCCCCGATCTTCGACCTCGTCGACTACGGCGTGGTCGGCGACCTCTTCGCGGTCGTCCCCCAGCTGACCGAGCAGATCCAGGCCCGCAAGGGCTGACCTGCGGGGCAAGCAGTCTCCGGGGCCGTGTGGTGTTTGTCACCACACGGCCCCGAGTCGTTTCCGGCTCCGGGCGGAGGGACCATTGACGGAGCGGAACCCCGTGATTAAATTCTGCTATGCGGATCTAAGATTCCGTGAAGCGGAAAAGAGGAGAGTGCACGATGGGTCAGCAGGAGAAGGTGGCGACGAGCCTCGCAGGCGCGGTCAGCGAGGGCATCAGCGCCTCCCTCGCGCCGGTGGACGCGGAACTCGCGCGCCACTACCCGGGCGACCCCGGCACCCGTCAGCCCATCCACACCGTCTACGTGCCCGGTGACGTCTTCGCCGCCGACACGATCCGCTCCTGGGGCGACCAGGCCCTCGCGGCCCTCGACGAGCACGCCCCGGACGCCGCCACCTTCGCCAAGGTGCTGGGCATCTCCGACGAGCTGGCCGTCCCGGTCTACGACCGCGTCCGCGCCAAGCTGGCGAGCGAGCCGATCGAGGACCTCCGCGTCGACTTCGAGGACGGCTTCGGCGTCCGCTCCGACGAGGAGGAGGACCAGGCCGCGGCCCGCGCCGCCCGTCTCGTCTCGGAGGCCTTCGCCAACGGCACGAACGCCCCGTACATGGGCGTCCGCATGAAGTGCATGGAGTCCAACGTCCGCGACCGCGGCATCCGCACCACCGACATCTTCCTGTCCGGGCTGCTCGCGCACGGCGGCCTGCCCGATGGCCTCGTCCTGACCCTGCCCAAGGTCACCTACGCCGAGCAGGTCAGCGCCTTCGTCAAGCTGCTGGAGGCCTTCGAGATCACCCGAGGCCTGCGCCCGGGCCGGATCGGCTTCGAGATCCAGATCGAGACCAGCCAGTCGATCGTCGCCTCCGACGGCACCGCCACCGTGGCCCGGATGATCGAGGCCGCCAAGGGCCGCGCCACCGGACTGCACTACGGCACCTTCGACTACAGCGCCTGCGTCGGCGTCTCCGCCGCCTACCAGTCCAGCGACCACCCGGCGGCCGATCACGCCAAGGCGATCATGCAGGTCGCGGCCGCCGGTACCGGCGTACGCGTCTCGGACGGCTCGACGAACGTCCTGCCCATCGGCACCACCGAGCACGTCCACGAGGCCTGGAAGCTGCACTACGGCCTCACCCGCCGCGCCCTGGCCCGCGCCTACTACCAGGGCTGGGACATGCACCCGGCGCACCTGCCGACCCGCTACGCGGCCGTGTTCACCTTCTACCGCGAGGGCCTGGAGACCGCCGCGGCCCGTCTGAAGGCGTACGTGGCCAAGATCGAGGGCGACGTCATGGACGAGCCCGCCACCGCCAAGGCCCTGGCCGGCTACCTCGTGCGCGGCCTCGACTGCGGCGCCGTCGGCACCGAGGAGGTCACGGCACTGACCGGCCTGACCCGCGCCGAACTGGACGCCTTCGCCATTCCGCGCCGCTCGGCGACGCTGACGGCGACCGCCTGATCCGCGGCGTCACGCGTACGGCCCGGCCCCCGGATCACCGGGGCCGGGCCGTACGTCTTCCGTCCGCGCGCGGGGCGTCAGCCGCCCGCCGGGGGCAGCTCGCCCGAACCGCGGGGGATCAGGCGCGTCGGCAGCTCGATGCGGGCCGGCGGGAGGCCCGCGCCCGCCAGCCGCTGGAAGAGTCGGTCGGTGGCCACCCGGCCCAGGGCCGCCGCGTCCTGGGCGACCACCGTGACGCCCGGGTCCAGCAGGTCGGCCAGCTCGAAGTCGTCGAAGCCCACCAACGCCACCGGGCCCGGCCGCGCCGCGAGGACCCGTACGAGCGTGACGGTCACCCGGTTGTTCCCGGCGAAGAGGGCGGTGACCGCGTCGGGGCCGCTCAGCATCGCCCCGGCGGCGGCCGTCACCCGCTCCGGGGCGGTCGAGCCGAGGGAGACCCAGGAGGCCGGTACCGGCAGGCCCGCCCGGTCCATGGCCTCGTGGTAGCCGCGCAGCCGCTCCGTGGCGGTGTGGATGCGGGGGTGGTCGCCGATGAACCCGATCCGGCGGTGCCCGCCCGCGATCAGGTGGGCCACGCCGTCGCGGGCGCCGCCGAAGCTGTCCGACAGCACGACATCGGCGTCGATCCGGCCGGCCGGCCGGTCCACGAACACCGTCGCCACGCCCGCCCGGATCTCCGGCTCCAGGTACCGGTGGTCGTCACCGGCCGGGATCACGATCAGCCCGTCCACCCGGCGGGCACACAGCGCGAGCGCCAACTCCCTTTCACGGTCCGGGTCCTCGGCGCTGGAGCCGTTGATGAGGAGCGCGCCGTGCGTGCGGGCCACCTCCTCGACGGCCCGGTTGAGGGGACCGTAGAACGGGTCCGCGAGGTCTTCGAGTACCAGACCAACGGTCGCAGTACGGCCCTTGCGGAGCACGCGCGCACTGTCGTTGCGGCGGAAACCCAGTGCCTCGATGGCCTCATGGACCCGCCGCTCGGTGTCGGGAGTCACCCCGGGCTCGCCGTTGACGACCCGTGAGACCGTCTTCAGGCCCACGCCCGCCCGGGCCGCCACGTCCTTCATGGTCGGCCGGTTGCCGTAGCGGGGCTCGGACGGGTGACGGGTGTGGGGCACGGTGTGGAAACCTCCGGATGCGGGCGTGCTGACAGGGCTCTGACCTTGAGGATAAGCACTCCGGCGACGAGCGGGTTTCCATGGCAGGGTGAGGCGGGCAAGCCACTGGGGGCTACGGACGCGAGCCATGGGGAGAGGGGTAGACGTGATTGTCTGGATCAACGGCACGTTCAGTGCCGGGAAGACCAGCACGGCCCGCGAACTGGCCGGACTGCTGCCGGACAGCACCCTGTTCGACCCGGAGCTGATCGGGGAGGCACTGAACCGGCTCCTGCCGCGCGAACGCCTCGCGGAGGTGACCGATTACCAGGACCTGCCGAGTTGGCGGCGGCTGGTCGTCGACACCGCCGCGGCGATGCTGGCGGAGCTCGGGGGCGTGCTGGTGGTGCCGATGACCCTGCTCCGTCAGGACTACCGCGACGAGATCTTCGGGGCGTTGGCGGCCCGGCGCATTCCCGTCCGGCACGTCCTGCTCGCCCCAGCGGAAACGATCCTGCGTGAGCGGATCGCGACCCGCCGGGAGCCGGGCGACCCGGAGGTGGTGGACGTACGGGTCCGGCAGTGGGCGTACGACCACATCCCCGCCTACCGGGCGGCACTGGGCTGGCTGGCGGCCGACGCCCACGTCATCGACAACGGGCGGCTGACCGTACGGGAGACGGCCGAGCGGATCGCCGAGGCCGTACGGACGGACACGGCCGGGATCTGCGACATCGTGCAGACCCCCGAGCCGACGCGCGAGACCGTGGCGGCCGGGGTCCTGTTCTTCGACGACGCGGACCGGGTCCTGCTGGTCGACCCGACCTACAAACCGGGCTGGGAGTTCCCCGGTGGAGTCGTCGAACCCGGTGAGGCGCCCGGCCGGGCGGGCGTACGGGAGGTCGCCGAGGAACTCGGCCTGGAACTCGACCACGCCCCGCCGCTCCTCGTCGTCGACTGGGAACCGCCCCTGCGCCCCGCGTACGGGGGACTGCGGCTGCTCTTCGACGGCGGACCGCTGACCCCGCCGCAGATCAAGGCGTTGCGCCTGCCCGGCCCCGAACTGCGGGCCTGGCGCTTCGTCACCGAACCGGAGGCGGCCGGGCTGCTGCCGCCACAGCGCTACGAACGGCTGCGCTGGGCGCTGCGGGCCCGCGAGGGCGCCCGCCCCCTGTACCTGGAGGCGGGCCGCCCGACGCCGTGAGAGGTGTCCCGCCGGCTTTCAGCCCGCGACGGGCACGGCTTCGGCAGCGGTCCGCAGCGTCGCCGCCGTGTCCGTCACCCAGGGGTCGCCGTGACCGAAGCAGGCCACGGCCGGGGCGAGCGCGGCCAGCCGTCGGAACGAGGAAACGGCCTGCTCCCGGTCGACGTTGAAGACGCCGAGCATCACCCGGCCCACCCCCGCGACACAATCACCCGTGAACAGCACCCCGTACGCGGGCAGGTGGACGCCGATGCTACCCGGCGTGTGGCCGGGGGAGTGGACCACGGCCGCCCCGCCGCCGAAGGGCAGCACCTCGCCGTCCTCCAACTCCCGGTCCACCGGGGTCGGCGGGGCCTCGGGGACGGTCAGGCCGTGGGCGTACAGCGGCAGTTCCCAGTCCAACAGGACCGGTTCCGGGACCGGCTGCTCGCCACGGACCACGGGGGCGTCCAGCCGGTGCGCGAGGATCTCGGCCCCCCAGCGGGCGGCGAGTTCACCGGCCGCGCCGACGTGGTCGCGGTGGCAGTGGGTCAGCACGATCCGCTCCAACCGCTCGGGCCGCAGGCCGAGGGAACGGATCGCCCCCTCGATGGCGGGGGCCGCATCGACGTGACCGGCGTCGATCAGGGTGAGGGCTTCGCCGTCCTGCCAGAGGTAGGCCTGGCCGATGGGGAAGCGGAGCATGTGGAGTCGGTCCGGGAGCACTTCTACGAGGTCCATGCGCCGAACGTAGGCACCGGACGCCGCGCGCGGCACGCGAATTCGCCCCGAGCGGAGTCCGCCCAGGGCGCATTCCGCCCCGGGCGTACGGGCGTACGGGCGTTGGCCGTCCGGCTCGTCCGGCTCGTCCGGCTCGTCCGGCTCGCCCGGCGCGGCGGCAGGACCGCCGTGCCGGGCCCGCCCGGTGCTCAGCCGCGCTTGGACTCGGCGTAGTTCACCAGGAACAGGGCCTCCGCCACCGAGAGGCGTTCCAGCTCCTCCGGCGAGACGCTCTCGTTCACGGCGTGGATCTGAGCCTCCGGCTCGCTCAGACCGATCAGCAGCATCTCCGCCCGCGGGTACAGGGAGGTCAGCGTGTTGCACAGCGGGATGGACCCGCCCATGCCGCTGATCTGCATCTCCTGTCCGGGGTACGCCACCCGCATGGCCGCCGCCATCGACGCGTAGGCCGGGCTGTTCGTGTCGGCCTGGAACGGCTGCCCCTGACCCACCACCTCGATCTCCAGGCGGGCGTTCCAGGGCGTGTGCGCCACCAGGTGCGCCTCCAGCAGCTTGATGGCCCGCGTGGTGTCCACGCCCGGCGGCACGCGCAGGCTGATCAGGGCGCCCGCGCTCGCGTGCACCGACGGGGTCGCGCCGATCACCGGCGGGCAGTCGATGCCGAGCACGGTGACGGCCGGGCGGGCCCACAGGCGGTCCGCGATCGTGCCCTCGCCGATCAGTTCGACCCCGTCCAGCACCTTCGCGTCGGAACGGAACTCGGCCTCCGGGTACTGCAGGCCCTCCCACACCGCGTCGGAATCCAGTCCGTCCACGGTCGTCGAACCGTCCGCCGCGCGCAGCGAGGCCAGCGTCTGGATGAGTGCGGCCAGGGCGTCGGGGGCGACCCCACCGAACATGCCGGAGTGCAGGTTGCCGCCGAGGGTGTCGATCCTGACCTTGAGGAGGGTCATCCCGCGCAGGGTGGCGGTCACCGTCGGCAGGCCGGTACGGAAGTTGCCCGCGTCGCCGATCACGATGGTGTCGGCCGCCAGGAGCTCCGGGTTCGCCTCGGCGTACTGCTGGAGGCCGCCGGTGCCCTGCTCCTCGGAGCCCTCGACGATGACCTTGACGCCGACCGGTACGCCGCCGTTCGCCTTCAGCGCGCGCAGCGCGAGCAGATGCATGATGAACCCGCCCTTGCAGTCCGCGGCGCCGCGCCCGTACCAGCGGCCGTTCCGCTCGGTGAGCTGGAAGGCGGGCGAGATCCAGGCGGCGTCGTCCAGCGGCGGCTGCACGTCGTAGTGCGCGTACAGCAGGACCGTCGGGGCGCCCTCGGGGCCGGGCAGGTACCCGTACACCGACTGGGTGCCGTCGGGGGTGTCGAGCAGCGCGACGTCCTGGAAGCCCTCGACGCGCAGGGCCTCGGCCACCCAGTTCGCGGCGGCCTCGCTCTCGCTCTTGGGGAACTGCGCCCAGTCCGCCACCGACTGGAAGGCCACCAACTCCGTCAGCTCCGCCTTGGCGCGGGGCATCAGCGAGGCGATGGTCTCGGCGATCGGATTCTGGGACATGGGCACGCTCCTCGTGGGTGCGACGTTGTGACAAGTGCCGGGTTACGGCGAATGCAAGGCAAAAGACAGTTCCGATCCTCGCACAAAGGGCCGGGCGGACTCGCGCCGTAGGATTTCCACGGCATCCGAGCAACAGCGTGATCAGGAGCAGCAGCACATCGTGAGCAGCGACGACGACGTAAACGGCGCAAGCGCAGGGCAGGCCGCCGCTCAGGGGGCGGACGAAGGAACGGCGCACGGGCGGGCGGGCGGGCCGGCGAAGGCCCCGGGCGACGCCACGGACACGGCCGGGGACGGGCAGGCGAGCACGGACACGGGTGGTGAGGCGGGCGTGGACACGGGCGATGACGTCGGCGTGGGCACCGGCGGTGACGTCGGCGTGGGCGCCGGCGGTGACCGGGATCAGGACGCGGAGTCGGCGGAGCGGGATTCGGAGGGCGTCGTGGCGTCCGGGGGCACGGGCGAGGTCTGGGACGTCGTCGTGGTCGGCGCCGGCCCCGCCGGGGCCTCGGCGGCGTACGCCGCGGCGACCGCCGGTCGGAGCGTCCTGCTGCTGGAGAAGGCCGAACTCCCCCGGTACAAGACCTGCGGCGGCGGCATCATCGGCCCCTCGCGCGACGCCCTGCCGCCGGGCTTCGTGCTGCCGTTCAAGGACCGGATCCACGCGGTCACCTTCTCGATGAACGGGAAGCTGACCCGGACCCGCCGCTCGAAGGGGATGCTCTTCGGGCTCATCAACCGGCCCGAGTTCGACGCCGCCCTGGTCGCGGAGGCCGAGAAGGCCGGCGCGACCGTCCGTACGGGTACCGCGGTGGCGCGGGTCGAGCAGCACGGCGCGGCCGTTCCCGACCGGCGCACGGTCGCCGTGGTCCTGGCGGACGGCGAGACCGTGCTGGCCCGGGCCGTGGTCGGCGCCGACGGCAGCGCGAGCCGGATCGGCGCGCACGTCGGGGTGGAGATGGACCAGGTCGACCTCGGCCTGGAGGCGGAGATCCCCGTACCGGAGACGGTCGCCGAGGACTGGAAGGGGCGGGTGCTCATCGACTGGGGTCCGCTGCCCGGCAGTTACGGCTGGGTCTTCCCCAAGGGCGACACCCTCACCGTGGGCGTGATCTCGGCGAAGGGCGAGGGCGCCGCCACCAAGCGGTACCTGGACGACTTCATCGCCCGGCTGGGGCTGGCGGGCTTCGAGCCGGCCGTCTCCTCCGGGCACCTGACGCGTTGCCGCAAGCCCGATTCGCCCCTGTCGCGGGGTCGGGTGCTCGTCGCGGGAGACGCCGCCGGGCTGCTGGAGCCGTGGACGCGGGAGGGCATCTCGTTCGCGCTGCGGTCGGGCCGGCTGGCGGGGGAGTGGGCCGTCAAGATCTCCGAGGCGCAGGACGCGGTGGACGCGCGGCGTCAGGCGCTGAACTACGCCTTCGCGGTCAAGGCCGGGCTGGGCGTGGAGATGGGCGTCGGCAAGCGCATGCTGACCGTTTTCGAGGCCCGCCCCGGGTTCCTGCACGCGGCGATCACGGGCTTCCGGCCCGCGTGGCTCGCCTTCGCGCGGATCACCCGGGGTTCGATGACGCTGGCCGACATGGTGCGTACGTACCCGCTGGCGCGCAAGGCCCTGCACCTGGTGGACGCCCGCCAGGCGCGCGGCGACCGGGGCTGACGCCCACCCGGGGCTGACCCCGTCCGGCCGTCGGGCCGGCCCCGCCCGGTGCGGCCGGGGCCGGCC
>NZ_JANFAK020000189.1 GCF_024721315.2 Streptomyces sp. Isolate_45
CCCCCCCCCCCCCCCCCCCCCCCCCCCCCCCCCCCCCCCCCCCCCCCCCCCCCCCCCCCCCCCCCCCCCCGCGCCCCGCCGCGTCCGGGCGGCGGGGACCGGCGCGAGGGTCCCGGAGGGTCAGGCGTAGCGTTCGCGCAGTTTGTACTTCAGGACCTTGCGCAGGGCGTCGTTGCGGGGGAGCGCGTCGATCAGCTCCAGCTGCTCGGGCAGTTTGTGGGGGGCCAGGCCCTGCGCGCGCAGGTGGGCGGTCAGCTGGGGGAGGGTCAGCGGGGCCGCGCCCGGAGGTTGTTCGACGACGGCGCAGACGCGTTCGCCGCGTTCGGGGTCGGGCAGGCCGATGACGGCGACGTCGCCGACGGCGGGGAGGGCGTGGAGGAGGTCCTCGATCTCCTTCGCCGAGATGTTCTCGCCCTTGCGGATGATCACGTCCTTGCTGCGGCCGGTGAGGACGAGGTGTCCGTCGGCGGTCAGCCGGCCCAGGTCGCCGGTGATCAGGTAGCCGTCGGCGTCGAAGACCCCGTCGGTGTCCTCGCGGCCCAGGTAGCCCTGGCAGACGGCCTCGCCGCGCAGTCGTACCTCGCCGTCCGCGCCGGTGGGCAGGGCGTCGCCGGTCGGGGTGGTGATGCGGATGGACATGCCCGCCGGGGGGCGTCCCTCGGTGGTGGCGAGGTTCTCCGGGGTGTCGTCGGGCGCCCCCATGGTGATCATGGGGACTTCGGTCATGCCGTAGCCGTGGGTGAGCTGACAGCCCAGTTCGCGGACCACCGCGTGGTAGATCTCGGGGGGCTTGGGGGCGCCGCCGCCCGCGAGGAGGCGCAGGCTCGGGATGAGCTTCGTCGTGGGGTCCTTGCGCTGCTCGGTGAGGAACATGGAGTAGAAGGCGGTGGACCCGCCGGCGACGGTGACCCGGTGGCGGCGGTAGCCGTCCAGGGCGTCCGGCATCGCGAACTTCTCGAAGAGCACCGCCGGGAACCCGTACAGCAGCAGCATCACCGTGTAGTCCGGGCCGGCTATGTGCGCGAACGGGAAGGCCATCGAGCCGACGTCGGCCGGGGTCAGGCGCAGGGCGTCCGCGAGGCAGGAGCCGCCGGCGATCAGGGAGCGGTCGGTGTGCAGGACGCCCTTGGGGTCGGAGGTGGTGCCCGAGGTCCAGTAGATCCAGCGCACGGAGGTGCCGTCGCCGGGCGGCGGGGGCAGTAGGGCGGGGTCGCCGTCCGGGAGGGCGTCGTAGGCGTCGAAGACCCCGCGCGCGCCGAGGCGGGCCGCCATCGCGGTGTGGTCGAAGCCGCGCCAGGTGCCGGGGACGGCGAAGAACTCGGCCTTGGACTCGCGCAGGGCGAAGCCGACCTCGCGGTCCCGGTAGAAGGGGATGACGGGCGACTGGACGGCGCCGAGCCGGGCCAGGGCGAGCGAGAGCAGCACCGTCTCGATGCGGGTGGGCAGCTGCCAGGCGACGACCGTGCCGGGGCGCACGCCCATGGCGTACAGGCCCGCGGCGACGCGTTCGGCGCGCTCGCGCAGGGCGCCGAAGGTGAGCGTGCGGTCGTCGGCGGGTCGGTCGGCGGCCTCGATGAGCACCGGGCCGTCGGGGGTGAGCGCGGCCCGGCGGGCGACCAGCTCCCACAGGGTCCGGGACCGGCTCAGTTCCGTCGCGGTGTCCGTCATCCCGGACCTCCCTCGCTAAATTTCTGACGGATGGTCAGATCTGGCGCAGAGCGTAGGGCGCCGGCGCTTGCCGGTCCAGAGCCGGCGGGGCTAGCTTGTTTCTGACGATCCATCAGATTGGGCGATTGGGGAGACGGTTATGGAACTGGAATTGCCTCGGATCATCAGCGTCGACGACCACGTGATCGAACCCGCCCACCTCTTCGACGTGTGGCTGCCCGCCAAGTACCGCGACCGCGGACCCCGGCCCCTCACCGCCGGTATCGGCGAACTCCAGTACACCGGCGGCAAGTACGTCATCACCATGGACCCCGACGGCCCCCCGACCGACTGGTGGATCTACGAGGACCTCAAGTTCCCGTACAAGCGCAACATCGCCGCCGTCGGCTTCGACCGCGACGACATGACCCTGGAGGGCATCACCCGCGAGGAGATGCGCCGCGGCTGCTGGGACCCAAAGGCCCGCCTCGCCGACATGGACCTCAACCACGTCGAGGCCTCCCTCTGCTTCCCCACCTTCCCCCGCTTCTGCGGCCAGACCTTCGCCGAGGCCCACGACAAGGAGGTCGCCCTCGCCTGCGTGCGCGCCTACAACGACTGGATGGTCGAGGAATGGTGCGGCGACAGCGGCGGCCGCCTCATCCCGCTGTGCATCATCCCGCTCTGGGACATCGACCTCGCCGTCGCCGAGATCCGCCGCAACGCGGCCCGCGGGGTGCGCGCAGTCACCTTCTCCGAGATCCCCACCCACCTGGGACTGCCGTCCATCCACTCCGGCTACTGGGACCCCTTCTTCGCCGCCTGCCAGGACACCGGCACCGTCGTCAACATGCACATCGGGTCTTCCTCCCAGATGCCCGCCGCCTCCCCCGACGCCCCGCCCGCGGTCCAGGCCTCCCTCAGCTTCAACAACGCCATGGCCTCGATGATGGACTTCCTCTTCAGCGGCGTCCTGGTCAAGTTCCCCACCCTGAAACTCGCCTACAGCGAAGGCCAGATGGGCTGGATCCCCTACGCCCTCGAACGCGCCGACGACGTGTGGCGCGAACACCGCGCCTGGGGCGGCGTCAAGGACCTCATCCCCGAGCCGCCGTCCACGTACTACTACCGGCAGATCTTCTGCTGCTTCTTCCGCGACAAGCACGGCATCGCCTCACTGGACGTCGTCGGACGCGACAACGCCACCTTCGAGACCGACTACCCGCACGTCGACTCGACCTTCCCGCACACCAAGGAGGTCGCCCTGGACCACGTCGGCGGCCTCGACGACGAGACCGTCTACAAGCTGATGCGCGGCAACGCCATCCGCATGCTCGGCCTGCCCCTGGACCTCGACCGGACCGGCCAGGGCCGCTGATGGACCTGACCCACACCGACGAGGAACAGGACTTCCGGGCCCGCCTGCGCGAATGGCTCGGCAAGACCCTGCCCGAGCTCCCCGCCAAACCCTCCCCGGACGACTGGCCCGCCCGCCGCGCCTACGACCTGGGCTGGCAGCGGCGCCTGTACGACGCCGGCTGGGCGGGCCTCCACTGGCCCGTCGACGCCGGCGGCCGCGGCGCCACCCCCACCCAACACCTGATCTTCCTGGAGGAGACCGAACGCGCCGGCGCCCCGTACGTCGGCGCGAACTTCGTCGGACTCCTCCACGCCGGCCCCACCATCGCTGCCGAGGGCACCCCCGAACAACGCGCCCGCTGGCTACCGCCCGTCCTGCGCGGCGACGAGGTGTGGTGCCAGGGCTTCAGCGAACCGGACGCCGGATCCGACCTCGCCGCCCTGCGCACCCGGGCCGTCCGCGACGGCGACGAGTACGTCATCACCGGCTCCAAGATCTGGACCTCCCACGCCGAGGTCGCCGACTGGTGCGAGCTCCTCGTCCGCACCGACCCGCGGGCCCCCAAACACCGCGGGATCAGCTGGCTCGCCATGCCGATGGACGCACCCGGCGTGACCGTCCGGCCCCTGCGCACCCTCGCCGGGTCCACGGAGTTCGCGGAGGTCTTCCTCGACGAGGTCCGCGTCCCCGTCGGCAACCGGGTCGGCGCCGAGAACGACGGCTGGCGCGTCACCATGGTCACCCTGTCCTTCGAACGCGGCACGGCCTTCGTCGGCGAGGTCGTCGCCTGCCGCCGCACCCTGACCCACCTCGCCCGCGCGGCGAAGGCCAACGGCCGCTGGGACGACCCCGTCCTGCGCCGCACCCTCGGCCGGCTCCACGGAGAGTTCGGCGCCCTGTGGCGACTCACCCAGTGGAACGTCGGCGAGGCGGAGCGCTCCGGCGGCGTCCCGGGCACCGGCGGCAGCGTCTTCAAACTGGCCTACTCCCACGCCCGCCAGGAGCTCTACGAGGCGGCCGCGCGAGTCCTCGGCCCCGACTCCCTCGCCCTGGACGAGGAATGGGTCCTGGACCGGCTCTCGTCCCTCTCCTACACGATCGCGGCGGGCACCTCCCAGATCCAGCACAACATCGTCGCCGAGCGGATCCTCGGCCTCCCGAAGGGCCGGTGAACGGCCGTGGACTTCCAACCGACCGAGGACCAGCGGGACCTCAAGGCGGCCCTGCGCGACCTCCTCGCCCGACGCCACGGGCGCGAGGCGCTGCGGAGCGCACTGGACACGGGGACCACCGTCGACCGGGACCTGTGGCGGGAGCTCGGCGAGGCCGGCTTCTTCGCGCTGCGCCTTCCCGAGGCCGACGGCGGGGTCGGCCTCGGCCTGCCCGAGGCGGTGCTCCTCTTCGAGGAGGCCGGCCGGGCGCTGCTGCCCGGCCCGCTGGTCGCCACCCACCTGGCCGCCGGCACCGTCCCGGGAGCCGCCGCCGGCGCCACCGTCGTCACCGCCTTCGACCTGGGCGGCGACCTGGTCACCCACCTGGCGGAGGCCGACGCCGTCCTCGGCTCCCCGCGCCGCCCCGAAGCCGAACCGGTCCGCTCGGCGGACCCGCTGACCCCCCTGCACCGGGCCCGGAGCGGCGCCGGGGCCCGGGCCGACGACCTCGCCCCGTACCGGGACACGGGAGCCCTGCTCACCGCGGCCCTCCAGCTCGGCAGCGCGCTGCGGACGCTGGAGCTGGCCGTACGGTACGCGGGCGAGCGGGAGCAGTTCGGCAGGCCGATCGGCGCCTTCCAGGCCGTCAAGCACCTGTGCGCGGGCATGCTGGTCCGGGCCGAGCTGGCCCGTACGGCCGTGTACGCGGCGGCGGTGACGGCGGCGTACGCCGGGGGCCCGGGGGAGATCGCCGCCGCCAAGCTCCTCGCGGACGGGGCGGCCGTGGCCAACGCACGGGACTGCCTCCAGGTGCACGGCGGTATGGGCTTCACCTGGGAGGCGGACGTCCACCTCCACCTGAAGCGGGCCTGGGTGCGCGCGGAGCAGTGGCGCACTGCGGGGGAGGCGGAGGAACTGCTGGCCGGGGAACTGCTGGACTCGGCGGTGCCGTAGGGCCCGTCGTCAGGGTGCGACTGCCGTGCGGACCGCGCCCGGCGGTCGCTCACCGTGACGGCAGGGGCGCGGCGGGGCACGGGAGGGACGGGGCGGGACGCATGTCCGATTACGGAGAGTTGATATCGGTTTGTGTCCTGGGCCCAGCCCGATCCGGCCCGGAGGCGGGGGTGGGCTCCGGTACGCTCCCACGAATGCGAGCGGTTGAGCGGCGCGAGCGTCGCACAGTATGCACCACGCCTACTCCTTCGCGCTGGAATATGCCCGAAGCGCTTGTTGTGGTGACTGTATGTCAACCATGCTGCACAGCACGGGGATCACGGTCGGTGATCCCATCCTGTCGCGAGGCGAAGTGTCCGCCGGTTCGGATGGTGTGAGCGGTGCAGGTGCTTCAGGTGCAACTGGAGGTAGGACCGGACCCCGCCGAGGTCGGTCGGGCACGCCGGTGGGCGCGGTCCCGGTTGGCCGGGTCCGGGATAGGGGACGACGAGCCGCTCGCCGAGACGCTGATCCTGCTGATCTCCGAGCTGGTCACGAACGCGGTCGTGCACACGGGCTGTCCGGCCGTGCTGCGGATGCTGTTCGGGGGGCCGGGGGTGCGGGTCGAGGTCGCCGACGCGAGCGACCGGGCGCCCGCCCCCCGGCAGGCCGCCGGGGACGACACGGGCGGGCGCGGCCTGGAACTCGTCGACGGACTGGCGGACCGGTGGGGCTGGCAGCGCGAGGGCGCGGGCAAGCGCATCTGGTGCGAGATCGACCGGGCGGAGCCGGGGAAGACCGCACCCGACGAAAACTTTGCCTGCCACCGGGAACCGCGCGTGTACCTCTAACGAGGTGTTGACGGATTGTCACCTGTTGATCACCCTTGTGGTGAGCGATTCGTCGCGAGGGGACGCCAAGGGTCCTACCTTGACGAGTGCGGGTCGTGGGGTGGCGGCTGCCGTGCCGCGCTCGGGGTGTGCACGGACACACGCCGCCACCCGTTGGTCTCGGGGTCGGGGTCGGGTGTCGCGGGTCGGGCGTCGGGTTCGACCCGGCCCCCTCGCCCTCGCTCCCGACGTCGATCGGGTCAGGTACGGGGTCGGCCGCGGGGCTCGATGACCCGTACGTCGCCCCCGCGGGCCCGGATCCATTCCTCCAGCGCGGACCCCGCGAGGGAACGGCGGGTGCCGTCCGACGCGGTCAGGGTGGCCGGGCCGAACATCGTCCCCGTCAGTCCCGCCACGCGGGTGCGGTCGTCCAGGATCACCTCGAAGAGGTTCTCCCGCAGCTCCGCCCCGGCGAGGTCGGCCCCGCGCAGGTCGGTGTCGAGCAGTACGGCGCCCAGGACGCGGGCGCCGCGCAGACGGGCGCCGCGGGCGTCGGCCCCGTAGAGCTCCGCGCGAACGAGGTCGGCGCCGTCGAGGACCGCCCCGCGCAGGTCGGCGCCGTCGAGGACGGCCCGTACGAAGCAGGCGCCGGTGGCGTCGGCGCCGGAGAGGTCGGCTCCCTGGAGGTCGCAACGGTAGAAGTCCGTCCCGACGAGGCGGGCGCCGGTGAGGCGGGTACCGGTGAACAGGGTCACCGAGAAGTCGGCGCCGGACAGGACCGCCCCGCCGAGGTCGAGGCCCGTCAGGTCGGCCGCGGTCGGGAAGCCGGCCCGCACCCACTCCCACAGCCAGTGCGCGCCCTCCGGGTCGGCGGGCGGCAACACCCGCCACGGCAGCACGGCGGGCCGCCGGCGCCGGTACCAGGGGACGGCGGTCCGGCGGGTGGCCGGGCCGGAGCCGGTGTCCTGCCGGGTCCCGGTCGTCGTGCCGGTCGTCGTGCCGATCTCCGCGCCGGTCGCCGTCCCGGTCACCGTGCCGATCTCCGCGCCGTCGTCGTCCACCGTCGCGGCCCGGAAGCGGGCGTCGAGCGCCGCCAGTTCGGGGTTCCCGTCGAGATCGGCCAGGTCGTCCCGGGCCGTCAGGTCGTCCCGGTACATGTCGGGCCCGTACCAGCGCACGGGCGGCCAGCCGGCCTCCATGCGGCAGATCAGGTCCGCCCACGGCCGCAGCCGCCGGTCGGTGCCCGCGGGGGCGAGCGGCACGTGCCGTACGACCTCGGGGAGCCCGCGCACCGGGGCGTGCGCGAACGCCTCCACCCCTGCCTGGGTGGCCGCCACGCGGAAGCCGCTTCCGCCGCCCTCCCCGCCCTGCCTGGCCTCCGGCTCCTCGATCCGGGCGAAGGTGGCGCCGCCGGTGGGGGTGAGGACGCGCTTGATCGAGGGCGGGCCCCCGTCCAGCAGCACGGTCGTCCCCAACCCCAGGGCCAGCGACCGTCCGAGGGCCTCGGGGGTCGGTGGCGCGGTGATGGCGGGGACGGCGTGCACGTGCAGGGCGCAGGCCAGGTCGCCCCGGGCGAAGTACTCGTACCGGCAGGTGACGGCGGCGTCCGGGTTCCGATCCGCGGCCGCGTGCTCGGGCCCGACGTCGACCCCCTGCGCGCCCACCCCGAAGGCTTCGCCGAGGATCCGTACGAGGTCCGCCGACGCGGGCCGTGCGGCGGTCATGAACCCGTACGCGTGCCCAGGCATCCCCGGCCCCATTCCCTTCTCCGTGCCCTGCCCCATGATGCCGGGTCGCCGATCGGGGCGGTGCCCCCGGCCAGGGGTGGGGGCCGGGGGCACCTGGGGAGGCGTCAGGGGCGGGTCAGCAGGGGCGGATGTGGTACACGGGGGTCCAGGAGGCGGTGCCGGTGGACTTGGCGACGTTCGACCAGCGTTCGCTGCCGTTGTCGTTGTAGAACCGGGCCCGGGTGCCCGAGGTCTGGTTGTTGTTGAACGTGCCGTCGCCGATGCCCCAGAAGTCGTAGTAGCCGCAGCGGTAGAAGTCGTAGTTGTTGCCCTGGCCGTCCGTGATGCACAGGTGGCCGTGTCCGCAGGCGAGCGCGGTGTCCGGGGAGGCCAGGTCGCGGGCCTCGCCCCGGCCGGGCGTGGCGAGGGTCAGGGAGCCGCCGGCGGTGGTCAGCCGGTTCGCGGAGACCTGGCGGGCCGCCGGGTCCTTCGCGAGGACGGCGTCGACCCGCTGTTGGAGGCGGGCCGCCTCCGGGGCGCTCAGCCCCGCGGCGCGGGCCTGCTCGGCGTGGACGGACCGTGCGGACGTCGAGTCGGTGGCGGTGGCGGCGGATGAGGCGTGGGCGGTCAGGACGGGTCCTGCGATCAGGGCCGCGGTCGCGGTCATCATCGCCAGGATCTTGCGCGGTGACATGGTGGAACCCCTCTGGTTCGGCGTCGGGGAAGCCACGCGCTCGTGACGGTGGCCTGGAGACGCGTGACCATCTTTTCGAAGGTCGCCATGGGTCCAGAAGGGCGGAATCGGCCTCTGTGAGGCTCTTGTGGGCATAACGTGGGGGGTCTTGCGCCTCAGCAGTCCCGGCCGTTGCCGCCACCGCGGCAGGTACGGGGCCGCTGCGGCGGCCCCCGTGCCCGCCCGTCCCCTTGCCGGGTCCGGGTTCCCCGCTCGGCCCGCCGCCCCCGCGCGGCGGCTGTCGGGGAGGTGGCGCGAAGGCGGCGGACCGGGCGCGCGGCACCACCGGTCCGGGAGCGCCCGCCCGGCGCGCCGACGCCGCCGGTCCGGCCGGAGGTGAGGGGCGGTCAGAAGACGGCGATCGGGGAGACCGGGGTGCCGGTGCCGCCCACGAAGGGTTCGGGCATCGCCGAGAGGAGGAAGGAGTAGCGGGCCTCTTCCGCACAGGCTGTGGACAACTCCTCCAGGTTCCAGTTCTGGCCCTGGTGCATGCCCATCTCGACCAGGTCCAGGGCGTGCACCGGCAGCCACAGGTTCTCGATCTCCGGCGGGAAGATCTCGAAGGTCAGGGTGTCGTTCGCGACGGCCGCCACGTCCCGGGCGTGGAACCACTGCGGGGTGCGGACGGACAGGCCGGGGGACGGGAAGCCGTAGCCGTGCTTGTCGCCCGCCAGGTAGACCTGGATCTGGCCGGTGCGGACGAGGACGACGTCGCCGGCGCGGACCGTGACCCCGCCGAACTCCTCCGCCTCCGCCAGGTCCTCGGGGGTCACCGCGTGACCGCCCTCCAGTCGGTCCACGCCCTTCGCGCGGGCCACGTCCAGCAGGACGCCGCGCGAGACGATGTGCCGGGCCTTGTCGATGCCGCTGAACTCGGCGCGGGAGTGCGCGGTGATGGAGGAGGCCGGGCGGCCGTTGTAGATCTTCCCCGAGTGCGAGACGTGCGTCAGCGCGTCCCAGTGGGTGGCCGCCTGGAGGCCCATCGTCACCGCGTCGTCGCTGCAGGCCACCGTCCCCGGGCCGAAGATCTCCTGGTTGATCTGCACCATCGTGTGCAGCGGGTTGATCCGGCCCGGGATCATGCCGACCTGGACGCCGTCCTCCTGCAGCGGGAGCGCGAGCGGCACCCGGCGGCCCCTGCGGACGCCGGCGGCCGCGGCCCGGACGACCGGGTCGGTGATCAGGTTCAGGGTGCCGATCTCGTCGTCGGCGCCCCAACGGCCCCAGTTGTTGACGCGCTTGGCTATGTCGTGGAACTCGGGGGGCAGGGACATGGACCTCATCAGCTCCTTGCGAAGGCGAGGGACAACCGGGTCTTGTGCTGGTGCGTCGGGCTGCCCATAGAATCTAACGGTCCGTCAGAAAACGCGGGAAGGGGCCGGCATGGGGAACTTCTTGGCAGGCAAGGTCGTCGCCGTCACCGGCGCGGGCCGGGGCATCGGGCGGGCCGTGGCGCTCGCGGCGGCCGCCGAGGGCGCCAGGGTCGTCGTCAACGACTACGGCGTCGGCATCGAGGGCGGGGAACCGACCAGCGAGGTCGCCGCATCGGTGGTGAAGGAGATCACCGCCGCGGGAGGGGAGGCCGTCGCGGTGGCCGACGACATCTCCACGATGGCGGGCGGGCAGCGCATCATCGACACGGCGCTCGCCCACTACGGGCGCGTCGACGGGGTCGTCTGTGTCGCCGGCATCCTGCGCGAACGGATGCTGTTCAACATGTCCGAGGAGGAATGGGACCCGGTCGTCGCCACTCACCTCAAGGGCACCTTCACCGTGTTCCGGGCGGCCTCCGCCGTCATGCGCAAGCAGGGCACGGGCACGCTCATCGGCTTCACCAGCGGCAACCACCAGGGCTCCGTCGCCCAGGCCAACTACAGCGCGGCCAAGGGCGGGATCATCTCCCTCGTCCGCAGCGCCGCCCTCGGCCTCAACAAGTACGGGGTCACCGCCAACGCCGTCGCCCCCGTCGCCCGCACCCGGATGTCCGCCAACGTTCCCATGGAGCTCAAGGAGATCGGCGAGCCCGAGGACGTCGCGGCCCTCGTCACCTACCTGCTCAGCGACCGGGCCCGTGCCGAGAACATCACCGGGCAGGTGTACACGATCGCCGGTCCGAAGATCGCCGTCTGGGCCCAGCCGCGCGAACTGCGCGCCGGGTACGCCGAAGGCGCCTGGACCCCGGAGAAGATCGCCGACTTCCTCCCCGGGACCGTCGGCACCGACCCGATGCCGATGCTCGCGCAACTGGAGGCCATGGCCCGGGCCGCCGCCGCCAAGGACCGCCCCAATGCGTGACCGGGCCGGGGCCGGACGGGCCTCGCGCGGTCGGCCCGTTCCTGGTCGGCCCGTACCCGGCGGGCCCGGCTTCCGGGCGCCCGGCTTCCGCGCGCCCGGGTCCCGTTCGCCCGCGCGCCCTGGGCCCGTACCCCGTCCGTTCGACGCCTGACCGCCGCCCCGCCGACGCCTGACAGGGAGACCGCATGGACTTCAGCTTCGGAGCGGGGGACGAGGAGCTGCGCGCCCGCGCCCGTACCTGGCTCACCGCCCGCCTCGCCGGCCCGTACGCGGACCTCCGCGGCCTCGGCGGGCCGGGCAGCGAGCACGAGGGGACGGACCGGCGGCGCGGCTGGGAGCGGGAGCTGGGCCGCGGCGGCTGGATCGGGCAGGGCTGGGACGTCCCCGCCGGCGCGTACGGACAGCAGCGGCTCTCCCTCACCGGCCAGGTCGTCTGGGCGGAGGAGTACGCGGCGCTCCGCGCGCCCGGCCGGCTCGGCCACATCGGCGAGAACCTGCTCGCGCCGACCCTGATCGCCTACGGCACCCCCGAGCAGCAGGCCCGGTTCCTGCCCGGCATCGCCCGCGGCGAGGAGCTGTGGTGCCAGGGCTACAGCGAACCGGACGCCGGATCGGACCTGGCGGGCGTCCGTACCGTCGCCGTTCGCGACCCGGCGGACGGGCTGCCGCGCGTCACCGGGCAGAAGATCTGGACCTCCCTCGCCCAGGACGCCGACTGGTGCTTCGTCCTCGCCCGCACCGAGAGCGGCTCCCGCCGGCACCGCGGCCTGTCCTTCCTGCTGGTGCCGATGGACCAGCCGGGGCGGATCGAGGTCCGCCCGATCCGGCAGATGTCGGGCACCGCCGAGTTCAACGAGGTGTTCTTCGACGGGGCCGTGGCGGCCGGGACCGTCGGCGGGGAGGGCAACGGCTGGGCCGTCGCCATGGGCCTGCTCGCCCTGGAACGCGGCGTCTCCACCCTCGTCCAACAGATCGGCTTCGCCGCCGAACTGGAACGCGTCCTGGCCGACCACGCCGCCGCCGGAGTCCCGGACCCCGTCCTGCGCGAACGCCTCGTACGGCAGTGGGCCGAGCTGCGCACCATGCGGTGGAACGCCCTGCGCACCCTCGGTTCCGCCGCTGATCCGGGGGCGCCGAGCGTGGCCAAGCTGCTGTGGGGCGGCTGGCACCGGCGGCTCGGGGAGCTGGCCGTCGAGGTTCGGGGGGCGGCGGCGACGGCCGGTTCGGGGCCCTGGTCGCGGGAGGTCCCGTACGAGCGGGGACTCGACGAGGGGCAGCGGCTCTTCCTTTTCACCCGGGCCGACACGATCTACGGCGGCTCGGACGAGATCCAGCGGAACATCATCGCCGAGCGGGTGCTCGGCCTGCCTAAGGAGCCCAGGTGAGAGGCGTCGTGTTCGACGGCAAGCAGGCCCAGGTGGTCGACGATCTGGAGATCCGCGATCCGGGCCCGGGGGAGGTGCTCGTCGCGGTCAAGGCGGCCGGGCTGTGTCACAGCGACCTGTCGGTGATCGACGGGACGATCCCGTTCCCGCCGCCGGTGGTGCTCGGGCACGAGGGCGCCGGGGTGGTCGAGGCGGTCGGCGCGGGCGTCACGCACGTGGCGCCGGGCGATCACGTCTCGCTGTCCACGCTCGCCAACTGCGGGGCGTGCGCCGACTGCGACCGGGGGCGTCCGACGATGTGCCGCAAGGCGATCGGGATGCCCGGCCAACCCTTCAGCCGGGGCGGGAAGCCGCTGTTCCAGTTCGCCTCCAACTCGGCGTTCGCGGAGCGGACGATCGTCAGGGCCGTGCAGGCCGTGAAGATCCCCCGGGACGTGCCGCTGACCTCGGCCGCGCTCATCGGCTGCGGGGTGCTCACGGGCGTCGGGGCGGTGCTGAACCGGGCGAAGGTGGACCGCGGCGAGAGCGTCGTCGTCATCGGCACCGGCGGGATCGGGCTGAACGTCCTCCAGGGCGCCCGGATAGCCGGGGCGACGACGATCGTCGCCGTGGACGCGAACCCGGCGAAGGAGGCGGTGGCCCGGCAGTTCGGCGCCACCCACTTCATCGACGCGTCGGCCGTCCGGGACTCCTCGGCCGCCGTCCGGGAGATCCTGCCGACGGGCGCGGACCACGCCTTCGAGTGCGTGGGCAACGTGAAGCTGATCCGGCAGGCCGTCGACCTGTTGGACCGGCACGGGCAGGCGATCCTGCTGGGGGTGCCGGGGTTCAAGGAGGAGGCGTCGTTCCTCGTCTCGTCCATGTACCTCGACAAGACGATCATGGGCTGCCGGTACGGGTCCTCCCGCCCCCAACGCGACATCGCGCTGTACGCGGAGCTGTACCGGCAGGGTCGGCTGCTGCTGGACGAGCTGGTGACGGAGGTCTACCCGGTCGAGGACTTCGCCAAGGCCGCCGACGACGCCCACCACGGACGGGTGGCGCGGGGGGTGCTCACCTTCTGAGCCCGGACACGACCCGGCCCCGCGGCCCGGCAGGGGGTGCGGGGCCGGGCCGTGGCGTCGGGCCGAGGGGTGCGGGGCCGGGCCGTGGTGCGGGTCGGGTCGCGCCGTCGGTCGGGGGGCCGGCCCGGGGCGCGCCGTGGGTCAGGGGGTGAAGCGGCCGAAGCGGCCCTGGTGGAAGAGGAGGGGGTCGCCCTCGCCCTCGGCGCCCATGGCCGTGACGCGGCCGACGACGATGAGGTGGTCGCCGCCGGTGTGGACGGCCTGGATCCGGCAGTCGATCCAGGCGGGCACGTCGTCGAGCTGCGGCGAGCCGGTGACGGGCGCCGGCCGGTGACCGACCCCGGCGAACTTGTCGGCGCCGCTGACGGCGAACGCCCGGCACAGCGCGCCCTGTTCGGCGCCCAGGATGTTGACGCAGAACACCCCGGCGCGGGCGATCCGGGGCCAGGTGGTCGACGTGCGGGCCACCATGAAGGTGACCAGCGGCGGGTCGAGGGACAGCGAGGCGAAGGACTGGCAGGCGAAGCCCGCCGGGCCGTCCTCGCCCTCCCCGGGCGGCGCGGTGATGACCGTGACCCCGCTGGCGAAGCGCCCGAGCACGGCCCGGAACTCCGCGGGGCCGACGGGCGCGCGCTCGTCCCGGCCGACGGCCCGCAGGGCGGGCCGGGGCAGAGCGTCGACGGACTCCGGGGCCGCGGATGCGGGGGCGCCGGCTGACCTGAGGTATCGGACGACGGTGGCCGCCATCCCTGCGTGTCCCATCACACCCCCGATTGAACCTGACGGTCCGTCAGATGGGAAGGGTCGCGCCGGGGCCGCACGGGGTCGGCGAGGGCGTGAGGGAGTGGGCGGGGGCCCCGGCGGGCCCCGGCGCGGGTGGGGGTAGGGTGCGGGCAACAAGTGACTGAACTTGTTCAAAACTCGGTTCGGGGGCGGCCTCATGGCGCACGACGGAACGGCCCGTCCGGCGACGGTCCTGGGCAGGGAGCTCCCCGCGGCGGCGGCCATGTCGGCCGGACAGCCCCTCCTGCTCCTCGCCGCGGCCTTCGTCCTCGCCGGTCTCGCGGGCCCGTACGACCACGACCGGAGCGAGGGAGCGTTCGGAGACGCCCTCCTGATGTGGCTCCTCCTCATCGCCCCGCTGCTGCTTCCCGCGCTCGGCCTCCTGCACGCGGCCCTGTTCGCCCTGCCCGTCGCGGGCCCCGCGCGCGCCCTGGGCCGGCGCGGCCGCGTACCGGCCGGCGTCTGGGC